>JAFQEK010000066.1 GCA_017399025.1 Clostridia bacterium
CAACGGCGGTATCCTTATGGTCGCCTGTGATCATGATCGGACGGATGCCTGCGCTGCGGCATTCGTCAATGGCGGGTTTGACTTCGGGACGGACAGGGTCGATCATACCGACAAGTCCCACGAAGCAAAGCTCGTTTTCGAGCGCTTCAGAGGTATAAACCGTGGGCATGGTATCCGGATTTTTCATGGAAACCGCAAGCACGCGGAGTGCTTTGTCTGCCATGGCTTTGTTTGCGGTCAGAATTTCTTTTCTGAGTGCTTCTGTCATGGGAACGGTTTTGCCGTCTTTGCGCATGAGGGTACAGCGTTTGAGAATTTCATCGGGCGCGCCCTTGGTAAACTGGATGAGCTTACCCTTTTCATTGTGAACGGTGGTCATCATCTTACGTCCGGAATCGAACGGGACCTCGCCTACACGGACGAACATATTTTTTTGTTCATTTTTGCCGAGTCCGAGCGTTTGCGCATAATTGACGAGCGCACATTCGGTGGGTTCGCCCACTGCGGTTCCGGCTTCTTCATCAAATTCCGCATCGGAGCAGAGGGACATGGCATTTGCGAGGAGTTTTTCATCGGAGCCGTAATGGTCAACGACCGTCATTTTATTCTGTGTGAGTGTACCTGTTTTATCGGAACAGATGATCTGTGTACAGCCGAGAGTTTCCACGGCAGTCAGTTTACGGATGATGGCGTTTCTCTTCGACATATTGGTAACGCCGATGGAAAGCACGATGGTAACGACCGTTGCCAGACCTTCGGGAATAGCGGCAACGGCAAGCGAGATTGCGATCATGAAGGTATCGAGGACTTCGTCAAGATGGATATCGCCGTTTGCGCCTGCCTGCAGCATACGGACACCGAAAATGATCACGCAGATACCGATCACGAGATAGGTCAGAACCTTACTGAGCTGGGAAAGCTTCATTTGCAAGGGTGTTTTGCCTTCCTGTGCCTGTGCGAGCGCGTCCGCAATCTTACCCATTTCGGTATCCATACCGGTTGCGGTAACGACAGCCTTGCCTCTGCCGTAAACCACGGTGCTGCCCATGAATACCATATTTTTACGGTCGCCGAGCGCAACGTCGCCGTTTTTGTCTGCATGCAGGATTTCTGCCTGCTTGGTAACGGGAACGGATTCGCCTGTGAGTGCGGCTTCTTCGATTTTCATGCTTGCGCATTCGATGATTCTTGCATCTGCGGGAACGGCATCGCCTGCTTCCAATACGATAATATCACCCACGACGAGATCTTCGCTGGGAATATTCATCTGATGACCGTTACGGATAACTTTGGAGGTTGCTTTTGCGATTTCCTGCAAGGCTTCGATGGCTTTTTCGGCTTTGCTTTCCTGAACCACGCCGAGAATCGCATTGATGATAACGACTGCCATAATGATGATCACGTCTTCGGGGAAATGCTGTTCCACGATAGACATAATGCCCGAAATCAAAGCAGCAACCAAAAGAATGATTGTCATCGGTTCGGTAAACTGTTTGAAGAACCGATGGAGCATAGATTCTTTTTTGCCTTCCGCAAGCTTGTTTTTTCCGTTTTGTTCCAGACGTTTTTCCGCTTGGGCTTGATCCAGACCTTCTTCGGTGGTGGAAAGTGCGTTCAGAACATCGGAGGCGTTTTGCAAATACGCTTTCTTTTCAGCCGTGTGAAGTGCCTGCTGATTGTGTTGAGAAGTTTCACAGGATTTGCCTTGCTCAATTTTTTTGTTTTTCATTTCAGACTCCTTCTATTTATTTTTTGAGAGAACGGCGCACTTCGGTTCAAGCGGAATACGGTTTTATAAAAAACAAAAAAGACCTACCTGTTCTGCGGAACAGATAAGTCTCATCATTTCAAATAAAGCCAGAACCCGCAGGGGTTCATGTTGTTGACTTTACTACGACACGCGTCGATTACTCCCTTATTTATTTTCTATTGTATCATAATCATTCATACTTGTCAAGATGGTTTGGAAATTTTTTCATGGCTCACGCATGAAATTTTGAATTACTTTAATTTATTGATTTACCTACAGATTTCTTTGAAAAAAGAGGAAACGATGTCCTTTTTTCTTTGTTTGAAAGAAAAAAGAACGAAAGAAAGAACCTTTGACGGCTTACCGTCAAAGGGAACAACCTTAGGCAGGTTGACCGCCTGTGCAGATTTTTTGCTTTCAGCGAAGATGAACTTGTAAAAATCGAGACGCAGGTATGCTTAATTCTCACTCGAACGCTCGAATTAAGCAAGATCCCCTGCTATTTTTACAAATTCATCTTGGGATTTTTGTGCGGATTTTAATTTTGAACCGAATTTGTTCCGTAATACACGGACGAAATGTCTGGATGCAAAAATTATTTTTTCAAAATAAATGATAAAAAACTAAATGCTGTTGCCCTGGAAATTTTTTCATGGTTTTTGAATGAGTAAACAATTTGTCAACAAATCTGATTTTGAAGGCTCGCCGCTTGGGAGAGCTTCCGGCGCAGTCGGGTGAGAGGGCTTGCATTACTTTAATTTAACGCGAGTTCGATGGAAAGCGCAAGGATGGTTTCCTGTGGGGTGCGCCCAAAGGAAAAAACAAACCCCCTCCGCTTTTGCGAAAGGGGAAATAGTTTTTGGAATAACTATATTACTGTTGTTTCATTTCAGCATAGCAGTCGCTGCAATAAACAGGTCTGTCATTGCTGGGCTGGAAGGGAACTTTTGCTTCCTTTCCGCAACGAGCGCAAGTGGTGGTGAAGAGTTCTCTTGCGGGCTTGCCGGCGTTCTTCTTAGCGGCACGGCAGGATTTGCATCTCAGGGGTTCGTGCTGAAAACCTTTTTCTGCATAAAATTCCTGTTCGCCTGCGGTGAATACGAATTCACTACCGCAATCCTTGCATACCAATGTCTTGTCCTGATACATTTGTGTTTACCTCGCTTTGATAAATAGGTTAATAAAATTTCGCCCTAAGCCGGATTCCGACCGACACCTTTGAAAACAACGCTCTGTGATTAAGCTATTTGGGCATAACAAAACAAACTTAACGGATTAAATTTGCTTTCTATATCTATCCCGTAAGGGAAAATACAGCATATTGGATGAATGATGGAAATTTACAGGCAGACTGCCGCGCAATTTCATACGGGGACTTCCCGTTTATAAAAGTTTCCGTAACTTTGCTTTGATTCTGTGAATGGCGTTGTCAATGGATTTTGTGGGTTTACCGAGTTTTTCTGCCATATCTGCATAGGACATATCCCCGATATAAAGAGCGAATACCGATTTTTCAAAATCTGTCAAGGCTTCGTCAATTCTGCGATTCAGAGTGCAAAGAGATTCTTTACTGATCACAATGTGTTCCGGTGTGAGAAAATCGGGTTGTTCTTCCCAATCGTTTTCCATTTCTTCCAGAGAAAGCGGAACATCGTTTTCAAGAAAACAGCGGATATAGGAAATGATTCGGTTGCGTATGCAGACTTTGGCATACATGCCGAACGTTACTTCTTCGTTTGGTCTGTAATCCCAAATGGCATAGAAAAGCGCAATGAGAGCTTCTTGTTTGATATCATTAAATTCAACCTCCGGCAAAGAATATTTCTTGCCGTATTTTTGTGTCAGACTTTCGACCAAGGGTTTATAACGGGAATAGATGACGTCGAAATAAGAACGATCACCGTTTTTTACGCTTTCAAGCAGGATATCAAATTCAGAATGCACAGAACCACAACTTTCCAAAATATTAACACTGTTCAGATACGCAATTATTATACCATAAAAAATGAAAATGTCAAGGTAATTTTGCAAGAAAATAGAAAAAATTACGAATTTTTATAAAAGTATCAATATCTTCTTGTTAATTTTGAACAAATGCCACAAGAATTTCAGATAATGTATATAAAATCCAAGAGATGCTGTATGCCGTAACAAAGGTACGCAGAAGAAAGACAGACATTTCTTTCGCGCCCCATTCCTTGCAAACGGCGGCAGCCGAAGAAAAACAGGGCAGATACAGCATGGAAAATGCAGTGAATGAAATACGTGCAGGCAAGGAAAGCAAGGAAGAAATTTCTTTCGGTGAGAGCATTTCCATAACGAACATCAGATTTTCCTTGGCAAAAAAACCTGAGAAAAGTGCGGCTGCGAAAGGCGGTTTTCCGAATCCGAGCGGAACGAAGAGAAAGGAAAGCGTTTCACCGAAAAGAGAAAGCAGATTTTTAGGCTCTTCCGTTTCGGTGAGAGAGATTGGTATAGAGCAAATTCGCAAACAAACGGCGCAAAGAAATATCACCGTTGCGGTACGGATCAGATAATCGCGGCTTTTTTTCCATGCTTCTCCAAAAAGAATACGAAGCTTCGGCAACCGGAAATCGGGCAGGAGAACGGCAAGAGGCGGCGCGGCTTTTCCACGTGAGGCGATCAGGGAAGAAAGAAAAAAGACTGCAGCGCAAAGAAGATAAAAAGCAAATGCGGCAAAGGCTTTTCTTTTGGGAAAAAAGGCTTCGCAAAGAAAGAAAAGGACGGGCAGGCGCGCGCTGCAAATCAGAAACGGCAGGGAATCTTTCAATATCTTTCTTTCGTTTTTCGTGAGCGTGCGCGAAGCTTCCATCGCAGGCACATAACAACCGAATCCGATCAGAAAAGGCAAAAGCGCATGTCCCGAAAGTCCGAAACGGGATAAAAAACGGTCTGCCGTAAAAATGACACGCGAAAGATATCCGCAGTCTTCCAAGCCTTTTATAAGGAAGAAAAAAATTGCCGTTTGCGGTAAATATGCCAATACGGAAGCGGTATTGTTCAGAATACCGTTGATCACGGAAGCCGCTTTCGGATTTGTACCTGCGGAAAGCAAAAAATCTGCCAAGGCTTCCGTCAGACCGAATAAGATTGTTTCCGTATATCCGCTCATCCATTCGCCCGGCTTGGAAAAAGACAGGAAAAATACGCCGTACATCACGAAAAAAAATACGGGCAGTCCGACTATCGGTCGGCAAAGCAGAAAATCCAATCGGTCAAGGGCGCGCGGCATGGGAAATTCACGATCCTTTCTTTTTTTGAAAATTACGCGTGTAAAATGGGAAGTGAGAGGGCATAATTTTTGTATGAGAAAGCCCTTTTCTTCGAACTCACGTGATTATAATTTATGAAAAGAAAATAAGAATATGTCTGTTTCAAATTTCGGAAACAAAAATCATTTCTGCCGCGCGTTCGGAAATTGCAATTTTATTTTCTGAAATTTTCAAAATTATTTTTTTACCCGATTTCCATAAAATCAATGCTTGTGCTCCGATTTTGATTCCCATTTTTTGATATTCTTCCGCGGTTTCTCTTTCCAAACACAATTTTTCGACTTTGATTTTGTTGTTTTCGTTAAATGAATATATCGGTAAGATTCTCATATTTAAGCACTTTGCGAAACATAAAATTTTTTGAAAAATTTTCAAAAAAATTTCAAAAAAAGTATTGACAAATCGAATGTTATGTGATATTATAGTATGCGTCCGAGAGGGAAAGCGACCCACGAGGGCAGAACAAAATAATGCGGCATCGCCAAGCGGTAAGGCAACGGACTCTGACTCCGTCATTACCTAGGTTCGAATCCTAGTGCCGCAGCCAGAAAAAAGACCAAGTCGAAATCGACTTGGTCTTTTTTCAACGAAATTTGCCCTTCGGGCAAGTGAAATAGCTGCGCTGTGAAATATTTGCTCCGCAAATGTGAAATATTCGCTGACGCGAATGTGGGCAAATTTCATTTCACATCGAACAAAGTGAGATATTTCACAATTTCTGTAAGGAAATTATTTCA
>JAFQEK010000067.1 GCA_017399025.1 Clostridia bacterium
ACTGCGGCAAAAGCAATCGATAAAGCTTTAAGTGAATAATCAACTGAAAACGCGAAACGGCGGTTCTCAAAAACAGAGAGCCGCCGTTATTCTTCTTATCATCCAACGATAAATATTTGCTGATCGTAATCTGTGGAATAGAAACCGGAGAGGTTAATTTCGAGTAATTTCATACAAAATAAAAAATTTTTTGAAAAATATTAAAAAATATAAAAAAACATGTAACTTTTTTCAAATTTTTAAATTAAGTATATGTAAGGGGCAAAAAATAAAGTTAAAGGAGAAAATTTTGACAGTTGTTCTTTCGGTAATAAATATCGTTACGCTTTGGGCAATCCCTGACAATGCGATAAAGACGCTGGCGGTTATGCCGAACTGGGATACAGAAGGTGATGTCAGTTCGACAGTCGCATTTTATGAAACGACCGGAGAAGAAAAGAGAAACGCGGCAACATTCTCTTCCGATATTTCTTTGAGCGGCATGATTGAGATTTATGAATATGAAAACGGAGAGTGGGTGTATATGGATTACATAACAAAAAACACGATGAGAAGCTCTTTGTATATATCTTACGAATTTGACGGCGAAATTGGTAAGAAATATAAAATGGAATTTCGTGTAAGCGCATACAACAGAGGCGCGCTCATGGGAACTGTCAGCGAAGTCAAACACGCAACTTGTTCCTGAGTTTATTGTACGGTATGAGTTTTATTCCTGATAAAATGTGTTCGGCAGGAGAACCTGAACAAGCCCCTTACCGGTTCCGTTTTTAACGAACCTACCGACACCATACGGGAATAAAAAAATCTTTTATGGAAAGGGTGATGAAAAAATTCTGATTTTATGAGTTTTCCGCAGGATTTCTCTTAAAAATGCTGCCAATCAAAAGGAAAGGTAAAAAACAATGAAAAAATTTATGGTTCGTTTTTTAACAGTTTTACTGTCCGTGGCAATGCTGATTGTTTCATTGCCGATGGGAGTTTTTGCGGAAGAGTTACGAGAAGCAAGAGCGAAGAGCGAAACCGAAAATTCCGGTGGATTTTCCGATACTGTTACGGGAACAATCGGTGAAGCGGAAGCAGAAAAAGAAGTGTACGCGCTCGGAGAAGATTTTTCGCTGAGAAATGCGAACACCAAACAAATTCGGATGTCGGACGGATCGTATTATCTGGCATATTATGATTATGCAGTCCATTACCGTGACGAAAACGGCGCATGGGAAGAAATTGATAATACGCTCGTTTCTTCTGCGGCTGCGGATGAAGAAGACATTTCGGGTTTTGCAACGGTAAAAGGACCTATGCAAATCAAATTTGCAAACAACGGAAGCTCGTCTAAGCTGATCGCCGTAAAAAATGAAAAATACAAGCTGAGCTTCGGACTTGTTGGCGCAGATAACAGCAAGGCGGCAACGGTTGTGAATCCCGAAACCGAAGAAGCCGAAACGGAATTGGAACGGCTGATTCATGTAAAAAAATCGGTTTCAAGCGTTTTGTACCGCGATATTCTGGAAAATATTGACCTGGAATATACGCTCAGAGGTACGGGAATCAAGGAAAATATCATCATCAAAGAAAAAATGGATTCGTATTCATTCTCTTTTGATATGAAAGTAAAAAATCTGACAGCAGAATTGACTTCAAACGGCAGCATCGTTCTGAAAGACAGCCAAAGCGGAGAAATCGTTTTCCGTATTTCGGCACCGTTTATGACGGATGCAAACGGCGCGTATTCCGAAGCGGTCAGCTATTCTCTGGAACAGCTCAAAAAGGGTGAATACCGTTTGACGGTAACACCCGACAGCACATGGATGAATGACGAAAGCCGCGCGTTCCCCGTAACGGTCGATCCGCCGCTCGAAATCAAAGAAGAAGATTCCGTGGAGGACACATATACGGATCAGGCGAATCCCAATACCGTATACGGTGATCTGCCTTATCTTTACGCCGGACGTAAGAATAATCAATCAATGTATTCTTATTGGAAATATACGGGTTCTCTTGCCATTCCGGAAAACGCGGTGATTGTCAATGCAAGTCTTGTCATGCGAATTACCTATCTTGACGGGGAAGGGCTGTATATCGGCGCATATAAAAAAGTGGGCGCATGGTCTGAAAATACACTGATTTGGAATAACCAGAGCGGTTTATCCGAGTTGGCGGATTATCAGCATATTACGCAGGAAAACGTTTATTTTCAGCCGGAGATTTCCTGGAATATTACGGACTTGGTACAGAAGTGGCATGGCGGTGCAGGAAATAACGGTATCATTCTGAAACCGGTTGACGGAATCGCAGCAAACGGAAAAGTTATGCTTTCTTCCTCGGAGGATACTGCAAAACCCACTTTGCAGGTACAGTACAGAAATGTTGTCGGACTGGAAAATTACTATACGTATCAGACACAGTCCGCAGGCAGAGCAGGAACGGGATATATCAATCACCATACTTCCGGCTTGACTTTGATACGGGGAGATTTTTCTTCGGGAAGTGAAATTCTTCCGTTCTCTATGAGCCACGTGTATAATTCCGCAAACGCAGGCTTGGAATTTACAAACAACGAAAACGCGGGCATTCATACAGCAAACTTTTCTAAAATGAAGCTCGGTAAAGGATGGAAGCTGAGCGCGCAGGAAACGCTGGTAACGAAAGTATTCGGAGAAAAAACATACTTGGTTTTCAACGATTCCGACGGAACCGAACACTATTTTTATCCCTCGGATGATTATCCGGATACTTGGTACGATGAAGACGGCTTGGGATTGACGGTTACGAAATCTTCGTTAACGTATACCATGACAGATAAGGGCGACAATCAGAAAAAATTTACAAACGGTATTCTGACCGATATCATCGATGCCAATGAAAATAAAATTGTTTTCACGTATAATGTAAACAACCAATTGACGTCAATTTCCCGCAGAAACAAAGGCTGTGCTTGG
>JAFQEK010000009.1 GCA_017399025.1 Clostridia bacterium
CTTGTGGGCGAAAACGTGACGGAAAATCTCAAAACCGTCAAAACCATTCCTCTTTCTCTGCCTGATTCCCTGCCGCTTCTGGAAGTACGCGGCGAGGTTTACATGCCAAGAAAAAGCTTTGAAGCGCTGAACACGCGCAGAGAAGAAAACGGAGAAGCTTTATTTGCAAATCCGAGAAATGCAGCTGCAGGTTCTCTGCGTCAGTTGGATTCCAAAATCACAGCAAGCCGCGGTCTGGATATCATGGTTTTCAATATTCAGCAAACGCAGGGAATCTCTTTTTCTTCCCATTCCGAAGGCTTGGATTATCTGGAAACACAGGGATTTCACGTCATCCCTTACCGCGAAAATCTGAAAACTGCCGATCAGATTATCAAAAAAATCGAAGAAATCGGCAGGCTGCGCGATTCTCTTGCTTTTGATATCGACGGGATTGTCATCAAATGCAACAATTTGCAGGAACGTCTGGAAATCGGCGAAAACACCAGCACGCCGAAGTGGGCAATTGCTTACAAATATCCGCCCGAACGAAAACCCACAACACTCACGGACATTATTATTCAGGTCGGAAGAACGGGTGTACTGACACCGAAAGCCATTCTCTCTCCCGTCCGTCTTGCCGGAACGACCGTTTCCGCAGCAACTCTTCATAATATTGATTTCATCCGCGAACGTGATATCCGCATCGGAGATACGGTTTACGTGCAAAAAGCAGGCGATATCATTCCCGAAGTGGTTTCCGTGGAAATGAAAGACCGCAAGGAATCATTTCTTTCTTATGAAATGCCCGCATGCTGTCCCTCCTGCGGAGAACCCGTTTCCAAGGATGACGAAGCGGCAACCCGCTGCACCAATCCTTCCTGCCCCGCACAGCTTGAAAGAAGTCTTTCGCATTTTGCTTCCCGCGATGCCATGGATATCGATGGTATGGGACCTGCCGTGGTCCGCTCTCTCATGGAGGCGGGACTTCTGCAAACCGTTGCCGATCTTTACCGTTTGCGCGCGGAGGACGTTCAGAATCTTGACCGCATGGGTGCAAAATCCGCAAAAAAACTGATTGCTTCCATCGAAAAATCCAAATCCGCAGGTCTTGACCGCTTGATTTATGCGCTCGGTATCCGAAATGTCGGTGAAAAAGCCGCCAAATCGCTGGCAACCGTTTTCGGCGAGCTGGATGCACTTGCAAAGGCTTCCAAAGAAGAGCTGGTTGCCATTCCCGATTTCGGAGAAATTACAGCTGACTACGTTATGGATTATTTTTCCCATACGCAAAGCCTTGCGCTGATCGACCGACTCAAAGAAGCCGGTGTTCTGACCTCCTACCAAGTCGAAAAATCCGATATGATTTTTGAAGGCATGACTTTCGTTTTGACGGGAACGCTTCCCTCACTCTCCCGTGATGCCGCAACCGCCATCATCGAAAAACACGGCGGCAAAGCTTCTTCCTCCGTTTCCTCCAAAACAACTTATGTCGTTGCGGGCGAAAAAGCAGGCTCCAAGCTCACGAAAGCGCAAAACCTCGGTATCAAGATCATTGACGAAGAAACGCTGCTTTCCATGGCAGGCGAGCAATCCTCATAAAATCACGCTCTTGAAAATCTGACCGAAATACAGGCGTATTTTTCCGCAAACGAAGAATGCGCCTGTCATTTTTTCTTTCAAAACGGCGTTTCTGTCAAAAAATCAGCAAAAAAATCAGCATTTTATACGAAAAAATTCAGAAACTCCCTTGACAAATTCTTTTATTTATGGTAAACTGAATATACCTCTGTGGGTCGATGAACTTGGTTTCAAAGTGAACCCGATACGAGGGAGGTACAAAAAACGGACCGAATGAAAATCAAATCAGCAGACGGTTTTTCCCTTGCGGTATAAGCGTCTGTATTTTTGTGTTTTTCTTTCGCTTCTGTTTTTTATATAACAGAAGCTGATTTTTTAGCTTCAAATCTTAACAGGAGGTGCCGATATGCGCGTTAAAATCACTCTCGCCTGCACGGAATGCAAGCAAAGAAACTATGACACAACAAAAAACAAAAAGAACGATCCCGACAGACTTGAAATGCAGAAATATTGCAAATTCTGCCGCAAACACACGCTTCACAAAGAAACCAAGTAAAATCTGAGAATCTGTTTAGGAGAAAAAATTATGGCAGAAAACACAAACAAAAAGCCGAATATCTTTTCCAGAATGGGTAAATTCTTCAAAGATTGCAGAAGTGAATTCAAAAAGCTCGTTTGGCCTTCCAAACAGCAGCTTTTCAAAAACTCTTCTCTTGTTATCGTTACCATGATCGTTGTCGGTGCAGTTCTTTCTCTCGTTGACTTCGGTTTGAGCGAAGGACTTTACCTTCTCAAAGACTTGATCGAATTTATCAAACCTGTAGGTTGATGGTAAGGGGATTGTTACATGAGCGAGAATGCAAAATGGTATGTTGTTCATACTTATTCCGGTTATGAAAACAAAGTAAAGACCAATCTTGAAAAGATTATTGAGAACCGCGGTATTTCTCATTTGATCCATGAAGTAAAAGTACCCGTGGAACTCGTTTCGGAAACAAACACCGAAGGCGTTACCAAGGAAAGCGAAGCAAAGATTTTCCCCAGTTACGTTTTCGTAAAAATGATCATGTCCGATGCCACATGGCATATCGTCCGTAATATCACGGGTTCCGCAGGCTTTGTCGGTCCCGAAGGACGTCCCGTTCCTTTGACTCCCAAGGAAGTTGAAAATCTCGGTATTGAAACCGTAAACGCTTCCGCTTCCGTGGATTTCAAGGTAGGCGACAGCGTTGTGATCAAGGACGGTCCGATGAAAGGATTCATCGGTACCATTTCGGAAATTTCGTCCGACCTCAAAAAGGTTACGGTTCTTGCATCCGTTTTCGGACATTCCACTCCCGTCGAGCTTGATATTGCAAGCATTGCGGCGGAAGAAACCAATTAAAATTATTATTTTTTCCGTGTTCTTTCCAAAAGAACACATATGTGGGAGGGAGAAAAATTTTTGAATTCTCCCGATTAAAACCACTTCGGAGGTGTAAATCATGGCAAAGAAAATTGTAGCATATGTCAAATTGCAGCTTCCCGCAGGTAAAGCTACTCCCCAGCCCCCTGTAGGTCCTGCTCTCGGTCAGCACGGTGTTAATATCTCTGCGTTCACAAAAGAATTCAACGAACGCACCAAAGCAGACATGGGTCTTATCATTCCCGTTGTCATCACAATCTTCGCAGACCGTTCTTTCTCTTTCATCACAAAGA
>JAFQEK010000068.1 GCA_017399025.1 Clostridia bacterium
AAGATACGGCCAAAATAGGATGCATTGTCAAGCACGCCTTCTTCAAAGGTGGAAAGATCGAAATCTCTGCTGTCAAAGAGAGCCTGGAGTTCTTCGAATGTAAGAACGGTATCCACATACTCCTTAACTTCCTCAAGCTGCGCTTCTGCTTTCTTTGCCGTGCAGGGACCGATGAAAACAACCTTTGCGCCGGGTGTGGTTTCCTTGATATATTTCGCAAGAACCGCCATCGGGGACATGTTATGGGAAATATAATCAACAAGCTTGGGGAACGCGGTTTTGATATAACGGACGAATGCGGGGCAGCAGGAGCTTGTAAGGATACCTTTTTCGGAAAGCTCCTTTGCTTCTGCCATGGCAACCATATCTGCGCCGAGCGCTGCTTCGATCACGTCGTGGAAGCCGAGCTTTTTGAGTCCCGTGATCACCTGACCGAGCTTCGCATAAGAGAACTGGCTGGAAATCGAGGGTGCAACGATCGCATATACCTTCGCGCCGTTTTCCGTATTGCGGCTACCGTTTTTCAGAAGTTCGATTGCGCTGAGGATATAGGATTTATCCTGAATTGCGCCGAAGGGACACTGATATACGCAGGCACCGCACTGAATGCACTTGGAATTATCAATGGTTGCAGTCTTATCCGCATCCATGGAAATGGCTTTCACCTTGCAGGCGCTCTGGCAGGGACGCTTACGGCTGACGATTGCGGTATAGGGGCAAACCTTTGCGCAAGCGCCACATTCCTTGCATTTGGATTTGTCGATATGCGCCACGTGGTTTTCGTCAAAGGAGATTGCACCGAATTTGCAAACGTCCTCACAACGGTGGGCAAGACATCCGCGGCAGGCGTTCGTAACCTCGCAGCCGCCGACGGGACATTCATCGCACGCAATATCGATGACCTCGATCACGTTGGGGTTGTTGGCATCGCCGCCCATGGCGATCTTTACTCTTTCGCCGAGAATGGCTCTTTCTTTATAAACACAGCAACGCATGGATGGTGTTTTTCCGGGTACGATCATCTTGGGAATGTCCATGACGTTTTCCAGGAGCTTATCCTCCCAGGCAAGTCTTGCCACTTCCCTCAACACTTTATATTTCAAGTGTTGCACTTTGGTATCAAATTTGCGCATTTTTAGCCTCCTTATAAATTAAAAATAGCTGACCTTAATACGTTTTCCCATCTTTTTGAGGCAACCGGAAAGCTCCTCAACAAGATTCATTTTAATACTGAAATTGATCGGAAGATCGGGATTCTGGTGCGCAGGGTTTACCGCTCTGCCCACGTAGAAGTTGATATCCGTTGCTTCTTCAAACAAAAGGCGGCTGATCAGGGACGCGCCGTCCTTTTTGAAGTTCCACTCCTCGTAGAGCGCGTTTTCTCCGATGTAGTCCTTGGCGTACTGAATAACCTTGTTCATCGTGATTACGCCCTCGGTTACGAGATCGACGCCGTCGATATGGGCAATCGGAGGAATATCGCTGCGTTCAAAGCTCAGGCTGACTCTGACGGGCTTGCCGAGATATTTCGACGCGATGGAGGAGGTCGTACCGCCGCAGATGATATGCTTTCCCTCCTTGGAGAAGAACAGCGACATCATGCGGTTGGCATCGTCTCTGTTTGAAGGAGGACCGAAAAGAATGTTCATGGGTTCTCTCTTGCGGATTCTGACCACGCAAGCGGTGGTATCGTCCCCCGGCTTATGGTCATACAGCTTTTCGCATTCATCCACAAGCATGGTGGAAAGATTTTTCGCCGTATAACCGCCCGCAACAAGAACCTGCATGTAATCTGCAATGTCCTCTCTCTTCCAACCAAAGTTGAATTTCGTTCCCATTCCCGCATGGGGACAGCCGTCGCTCATTGCGATAAACACGTCGTCCTCTTGCAGTTTTATAATGGATTTATAAATTTTTTTGCCGCCGATATTCATTTCGGTTTTCGGATAATCGTACTGTTCAAAATCTCTGATGAGAATGACCTGCGGATTATCGTACTGAATGAGCTCGGCAATTTCATTATTCAGAAGGTGAATAATCGTAAACGTGGAATACGCCACGCCTCGTACGGAGCATACGGGAAGCGTTGCGGCAATGGTTTCCACACATTCCTCAAGTGCAAGTCCCTCCGCCATCATCGTGGAGATGATTTTTGAGGTCAGCGTGGAAAGGATGCTTGCCTTTACACCCGAGCCGAGTCCGTCCGCAAGGACGATGACTGTAGAATTTTCTCCGTCTTCCACGATGTCCACGTGGTCGCCGCAAAGCTCTTCGCCGTGATGATTGATGCTTTTATATCCGATATCTGCACAAAAATCATTCATCGTTGATCGACTCCTTTAACTTCGTCAGAGCGATCTTTGTTTCCGCTGCCGTTTCACCGAGCAAGGAAGCGATTTCCTGAACGATTCTCATCTGTTTTTCAACGACGGTATCCGCAACCTCAACCGTATGTTTATTGAGCTTGGCTTTCTTTTCTTTATCCAGCTCCTCATCCGTGATATCACGCATAATGCCGATCAGCATACGGGTATCCGCATCGTAAATAATGGTCAGTTCTACATATTTTTTGTATTCGGGGAGGTAGGTGCGCTGATTGCGGATGGATCTTCCCGTATTTTTGACCTGCATAAACACGGTGGGATCCAAAATACGGACGACTGGTTCTCCGAGCACGTCGGAAGCCGAACGGATATTCATAATCTTACGCGCCGCGTTATTGATCTGCTGAACCTCAAGATCTTCATTCAGCGCGATCAAGCCGTTCGGCGTATTATTTACAAGAGTATCCGAAAAGCTTTCCGCTTTATCCTTCAGGAACGGCAGACACATGGAGATCTCCGATTTGCCCTGAATAATGGCGATGGCCTTTTCGCGGCAGGTATCATAACCGCAGGAGCCGCAGTTCAGTTCATCCGATTTTTTGAATTTTCCCATTTGACGGAGCACCGACATGATTTCCATTTCAGAAGGCTGAATGGATGTCAGCTCGATCATTTCCAGATTCTTTTTCAGGCTCATGGGCGCAGGCTGTTCCACATCAAAATCCTTCTTGCCGGCATATCTCGAAACAATGACATAGTCCTTGACGGGGTCTGCCATGTGATATTTTTCCATAACGGGACCGCCGATACAGCTGCCCTCGCAAGCCGACATTTCGATGAAGCATTTGTGAATATTTCCGTTTGCAATATCCTTCAGCGAAGCGATACATCTTTCAACGCCGTCAATGGCCATGAAGGTATATTCGTCGGAGCTTCTGTCCATGGTTTTCAGAATACCGCCCGTCGTCGGGAACATACGCGCGTGGCTTTCCGGCGTCTGATCCACACTCTGTTCAAGCTCAATACCTTCGGCGGCAAGCCAATTGGTAAGCTCCTCAAAGGTGAGAACGGCATCAACAAGGCCGGCATAATATTCCGCTTCATCCTTCTTTGCAACACAGGGTCCGATGAAAACGGTTTTCGCGCCCGGCATTCTTTTCTTGATATCCGCGCAATGCGCCTGCATGGGAGACATCACATCTGCAAGATATTCAAGCAATGCGGGGAAATATTTCTGAATGAGCAGGTTGACGGAGTGGCAGCAGGAGCTGATCACGATATCTCTGTCTTCCTCCCGAAGGATACGGTCGTACTCATTTTTTACGATTGTTGCGCCGATTGCAGTTTCCTCGACGTCCGCAAATCCAAGTTTTTTCAGTGCACGGCGCATGGATTCAATGCCGACGCCTTCATAATTGGCGATGAAGGAGGGCGCAAGGCTGACGATAACAGGGTCGCCGCTCTGAATCATCACCTTTACCTTTTCCGTGCTGTCCACGATCTGCTTTGCATCCTGCGGACATACAACGAAGCAACGGCCGCACAAAATACATTCGTTTCCGATAATGTGCGCCTGATTGCCTGAAAAACGGATGGATTTTACGGGGCAGTGACGAATGCACTTATAGCAGTTCGTGCAGTTTGATTTTTTCAGTGTCAGACAATTCTTAACCGTCATCATAGCCGTCACATCCTTTCGTTTTTAATGACATCAAGTATGTTTTTTTGAAAAAAATCTACAAAATTCTCTCTTGTAATGCCGACGTGAACATCATCATCCACCTGAACGGTAACGCCCACCAGATTGCACTTTCCGATACAAAAGCTGCCGGAAAGCACGATCTCATCTTCCAAATGATGTTCCTTTACTGCTTTTTCAAAAAGATCCACAATTTCCTGTGAACCTCTGAGATGGCAGGAAGAGCCGACACAAATCTGAACAAAGAGCATTTTCTTATACCTTTGCCTCTACCGCTTCGGCAAAGAATGCATCTACTGTGTCGGGGGAAACAGAATAGAAGTCGTCATTTACCATTACGCATACGCCCTGCTGGCATTTGCCAAGGCAGAAGGTACCGCAAAGCTCTACCTTATCACCGAGATTTTTTTCAGCGATGAGATTCTGGATCTGCTCTACTACCTGGCGAGAGCCTTTGATGTGGCAGGAGCTACCGATGCAAACCGTAATTTTAAGCATAGTTTTTACCTCACATAATTCATTTGATTTTCGCAGCGACGGGAGTTTGCCCTCGCCCTACGCATATAACTGTAGCTTCGGTAACTCAACGCTGACCCTCTTCCGCCATTGCGTTTTCGGGTTTTCCATGTGCAGCGTGCATGGAAGCTCCGCGCATAATTGCGACCTTTTTGTCAGTATATACGGCGATTTTCTGTATTTGGGCATAATTACCCCAATATTAATAATTATAATATTTTTTTCATATTTTGTCAATATATCTGTCCAAAATTCAGGGCAACAGCATTTACTTTTTAAGACAATTTTTCAAAAATCTGTTTTTCAATTAAGTTTTCGCTGCCGAGCTTTTTATTTGTTTATCCATTTCATTCCCTCGCATATCATCCCGAACGAAAGAATTTTCCTCTGTTTTTACAAAAAAACATCGCGAAAAAGAATCCTGCAAAAATTTTCTCTTTTCTTCTCCATTATATCACATCGAAAAACTTTTGTAAACTTTTTTCGCGTGTCCGAAACAAAAAAAGAGTTGGACATTTTTGCAATATGACCCTGCCACGGAGAATATTTCCGTACGGAAACGGAAAATATTTGAAATATTGATTTTATTATGTTTTTTCGTTTGATTTAACCAATCTTCTTGACATTTTTCGTTTCTCATGTTATAATAATTGCATAAAGATGTTATACAATAAAAATCACGGTTTGCTCAAAAAAACAATGCAGCCGTAGGCAGGAGTTATATTATGGCAATTCAACTGTTTGAAATTCCCCGCAAACACAGCAATTTCCCCTTGCGCGTGGCAAGAGGGCATTTTGCTACCAGCCACAGCCATTTGAACTATTATATTGATTTCACCATGTCCAAGCACCGTCTTTCGGAAGCACGCGCAGGCGCGCATTTGCTATGTACGCAAATTCCGCAAACGCAGATCATCGATACCATTCTCTGTCTGGACGGCACAGAGGTCATGGGGGCTTGTATGGCAAGCGAGCTCACACGCGCAGGATACATGAATATGAACGCGCACCGCACCATCTATGTCATCTCTCCCGAATATACAAGCGGAAGCCAGATTATCTTCCGCGACAATATCGCGCCCATGGTTGTAGGCAAACACGTGCTGATTCTTGCAGCTTCGGTTTCTACCGGTTACACCGCAAAATCCGCCATTGAAGCCATCCGTTACTATAACGGTCTGCCGGTTGGTATTTGCTCGATCTTTACCTGTGTGGACGAATGCGAAGATTTCCCCGTGAAAAGCATTTACAGCAAACGTGATATCCCCGATTACGAATGCCATCCTTACCGCGAATGCCCTCTTTGCAAGGCAGGTGTCAAAATTGACGGACTGGTCAACAGCCACGGTATTTCCAGCTTCTGATTTTACAAAAGCCATTCGACGAATGGCTTTTTGTATTATTTCATACAAAAACCAATGAAAGGAGTATGATGATGGAACAAAAAAATCTCAAGACGATGATAAAAGAAGCAAAACGAATCGTTTTTTTCGGGGGCGCAGGGGTATCAACAGGAAGCGGCATCCCCGATTTCCGAGGCTCGGGAGGACTTTACACCGAAGCCAATGAAACGGAAGAAAGTCCCGAAGAAATACTCAGCGGCGAATATCTGCGCAAATATCCCGAAAAGTTTTACCGTTACTATAAGAAAAATATGCTGTATCCCAACGCAAAACCCAACGGCGCACACAGAGCGCTTGCCAAATTGGAACAGATGGGAAAGCTGACTTCGGTTATCACGCAGAACATTGACGGATTGCATGAAGCCGCAGGAAGCCGAAACGTCATTGCGGTTCACGGCTCGGTTCTTTCCAATTACTGTACCTCCTGTTACAAGGAATATCCTCTTTCTTATATTCTGGAAGCGGAATCCGTTCCGCTTTGCGAGCACTGCGGAAATCCTGTACGTCCCGATGTGGTTTTATACGGAGAAGGACTCGACGGCTTGGCTTTCACCCGCGCACAAAGAGAAATCGAACGCGCGGACTTGCTGATCGTCGGCGGAACTTCTCTGACCGTTTATCCCGCAGCAGGACTGCTCCATTCATTCAGAGGAAAAAACCTTGTGATCATCAATCGGACACCGACGCCGTATGATCCGTATGCAGCATTGATTATCCGTGATCCGATTGAGGACGTTTTGTCCGAAGCAACAAAAGAAATGTGAGGTTACCATTATGATTGGCGCAATCTTTGGCGATATTGTCGGTTCCCGTTATGAATTCAGAAACACAAAAACAAAAAATTTTGAGTTATTTTCAAAAGGCTGCCATTTCACTGACGACAGTGTCATGACCTTAGCCGTTGCCAACGCACTTCTGCAATATGACAGAACGCAAAGCCTGAATATATTTCAGGATATTTTGATTACCTCCATGCACACATACGGAAACGCTTATCCGTATGCAGGTTACGGCGGAAATTTTTCTTGGTGGCTCATCAAAAAAAGCAGAGTTCCTTACCAAAGCTTCGGAAACGGTTCCGCCATGCGCGTTTCTCCCGTGGCTTGGTATGCAAATTCTTTGGAAGAAGCCATCTCTCTTGCAAAAGCTTCTGCCGAAGTTACACACAATCATCCGGAAGGCATCAAGGGTGCTGTCGTTACGGCAGGAGCGGCTTATCTTGCCCGTACAGGCGCTTCCAAGGAAGAAATCCGTGAGTTCGTTGAAGCTTATTATACGCTGAACTTCACGCTGGATGAAATCCGTCCCACATACACCTTTGACGTCAGCTGCCAGGGCAGCGTACCGCAAGCCATGCAAGCCTTTCTGGAATCTGTTTCCTTTGAGGATGCCATTCGCAACGCCGTTTCCATCGGCGGGGACAGCGACACCATTGCCGCCATTACGGGCGCGGTTGCGGAAGCCTTTTACGGCATGACAGAAGAGCAAAAAGAAAAAGCGCAATCCTATCTTTCCGATTCTCTCAGAAAAACCGTTTCGGAATTTGACGGGAAGTATAAATCCAAAGCATGATGGATATAAATCAAAAATCCCGTAAGCCGTTTTTTCAGGTTACGGGATTTTTTCACGTTATGAAAATTTTTGTCTATCTTCCTCTGCAGAACATACTTGAGGCATCTGCTTTTTTCAAAATGGTAAGCAAGCCGTCATGCTCCTGCCAAACGACATAACCCTGTTGCAAAAATATTTCCAATTGTTTTTGATCGATAGAAGAACGTCCGTCAAGAACCACATAATCCACATCTCCTTCATTGCCGTGATAATGAAGCTCGTAAATCTCTCTTCGGTCTGCAATATGGGGAAGAATATATCCCGGACAAGCAACGGACGCATCTCTGGGAAGCGTATTCAAAATCTCATCCATTTGCATATAAGTTTCTTTTTTCTGATTCCATGCTCTTTGGTAATAAACAAGATTGGATGGAATATAAACAACATAAAAACACACACAGGCGGCAATGGCAAAGCCGAGAATATTTCGTTTCAAAGAAATTCGGAGTTCGGAAAGATTCATAACGGAAGCATAGATGAAAAAAGCAAGAATACCAAAATGATATTGATAACCGATGTTGTATTGATAAGAATAATTTGTCAGCAAATTGATCAAAATCGGAGAAAGCAGAAGCCAACCGGAAGTTTTTACCGTAAAAAACGGAAGAAATCCCAACGGCAAAAGCATTTGAATAAAATATGTTAATTTCTCAAAATTATTTCCGTTCGTCTGGAAAAGCTGTGTCAAAAGATACCCCGGATTAAAAAACGCTGTTTTCAATACGCCGAAAATACTTCCCTCTTTTTCCAAAATCAAATTTTGAAAACGGTTCACCATTGGTCCGCCAATCGCAGGATTCGGCGTTTGATCTGCATAAAGCACCGCGTAATAACCGCTCATTTTCTGCAAAATCGCAAGCGCAATACTGAAATAAATCGCCGCAATCACAGAAAGAAAAACACCATGCCGAACGCTCCTCTTGGAAAACAAAAGATAAACCGCAAAGATCAGAATAAAAATTGCGGCATCCTCTTTTACACTCAGTGTTAAAAAAGCAAAAATATACATGGAAATCATGCGTTTTCGCTCAAAAAAATAAAATATCCAGAGCAGCAGAGGTGCAAGAAAACAGTTCTCGTGAATATCATAAAAACAGCCCGTAGACAAAGCGGGATGCAAAGCATAAAGAAAAGCCGCGGCAACAGTGCTCTTTTCAGAAAGCTTATACACTCTGCATAAGCAAAAAACAGGAATCACACCGGATGAAACGATAACGGCCTGACCGATCTGTAAGGTAAGCGTCGAAGGAATAAGCGCATAAAACGGCAACAGCAAATAATATACGGGGGAAATATGTACGGCAAAATGCGACATGAAAACATCTCTTTCACAGGAAACGCCGGGAAGTCCCGTTTCTCTCATATTATGAAACATATTGACGAAAATTCCGAAATCAAAATTCGAAGAAGAAAAAGTCAGATATCGTAAAGAAGTGATAGCGGCAATCACCGTTCCGCCGAACAAACCGCAAAAAAGCACCAAACACCATTCCGTTTTCTTTCCGAAACGTATTTTTTCAAACATCAACGCATTCTTTTTTATGAAATACATCACAAAAAATCCATAAACCGCAACGACAGCCATCAGAAAAAGAAATTTATTTTTGATACCATCTCCCCGATCAAGCCATCGGATTACACAAAGCGTTGCGCTGACAATCAGAAACCATGAATCCGATTCTTCCTTGTTTATAAAAATACGTATACAGGAATACACCGCAAAAAACAAAAATATGATCAGCACGGAACGGACGAAAGAAGTATTCTGCGCATATTCCAATTGAAAAAAATTACCCTTTCCATATAGCAAAAGATAAAAAGAAAAGCTGCACCAAGCAGCAAGCAGACGGCAAATACAACTTTCCGAATTAAAAGCAGTCATAATTTTTTTGTTCATAAAAGGCACCTTCTTCATCAAAAATTCCGTTTGAAGAGCAAAAGCGTCCGTAAAAAACGGGCGCTTTTACCATTCTGATTATTTTTTATTTTTCAAACGGTTTCTGATCATAAAGTACGCTTTTTTTGGGAAACGTCGCAAAATTCAAATTTTCTCAAAAAAGTTTTTGTTTATTTGATATCCAAAACGGGATATCCCTGATCTTCAACGGCTTTTTTGAGAGCTTCATCCGTAATTTCCGCAGAAAGCTTTACCTTAGCGGTATCTTTTTTATGATTGACGACCGCTTCGCTGACCTCGGGCAAAGCTTCCAGCGCATTTTTCACTCTTGCTTCGCAATGCTTGCACATCATACCTTTGATTTTCATTGTTTTTTCCATTTTGTTTTCCTCCGTTCGGATATTTTGATTATTTTGTTTCGTATTGCGTATTTTAATAAAATTCAAACGCAATGCGTTGCTGACCACAAAAAAGCTGGACAAGCTCATCGCCGCTGCACCAAACATGGGGTTGAGCTTCAAATGCCAGATGGGGTACCATACGCCTGCCGCAAGCGGAATGCCCATAATATTATAAAAGAATGCCCAGAAAAGATTCTGTCGGATATTTCTGAGCGTTGCGCGGCTGAGCCGAATGGCGGCAGGTACGTCGGCAAGACGGCTTTTCATGAGAACGATATCGGCGGCATCCATCGCAATATCCGTTCCCGCTCCGATGGCAATACCGATATCGGCGCGTGTCAGGGCAGGCGCATCGTTAATGCCGTCTCCAACCATTGCCGTTTTACCCTCGGCACAAAGCTTTTGGACGACTGCTTCTTTTCCGTCCGGCAGAACGTCTGCAATCACTTCATCTGCGCCGACCTCTTTTCCGATGGCGGCGGCAGTTCGTTCGTTATCCCCCGTCAGCATGATCACGCGGATTCCCATTTCATGAAGCTCACGGATGGCTTCTGCGCTGTCCTCACGAATAACGTCAGCCACGGCAATCATACCGAGATAACTTTGATTTTTCACGAAAAACAGAGGTGTTTTTCCTCCGTCGGCAAGCACTTGTGCTTCTTTTCTAACCGCCTCGGAAATCTTTGCTTTCTTCTCGGCAAAAGCAAGATTGCCCGCGCACAAAAGTTCACCCTCAAAACGAGCTGTCAAACCGTTTCCGGGGAAAATTTCAAAATCCGTAACCGGCTCGGCTTTCAATCCCTTCGCTTCCGCTTCTTCCCGAACGGCTCTCGCAAGTGGGTGTTCGCTGAGGTTTTCCAGAGTATACGCAAGGGAAAGAAGCTTGGTTTCCGAAATGTCTTCGGCAGGATGCAAAGAAACCACCTTCGGCATCCCGCACGTAACGGTTCCCGTTTTATCCAGAACAACGGTTTTAATTTTCCCTGCTTCTTCAAGTGCCGTTGCGTTTTTGAAAAGGATTCCGTTTTTCGCACCCTTTCCCGTTCCGACCATGATGGCAACGGGTGTAGCAAGACCGAGCGCACAGGGACAGGAGATCACGAGCACGGAAATACCCATGGAAAGTGCAAAGCCGATTTCTTTTCCCGCAATCAGCCAAGCTGCCGTTGCGATCAGCGCAAGTGCAATGACCGCAGGAACAAAAATTCCCGAAACCTTATCCGCAATTTTTGCAATGGGCGCTTTTGTTGCTGCGGCATCGCTGACCATTCGTATAATTCGGGAAAGCGAAGTATCCTCACCCACGCGGGTGGCTTCGCATTTCAAAAAGCCCGATTCGTTGGTCGTTCCCGAAGAAACGGAATCACCAACCTCTTTATCTACGGGAATGCTTTCACCCGTCAATGCAGATTCGTTGACGGCGCTGTGTCCTTCCGCAACAATGCCGTCAACGGGAATATGTTCACCCGGACGGACGAGAAAAATATCGCCCGGACGGACGTTTTTTGCCGGAATTTCCGTTTCTTTTCCATCACGCAGGACCACTGCCGTTTCGGGCGCAAGCTTCATCAGTCCCGCAAGCGCGCTCGTGGTTTTTCCCTTGGCTCTTGCTTCCAACATTTTTCCGACGGTGATCAAGGTCAGAATCATTGCCGCCGACTCGAAATAAAAATCATGCAAGCCATGAAAAACCGCCTCGGTATTGCCGTTCATCTGCGCCGCCGTCATGGAAAAAAGCACGCAAACGCTATACACGAACGATGCGCCCGAACCGATGGCAACGAGCGTATCCATATTGGGCGCGCCGTGCAACAAACCCTTTACACCGTTTACAAAAAATTTCTGATTGATGATCATCACAGCCGCCGAAAGCAACATCTGCGAAAGTCCGAGCGCAAGAGGATTTTCCGACAGGAATACGGGAAGCGGAAAATTCCACATCACGTGTCCCATGGAAATGTACATCAGAAGCAAGAGGAAAGCCAGGGATGAAAAAAGTCTTTTTTTCACAAGAGGCGTTTCTTTATCCTCGGGTTCATTTTTTTCATCGGTGCTCACGGTTTCCGTTTCGGTATTTTTCAGAGAAGCGCCGTAGCCAGCCTTCTCCACTGCCGAAATAACAGTTTCGGGTGTTACCGTTCCTTCCACATTCATCGAACCCGTCAGAAGATTGACTGCGCAGGATTCCACGCCCTCCACAGCCGAAACCGCTTTTTCCACGCGAGCACTGCAAGCCGCACAGCTCATGCCTGTAACACGGTATTGTTCCATATTTTTACATCTCCTTTTCCATATTATCAATACGTAACCTAAAAAGGTAACTTTATAATTTTTTAATTTGTATTTCTCCTGCTGTAAAGCCGCATCCGGCAATCGTCAGACGGATTTCCGTTTCGCTCATTTCTCGGCAAAGTAATAAAACCGCTCTTTTTTCTTTATGGGAAGCCGTTGCCGAAACGCCTTCCATTCGATTAAAAGCATTCTCCACGCTGACCGCGCAATTTTCACAACAAAGATCACCGATTTCAACCGTGATTTCATAATCGGGTTCGGATTCCAAAATTTTTAATTCTCTTTTCGGTTTTTCTGTTTTTCCCGCACAGCAGCTTTTTCCGCTCATACGCTTGACGGTCGTACGCAAAGCGAAAAAAACCGCAATAACCAAAACGGCAACAAGGATTCCCGTTCCCCAAATTCCATTTTCCATAAAAGCACTCCTTATTTCATCAATTTTTGTAAAGTGTTGACCAATTCATCAATCGTTTCATCCTTACCGCTTCGGATATCATCAGCCACACAGGTGCGGATATGATTTGCTAATAATTCCTTGTTAAATGCATTCAGAGCCGCGTTGACAGCACTGACCTGTATCAGAATATCCGTACAGTAAGCATCATTTTCCACCATTCCCCGAATCCCCCGGATCTGTCCCTCAATACGGTTCAGGCGGTTGATCAGCTTTTTATATTCTTCTTCCGAACGCTCCTTTGTTTTATGAAAGCAACTGCATTTTTCTTCCATTGCGACACATCCTTTCTGTTATTTATTATATACCCTCAAGGGGTATTTTGTCAAGATATTTCCGATTTTTCGGCATGGCAACCGCATTTACTTTTTCGAAAATATTAGTAAGATAAATCAGAATTTATCGTGTTGATATCCGTTCAGTATAGGGCGGCGGCTTGCTGCCGGCGTTTCAAAATTTAATTTATATTTCGGCAGGAGCGAGCCACCTCCCTACGATCATATCGAAATTTTGCAAACAGACAAAGCTTCATCCATTCCCGTAAACAAAAATGTATCTTCGCTTTTTTATAAAAATAAATGCTGTTGCTCCGGATTTTTCGGAACGGCGGCGTTTGGATAAAAAGCCATTTGCGAACGAAACATAATTTTATTGATTCATGCAAAAACCGTAAATTTCATTACATCTCTTCTTGACAACAGACAAGAAATCATGTATAATAATTACGGCGAGGATTTCTTATCATTTTCAGATAAAAAAACTTGTACCAACTCAATAAAAGGAGCGCATATTTATGAAAATCCTTTATACCGGTAAAACAAAAGACGTTCTTCTTGATGAAGAAAAAAACATTGTAAGTCTGCTTTTCAAAGACAGCATGACGGGTGAAAACGGCGTTTTCGATCCCGGCTCCAACACCGTTGGCGGCAGCGTTGAAGGCAAAGGCAAGATTGGTCTTGCTATTTCCAAATACTTCTTTGAACTGATGGAAAAGAACGGCATTCCCACACACTACATCGCAGCTGACGTAGACAAGGGTCTTATGCAGGTTCGCAAGTTGACTGTTCCGAAGCTCGAGTTCGTTCTCCGTTACTTCACTGCAGGCAGCATGTGCCGCCGTTTCACATTGGAAGAAGGCATCGTATTCGATCCTCCTTACGCAGAAGTTACTTTGAAAGATGACATTCAGGGCGACCCGCTGATCAGCGAACGTCTCTGCATCATGAAAGGTCTTCTCAAAGAAGGTCAGTATGATGAAGCTTTGAATATCGTTGCACGCGTGGGCGAAGTTCTCAAAAAAGAATTGGCACCCATGGGTCTGACTTTGATCGACTTCAAGATCGAAGTTGGTTATGACGAAAACGGTAAGATGTATGTGGCTGACGAAATCACTCCCGACATCTGGCGTGTACGCGACGAAAACGGCAACATTCCCAATCAGCTTGACTGCTCCAGACTCTTGCTGAAAAAAATGGGACTTTAATCAACCGTAAATAAAAGCAAATAAAACAAAGACCTTGTTTTCGCATTGCGGACAAGGTCTTTTGTTTTGAGAGAAGTTTTTCGTACGGATTCGGGAATTCTAAATAACGTGAGTTCGATGAAAAGATCAATGATTGTTTACGGCGCTTGCCTCTTCTGTCATCCGATTTTCACATCGGTATCCACACTTCCCCATACATTGAGAATATACAGATTTTCTGTATAAGTACAGGGGAAAGCAAGACGGAATAGGTGTTAGCTCTATTCTTCATCGAACCCACGTTAAATAAAAATTTTCCTTACGTAAATTTCAGCATAATCACAAAATTTTGGGAATATTATATGATAAAAGTATTGAAATTCAGGGAAAATATGGTATACTTGATATATACGGATATTATCATTTTGGAGGTTACTATGGCAATTTATGTAAAAGTCATTGAAGAAGGCATTTTGAAAAAGTATATTCCCGGCTACAATGTGGAAGAAATTGTGCTTCCCGACCATATCCATACGGTCGGAGAAAATTGCTTCAATCCCTGGAGTCCCGAACGGATTCCCGTGGATAACAAATTTGAATTGGAACACTGGGATGATTATATGAAGATCAAAACCGTTGTGATTCCAAGCCATATTCAGCAAATCCGCCGCTATGCTTTCATTCAGATTCCAAATCTGGAAGCATTTGTATTGCAAGAGGGATGTACGGCAGCAAAGATTTATGACGATGCCTTGATCAGCTATGACGGAAAAGCCCTCATGTTTTGTCCTCCGAAAAAATACGGAGATTTTGCTGTTCCGTACGGTGTGGAAACCATTTGGGAAAATGCTTTTGAAGCTTCCGAGCTTTCCAATGTCGTTTTGCCAGACACCGTAACCGAAATCGAAGACGATGCATTCGCACTCAGCGAAATCAGTTCCGTTTATATTCCCAAAAGCGTAAAAAAAATCGGCAAACGTGTTTTCAAAGGAAGCCGTCATTTGACCGTCAAAGCCGCCAAAGGTTCCTATGCCATTGAATATGCGCGGGAAAACGAAATTGCATACAGAGAAGTCAGCGAAGAATCCATCCGTGAAAGAGCAAGCGAAATCAAAAAACCTTATTACGCTTCTTATAAAACCGATACCGGCACTCGTTACCGCAAACAGCAATTCGGTTATCCTTTTGAATGGAACGGCATTTTGTTTTACAGTGAAAATATCAATCCCGAACCCGGTATCTGGCTCACGGAAGCCGTAAGCGGCGTAAAATTGGATTACGGAAAGCTTTGCAACACCTATCAGGATAATATCGAGGCCTTGCTCGAAAAACTCGGAAAATTCGGACCCGTCAATAACCTTCCGACGTATGACGAGGTTTTCGCAGCCAAGCTTCATCATGATCTTTGATTCTTGGCTTGCCCCATCATCTCTTTTATACATATATTCCGAAAACAAAAAACTTGCAGAGGATTTTTTCCAATGCAAGTTTTTTATTTTATACAAGATAGATTACACCGTCTGTACAGATTACGGTTCGCAAAGAGGAACCCGAATTCCAAAGAGAATTTTTTCGAATCGCTTCCCATTGCGCTTTGGTGCCGTTGAATACAATGCTTTCCAAATTGTTACAGCCGTCAAACGCATGAGCTTCGATGGATATGAGATTATCAAAAAGTTCAAAATATCTGAGATTTTCACAATTCGAAAAAGCACCATTGCCAATTGCATAGCTTTCCATAAAAATGTTAGAACCCATAATATTTATGCGCAAAAGCTTCGGCAGAAGTACTTTTTCAACTTCCCTGTTTCCGATCCCCACAATCGTTCCGCTAAAACCCACCTCGTCCATCGAAGAATTGATTTTGATACGTATATCACTCGTACCATTCGCCGGAATTTCTTCTTCTGCGGTGATTTCATCGCAAACACTGCAACGCTGCTGCTTCAGCCCTTTTTCCGTTTCGGTTGCTTCCAGTAATACAGTCCATTTACCCGGTGTATGTCCGCCATTGGAAGGTACCTCCGTAGTTTCCTTTTTGTCGCAAACAGAGCAAATCCGTTCCGCAAGTCCTTCCGTAAGACAGTTTATTTTCGTCAAAACCCACTCTCCGAAAGAATGTTTGCCGTGCGCGGGAATCGTTTCCGTTTCCCTTTCGCCGCAGAAGCAA
>JAFQEK010000010.1 GCA_017399025.1 Clostridia bacterium
CTCGCTTCCGGCGAAAACGTAAACATCATGGTATTCGATACCGAAGTTTACTCCAACACCGGCGGTCAGGCTTCCAAGGCTTCCCAGATCGGTCAGGTTGCTCAGTTCGCTGCAGCAGGTAAGGCAATCAAGAAGAAAGACCTCGCTAACATTGCTATGTCCTACGGCTATGTTTATGTTGCACAGATCGCTATGGGCGCTGATATGAATCAGACTCTCAAAGCAATCACAGAAGCAGAAGCATACCAGGGTCCCTCCATCATCATCTGCTACGCTCCTTGCGAAATGCATGGCGTTAAGGGTGGTATGAGCAACTGCCAGATCGAAATGAAACGCGCAGTTGAAGCAGGCTACTGGCAGCTCTTCCGTTACGATCCTTCCAAGAAGGATGCCGGCCTCGCTCCTCTTACTGTTGACAGCAAGGCTCCCACAGCGAACTACGTTGAGTTCATCAAGAGCGAAACACGTTACAGCCGTCTCGTTCAGCAGTTCCCCGACAGAGCAGAAGCACTCTTCGCTGAAGCTGAAAAGCAGGCTAAGCTCAAATACGACCGTCTTGTTAAACTCGGCGAGCTTTACTCCAAATAATTAAACTGATTTGATGTTAACGGTGCGGCCGAAAGGTTGCACCGTTAATTTTAACAGGGAAAGGCGATATATGAAAAAATACGAAGCTGTTTTATTTGATTTGGACGGCACCTTGCTGCCGATGGATAACGATGTTTTCGTTCAGACCTATTTCGGTTTGCTTGCGAAAAAAGTGGCATCCCTCGGTTATGAAAAGGAACCTTTGATTTCCGCACTTTGGAAAGGCACGGCTAAAATGGTCAAAAACGACGGCACAAAAACCAATGCAGAAGTTTTCTGGACTGTGATGGAAAACGTTTTCGGTAAAAAGATTTATGACGATATTTCCGTTTTCGATTCTTTTTATGGAAATGAATTTCACGGTGCGGCTTCCGTTACGTTTCCGACACCGCTTGCGCAAAAGGCAGTCGATCTTGCAAGAGAATGCGCGGATCGCGTGATTCTTGCCACGAATCCTTTCTTTCCCACCGTTGCCGTCCGTTCCAGACTTTCCTGGGCAAATGTTGCGCCCGAAAGCTTTGATCTGATCACAACATATGAAAATTCACATTTTTGTAAGCCGAACCCCGCGTATTATACCGAAATTGCGGAAAAAATGGGACTCAATCCAAAAAATTGTCTGATGGTTGGTAACAATGAAATCGAAGACATTGCCGCCGCGCAGAGTTTAGGAATGGATACCTTCTATCTCTGTGATTATCCCGTTAGCAAAGGTGAGGGACCCGAAACGCCGAAAGGCTCTTTTGAAGAGCTGCTTGCATTTCTGCATCAATGAGAAACAGGAAAGGAAAAAGAAAATGAAACAACAGCTGAATATTATTCGCTCAGAGCTTTTCTTCGGATTGGAAAAGCCACTGCGTTTTTTGCATATAACGGATACCCATATTACAAGAGGCGACCCTTCGGGCAGAAGAAGAAGGGAAGAGGTTTTTAATCAACTTTATGAAAATTGCGCAGAGGATTATTTTTTGCAGGCGATTGCTTATGCAAAGGAAAACGGTATGCCCGTCTTGCATACGGGGGATATGATCGACTTTTTATCCGAAAGAAATTTTGATTTTCTGGATGAACATTTTGCAAATATTGATTATATGTATGCGGCGGGAAATCACGATTTTTGCCATTGGGTCGGACGTGCAAAGGAAGATTATGCGTACAAATGGGAGAATATCAAAAAGATTGCTCCGCATATCCGAAGCAATTTGTATTTCGATTCCCGTATCATCGGTGGCGTGAATTTTGTAACTTTGGATAATTCTTACTATCTGATCAGCGAGGGTCAAACGGAAATGCTCAGAGCTGAGGTTGCCAAGGGATATCCCGTTCTGCTTGCCATGCATGTTCCGCTGTATACCGAAACGCTTGCCAAGATCATTATGGCGAAAAATAATCCGTGTGCTTATCTGACGGGTGCACCTGAAGAACTTCTCGCCGTATATCCCGAAGACAGAAGATTGCAGCAAACACCCGATGAAGCCACACGCCGCGCAGTGGATTATATTTGCAACGAACCTCTGATCAAAGCTGTGGTAACGGGGCATACGCATTTGAATTTCGAAGAAGATATCGGCGGAAAATACCAATATACGACAAACGGAACTTACGAAGGCGATGTGCGCGAATTTCTGATCCGTTAAGCGAACTCTCCTCTTTTTGACCGAATACGACAAAAAGCGCAAAATATCGGAAATATATCTTGAATCGTAAGCGAAAATATGATATAATAACATTGATAAATTTTCGGGAAATGAGGAGAAATGATGTCAAATACCAATGAAAACAGAACAGAAAACAACGGGAAAATTATTTTTTCTGACGGACATGAATTGATCATTGCATTTGGAACAACGGAAATTTCCAAGGATATTTATACGGGAACGGACGATGCATTGAAAATTATTTTTCCGGAAACCGTAAAAAAAATCAGAGACAGAAGCTTTTCCTGGTATAAGGGTTTGCAATCCGTTGTTTTGCCTGATGGCTTGTCGGGGATCGGCGAGGGGGCTTTTAACCATTGCTCATCGCTCACGGAGATCCGTTTGCCCGAAAGTTTGCAGGAGATCGGGGACTGGGCATTTTATAGTTGTTCCTCTCTTGCGTATATTTCGATTCCGGATGACATTGTCAGAATCGGTGATGAAATGTTTTGTGGCTGCACTGCGCTCTCGGGTGTTTCTTTGGGACACAAGATTGCGGGAATCGGAAATAAGGCATTTTCGGGTTGTTCCTCTTTGACGGAAATCGTTTTGCCCGAAAGCGTCCTTAATCTGGGGGATTTTGCTTTTTCCGGATGTGAACAATTGGCGTTTGTTTCGTTTCCCGGACGAATGCAAAGCATGGGAAACGGTGTGTTCAAAGGGTGCGGACGGTTGCTTTCCTTAAGTTTGCCCGACAGCGTGACCAATATCGGAGACAGCGCGTTTGAGGACTGTGTCAATCTGCGGGAAATCCGATTTGGAAACAATGTTCTGAGAGTTTCCGAAAATATTTTCAGAAACTGTATCTGTCTGAGCTTTTTTGATTTGCCTGATTCTGTCAGAGCAATTGGCAGCAATGCCTTTTTCGGATGTTGTTCCTTGCTCACGGTCAAGCTTTCCGATGCACTTTCTTCTATCGGGGAAGCGGCGTTTGCCTATTGCCGGAATTTGGTCGGTATTGTGCTTCCGCCCTCTCTGGAGTCCATAGAGAATCACGCTTTTTATCTTTGCGAAACTTTGCCGAGAATCCATATTCCCGATTCCGTTTGCGAACTCGGTGAATCTGCTTTTGAGGAATGCGCGCGATTGGAAAATGCGGTTATCGGAAACGGAATCAAAAAAATTCTTCCGTATACCTTTTCCAAATGTATGATTCTGAAGAATGTTGTGCTTCCTGACGGGTTAAAGGAGATCGGAGATTTTGCGTTTGATCAATGCTACGATCTGACGGAAATCAATGTTCCGAGTGCCTTGCGTACAATTGGCGACTGCGCTTTTTTCTCCTGTACGAAATTGACGGAACTTCGTTTTTCTTACGGACTTTCCGCAATCGGAGAATGCGCTTTCAAGGAATGCCGCGGTCTGACCTGTGTTTCGCTCCCCGACAGCGTGATACAAATCGGAAAAGAAGCGTTTTCGCAGTGCTCCATGCTTTCTGAAATTGAAATTCCGAATAGCATTCCTTATATCAGCGAGGGTATGTTCGAATACTGTATTTCTTTGAAAAATATTGTTTTGCCCGGAAACGTGATACGGATTGAAAAAAATGCTTTCCGTAAATGTGTGAATCTGGATACGGTTACCGTGCCCGAAAGCGTACTTCGTATTGAAGAATATGCTTTTGAAGCCTGCGGATTGAGAAATATCATTATTCCGGAATCGGTTGCTTATATTGACGAAACCGCTTTTGAAGACTGTTTTGATCTGATTATTTGCGCGCCGAAAGGAAGTTACGCGGCAAAATTTGCAAGGAAAAACGGAATCCGTGTTGTTTATTCCGAAGAGATGCTTGCTGCGGCGGAAGAAGAACGTTCTTCCGGCAGAAAACGGAGATTTTGGAACAAATTCCGTACAAAAACGGATTAGATCCGATTTCCGCGTTTTTGGATTCCTTGACAAAAACGGATTCGTGTGGTATAATCAAATCTATCACAATACATATGAAAGAAAGGTTATTTTTTATGAAAGTTGTAAAACTGATCTCAAAAATTTTTCTGATTGCGTTAGGTTCTGTCATTGCGCTTTTCCTTTTGGCTTGGCTCTCCCTGCATGTTGCAAAATATTTTATGTATTCCGATTATTATAAGCAAAGAGAAAACGTTTCCAGAATCCCCGGTCTGAACGACGGCTTTGTTCCTCAAGGGTTGGATTATGATGCCGAAACGGATACGTACATTCATTCCGGTTATAACGGTAAGCATATTGAAATTTATTTCGTAAAAGGCAAAGAAACCAAAAAATTGATTCCCGTAACCGATTCCGGTGCACGCGAAGAGGGTCATGCGGGCGGCGTTACGCGCGCGGGCGATTATCTTTATGTCTGCGATAACGCAAACGAAGGAAACGGCAGAGCCGGTTTGCTCCGTATTTACCGTTTTGAGGATCTTCTGAAAGCCGAAGACGGCGCAGAAATCAGAGCCATCAGTACTTTTGACGTGGATACTTCTTCTTCTTTCTGCTTCTCCGATGACAGTTATATCTACGTCGGTGAGTTTTACCGTCCCGAAAATTATGAAACGGCGGAATCTCATTACTATACAACCCCCGCAGGCGATCAAAACAAAGCCATCCTCTCCGCATATCCTTTGAATGCGGATGGCTCCATTATCGGGGAATATCCCGAATTTTCTGTTTCCATTCCTGCGCAGGTGCAGGGCTTTGCGGTAACCGCCGATGGAAAGATTGCGATTTCCACATCTTGGGGTCTGACTCCCTCCCATCTGGAAATCCACAGCGGTAAGAAAGACAGCGGCACTACCATCTCCGTTTCCGGAAAAGAAGTTCCTCTGTATTATATTGACTCCACAACCAGAGAGAAAGATATCGTTATGCCCGCATTCAGCGAAGGTCTTGCTATTCTGGATGATAAAGTTGTCATCAGCTTTGAATCCGCTTGCAATAAATATGTCATCGGTAAACTTTTCTTCGCAACAAAGATCGTTTCTTTCCCCATGAAATAAGCGTTGAATACCTGTAAAAATATTTGAAATCGAGAGAGCTTTTACGCAAGCTCTCTTTGGTTTTTTCTGTGATCAAAAGCAGGAATGATACTTCCGCGCAAGCATGAGAGGGCTTTTACGCCTCAATATAAAATTTTTTGTATATTGGAGGGGATGAACATGCCCTCTCCGTCTTGCCTCACGGCAATCCACACTCTCTACATGAATACTAACACGAAAAGCATTTCGTCCGTGTATTACGGAACAAATTCGGTTCAAAATTAAAATTCGCACAAAAATCCCAAGATGAATTTGTAAAAATAGCAGGAGATCTTGCTTAATTCGAGCGTTCGAGTGAGAATTAAGCATACCTGCGTCTCGATTTTTACAAGTTCATCTCCGCTGAAAGCAAAAAATCTGCACAGGCGGTCGAGCTGCCCAAGCTCGC
>JAFQEK010000069.1 GCA_017399025.1 Clostridia bacterium
TGCCCGTGGTGATGGTCAGCGCATCAGCCTTGAAAATCTTGACGTATTTTTCAACGCCTGCTTTTTTTACGCATTCTTTTGCGATTTCAAGCGCTTCGGGATTGATATCGGAAGCGTAAGCTTCAAAGGTGCAGTCCGTACGGATGGCATTCTTTGCTTCTTCTCGCGCGGCTTTCCAGATTTCTTTGGGAACCCATGCAAATTCTTCTGCCGCGAATTTACGGAGAAGTCCGGGCGCGGTGTTGGACATGAGCATAGCCGCTTCAATCGGGATGGTAGCAGAACCGCAGAAAGGGTCGTGCAAAAGCACTTCTTCTCTGGGACGGGAGATTTTGACCATGGCTGCAGCGAGTGTTTCGCGCAAGGGCGCAGGCATATTCTGCGGACGGTAACCGCGTTTGTGCAGAGCGGTTCCGGATGTGTCGATCATCAGGCTGGCTTCGTCCTTGAAAATAAAAAATTCAATCTGATGTTTGACACCGTTTTCCAGAAGCCAATCCGTCTTATAAACGGAGGACAGCTTGGTAGCGACAGCTTTTTTAATGATTTTTTGGCAATTCGGAATGCTGAACAGCATGCTCTTGATGGAATGTCCCTTTACGGGAAATTCGCCGTTTTTGGGAATGAAATCTTGCCAAGGAAGCGCTTTCGTTCCCTCGAAAAGCTCTTCAAACGTAGAGGCACGGAAGGTTCCGAGCAGAACGTATACGTGCTCGGCAGTGCGAAGCCAAAGGTTGCATCTTGCGATGGCGGTTTCATCGCCTTCAAAAATAACTCTTCCGTCTATCGTTTGTATACGTTTGTAACCGAGCGCATCGATTTCTTCTCCCAGAATGCGCTCAAGACCGAAAAGACAGGTTGCAACAAGTGTTAATTTCATAAAACAAACCTCTGTAAAAATAGAATAACTGATAATAACGTAAAATATTATACCACATCTTTTTCAGAAAATCAAATATTTTTTGAGAAAAACATCAAAAAATTAATGATTTTTTTATAATTTTTTGTGTAAAGTTTTCAAAAGTAGTAAAAACAACATTTTATATATAAAATGAATTCAAAAAAGCATCTTGCATGCAAAGATGCAGGAGATGCTTTTGAAAATATTTTGCTTTCTCGGGTGGTTCTGTGATATAGGAGTATCTATGATAACGTGAGTCCGATGAAGAACAGAACGGCAAACGGGCATTTACGGTAGAAAAGCGAACGAATTTAACGGCTCCCACTCCGGGGGAGCTCCGCCGCAAGGCGGTGAGAGGGCGTCTTTTGCCAACAAAGCCATCTCCGTCTCGTTCTTCGGACCCTCTCTGCATTGAAGCTGACACGAAAAGCATTTCGTATGCAAAATGTGGAGTGAGAGGCTTTTCAGAATGTCAGCTTTTAGATAAAACATCGTACCGCCGTAAACAATCATTGGTTTTTCCATCGAACTCACGTTAAAAAATAATTTTCGGTTTTATAAACAAAAAAACCGGGATACATTTTAATAAAATGACGGGAGAAAAAGTTTCCTTGATTTGTTGACAATTATGAAAAAATTTGATATAATAATTCCCGTATTATCAAATCAAATGCGTTTGCAAGGGGAAAAAAGTTTCGTGCAGCTGTTTTCAGAGAGTGTCCGTTGGGTGCGAGGACATAACAAAGCCGAAAGATAACTCCTCCCCCGAGCAGTTCCGTTGAAAGCGTATTGCCTGTAAACGGAAACGGTTTTCTCCCGTTAAAAAGAAGCCGTGTTGAAATCAGCACGGAGCGAGCGGATAACGAAACGTTATCAAAAAGAGTGGTACCGCGGGTTTTTTATGAAACTTCGTCTCTTTTGCAGGAGAAAATTCTCCATTGCAAAAGGGATTTTTATTTTTCGGAATTATTGATCAGGAAAGGAATACGGATATGAACGGATATCAGAAATACACAAAACAGTTTTTTCCCGTCGAATCCTCTGCGGATTGGGCGAAAAAAACATATCTTGAAAAAGCGCCGATCTGGTGCAGCGTAGACCTGCGCGACGGCAATCAGGCTTTGATCATTCCCATGAGCCTGGAAGAAAAGCTGGAATTTTTTAAGCTTCTCGTAAAAGTCGGATTTAAGGAAATCGAAATCGGCTTCCCTGCGGCGAGCGAAACGGAATATGAATTTTGCAGAACGCTTATCGAAAACGATATGATTCCCGATGACGTTACCATTCAGGTGCTCACACAGTCCAGGGAACATATTATCGCAAAAACCTTTGAAGCCCTGCGCGGCGCAAAAAATGCAGTCGTTCATCTGTATAACTCCACATCTGTGGCGCAGCGCGAACAGGTTTTCAGAAAATCCAAAGAAGAAATCATTGAAATCGCAAAATTCGGCGCAAATCTCTGTAAGGAATACAGAGAAAAAACAGAGGGTAATTTCATTTTTGAATATTCGCCCGAAAGCTTTACGGGAACGGAACCCGAATTTGCTGCCGAAATCTGCAACGAAGTTATTGATATCTGGGAACCCAAACCCGAAAATAAAGTTATCATCAACCTGCCCGTAACCGTATCGCATTCCATGCCCCACGTTTACGCAAATCAGGTGGAATATATGTGCAAACATTTGCATAACAGAGAAAATCTCGTGATCTCCCTCCATCCCCATAACGACAGAGGCTGCGCCGTTGCGGACAGCGAAATGGGCTTGCTTGCGGGCGGCGACAGAATTGAGGGAACCTTGTTCGGAAACGGTGAGCGTACGGGCAACGTTGACATCATCACGTTGGCGCTGAATATGTATTCCCAGGGCGTGGACCCCGAGCTCGATTTCTCCAATCTTCCCGAGATCTGCGCAACCTATGAAAAGGTAACCCGTATGCGCGTATATGAACGCCAACCGTACAGCGGTGCGCTCGTGTTCGCGGCATTCAGCGGTTCTCATCAGGACGCCATTGCCAAGGGTATGCATTACAGAGAAGCAAACGGCGGAATCTGGAACGTGCCCTATCTTCCCATCGACCCCACCGACCTCGGCAGAGTATACGAGGCGGACGTCATTCGTATCAATTCCCAATCGGGCAAGGGAGGAATCGGTTATCTGCTCGAAACCAAATATTCTCTCATTCTGCCTCCCAAAATGCGCGAGGTATTCGGCTATCATGTCAAGAGCATTTCCGACCATGCGCATAAAGAGCTTTCTCCCGCAGAAGTACATGAAATCTTTATGGATCATTATGTCAATCTCAAAAATAAACTGGAAGTCAAAGAAGCGCATTTCCGTAAGGAAAACGGCGTAACCAAAGCCGAAGTCGTCATGAAATGGAACGGTAAGGAACAAACCGTTTCCGCAGTCGGTAACGGTAGTCTGGACGCGGTTTCGGGTGCAATCACTTCCGTGATCGGCAAATGCTATATGATCGACAGCTATTCCGAACACGCGCTTGAGGACGGCTCTACCTCCCGCGCCGTTTCTTACGTTTCCATCAAAAACGGAAACGGCACCTCCTGGGGCGCAGGTATCGACAGCGATATCGTGTTCTCCTCCGTCAAAGCACTCGTCAGCGCAATCAACAGAATGCTGTAAGCCAAGCATGCTCTCAGTCGGCTAACACGACAGCTCCCACGGCTCTGAGTTACACACCTGAATTCCCGTTCTATTTTTCATTGCATTCCCGTTATAATTTCAATCATGCAGAAAAACAAATCAAAAAATAAATCCCAAACAAAAAAAGGAGACCCTCTCATGTCTATGACAATGACACAAAAAATTCTCGCGGCTCACGCAGGCGTGGATCATGTGGAGGCAGGCGAGCTGATTCTGGTATCGCTCGACCGCGTTCTCGGTAACGATATCACCTCTCCCGTCGCTATCCGCGAATTCAACAAGCTCGGTTATACCGACGTATACGATAAAGAAAAAGTAACCATGGTAATGGACCACTTTGCACCGAATAAAGATATCAAAGCGGCAATCCAATGCAAAATGTGCCGTGATTTCTGTGCTGAAAAAGAAGTCGTTCATTTTTACGACGTCGGACAAATGGGTGTGGAGCACGCATTGCTCCCCGAAAAAGGACTCGTCGTTTCCGGCGACGTGGTCATCGGCGCAGACTCCCATACCTGTACTTACGGCGCTTTGGGCGCATTCTCCACAGGCGTTGGCTCCAGTGATATGGCGTGCGGTATGGCAACGGGCAAAGCATGGTTCAAGGTGCCTTCCGCAATCCAATTCGTGTTGAAAGGCACGCCGAAGCCTCATATCACGGGTAAGGACGTTATTTTGCATATCATCGGTAAAATCGGTGTGGACGACGCGCTTTACCGTTCCATGGAATTTACGGGCGAAGGCGCGCACGCGCTTTCCGTTACCGACAGACTGACCATCTGTAATATGGCAATCGAAGCGGGCGCGAAAAACGGTATTTTTGAAGTGGATGAAAAAACACTCGCGTATATCGCGGAACGCTCCGAAAGAATGCCCGTCGTTTATAAAGCCGATGAGGATGCCGTTTATGATGAAGTGATCGAAATCGACCTTTCCGAAATCAAACCCACCGTTGCATTCCCCCACCTGCCCGAAAATACGCATACCACGGACGAAATCGATGAAATCAAAATCGATCAGGTCGTGATCGGCTCCTGCACGAACGGCTATTATGAAAATATCAAGGAAGCCGCTGAGATCATGCGCGGCAGAAAAGTTGCAAAAGGCGTACGTGCCATCATCATCCCCGCAACGCAGGAAATCTATCTGCGTGCCATGAAAGAAGGTCTGCTTGCCGTATTCATCGAAGCAGGCTGTGCCGTTTCCACGCCCACCTGCGGACCGTGCCTGGGCGGACATATGGGAATCCTTGCTCCCGGAGAACGTGCCGTTGCCACAACCAACCGTAATTTCGTCGGAAGAATGGGTGATCCCACCTCTGAGGTCTATCTCGCTTCTCCCGCCGTCGCCGCCGCTTCCGCCATCCTTGGCAGAATTGCAAGCGCAGACGAACTTTAATCAGGAAAGGACAGCAGAATCATGAATTTTGAAGGAAAAGTCATCAAATACGGCGATAACGTCGATACCGACGTCATTATCCCCGCAAGATATCTCAATACCATCGATAAAAAAGAATTGGCTTCCCATTGTATGGAAGATCTGGATGCAACATTCGGCGAAAGAGTCAAGAGCTGCAATATTATCGTCGGCGGTAACAATTTCGGATGCGGTTCTTCCCGTGAGCATGCGCCTCTTGCCATCAAGGAAAGCGGTGTTACGCTGGTAATCGCAAAAAGCTTTGCCAGAATCTTTTACCGTAACGCCATCAATATCGGACTTGCCATCTATGAATGCCCCGAAGCCGCAGAGGATATCGCAGACGGCGATTGCATTACCTCCGATTCCGATACGGGTGTTATCCGTAACGAAACCACGGGCAAAACGTATACAACCAAACCGTTCCCTCCGTTCATCGCAAAAATCATCGCGGACGGCGGTCTGATGGAATCCATTAAAAAAGGAAATATTAGATAATGTTTTTTCTTCTGAGAAAAAAACAATGAATGGCAACCTTACTCATGACACGTCAGTGCCAATTCATCCCACCTTTTTCATGTTATGAAAGGAAATCATTATGAAACTCAATATTGCATTGTTGAAAGGCGACGGCATTGGTCCCGAAATTGTGGATTCCGCTGTTCGCGTATTGGAAAAAATCGGTGAAAAATTCGGCCATGAATTTTGCTTTACACCGTATCTGATCGGCGGTATTGCCATTGATACCGTAGGAGAACCTCTGCCCGAAGAAACCGTGAACGGCTGCCTCCGTTCGGACAGCGTTCTGCTGGGCGCTGTCGGGGGACCGAAATGGGATAATCTTCCGGGAAACGTCCGCCCCGAAAAAGCATTGCTCGGAATCCGCGCAGCCATGGAGCTCTATACCAATCTGCGCCCTGCGCGCCTGTATGCCGCATTGAAGGAGGATTCTCCCTTGCGCCCCGATCTCGTGGAAAAAGGCTTTGATATTATGATCGTCCGTGAGCTGACGGGCGGCATCTATTTCGGAGAACGCGGTTACCGTGAAGGCAAATACGGTACGGAAGCATACGATACCGAACAGTATAGCCGTATGGAAATTGAAAGAATTGCAAGAGCCGCTTTTGAAGCCGCGCGCGTAAGAAACAAAAAGGTAACGAGCATTGATAAAGCGAACGTTCTGGAAACCTCCCGTCTTTGGAGAAAAACCGTACATGAGATTGCAGCAGAATATCCCGATGTTACCGTAACGGATATGCTTGTGGATAACGCAGCTATGCAGCTCGTGAGAAATCCCTCTCAGTTTGACGTCATCGTAACCTCCAATATGTTCGGAGATATCCTGTCCGATGAAGCTTCTCAGATCACAGGTTCCATCGGTATGCTGCCTTCCGCTTCTCTCGGCGCAACGAAAAGAGGACTTTACGAGCCTATTCACGGCTCTGCGCCCGATATTGCGGGACAGAATAAAGCCAACCCCATCGCAACCGTACTGTCTGCGGCTATGATGCTGCGCTATGCGTTTGCGTTGGAAGAAGAAGCGCTTGCTATTGAAAACGCCGTCAACCGCGTTTTGGATATGGGCTTGCGTACCGCCGATATTTCTCACGGTGAAGAGGCGCTCGGTACAAAAGAAATGACCGAAGCCATCCTTGCACAGATTTGAAAATGTCATAAATAAAAAAGCGGGCAACGCCCGCTGGATAACGGCTTGCTTTGCAAGCTGTGTGCTCAGCCTATCGCAGGTTTTCTTGCAGCCGAACAACGCAAACGGCGAGGTCGGTTTTGCGCAATTTCCTATGGCATAAAAAACCGCAGACCGCAGAGGGTTTGCGGTTTTTTGATCGATATTCAAATCAGATTCTCTTGCCTTGAGCCATCGGTATTGCCCCGGTATGGAATCCTTTGAATGAGCAAACAATTTTAACACTTGTTCAAACTTTATTCACTCATTCAAAAACCGCGTATGAAAACCAGGGCAACAGCATTTACTTTTTCATCATTTATTTTAAA
>JAFQEK010000070.1 GCA_017399025.1 Clostridia bacterium
AAAAACTTTGCAAGGGAAGAACCACTCTTGTGGTTGCGCATCGATTGTCGACCGTAAAAAATGCGGATGAAATCGTTGTGATTACGGCAGACGGCATTAAGGAACGAGGTTCCCATAAGGAATTGTTGGAACTCGGCGGTATGTATGCGGAACTGTATCAATCACAATTTGCTATGGCATAAAGCGGAAAGAGGCGTTTATGGAAATTAAAAAATTTAATGTCGGCGATATTTTGGAAATGAAAAAGCAACATCCCTGCGGTGAAAAACGCATGCGAGTTTTGCGTATCGGTTCCGATATCCGAATGGTTTGTATGGGATGCGGAAAAGATATGACCGTTGCAAGAGAAAAAATCGAAAAAAATATCCGCAAGATTATTTCTGCCGAAAATACCTGATGTGAAAACAAACAAAAAACAGATGGTTTATTTGTAAATATTAAATGAAATTCAAAAAAACGCAGATTTTCTAATGGAAAATGCTTGAAAATATCAAGAAAAGAGTGTATCATATAGTTAGGATTTTGATGCCGTGTTGACGACAAGCGGTATCATCAGCAAAATCATAATTTCGTCAGGAAAGAAGGTTTATCATGATTAAACTCATTATCGGTCTCAAGGGTTCCGGCAAAACAAAAACTCTCATTTCGAAAGTAAACGAAGCAATCGACGTTTCCAAGGGTTGTGTTGTTTGTCTTGAAAAAGGCGATAAGCTCCGTTTTGATATTAAATATCAGGCAAGACTGATCGACGTTATGGAATATGACATTGTCGATGCACACGGTCTTCAGGGCTTTGTTGCGGGACTCCATGCTTCCAACAGCGATATCACACATCTTTTCATCGACTCCGCTCTGAAAATCTGCGGAAACGATGTGGATGCATTCGCGGCATTTGTAAAAGTAGTTGAAACTTGGGCAGAAAAGTGGAATGTTGAAGTTCTCATGACTTCTTCCATCAACGAAGCAGATCTTCCCGATTCTCTCAAGAAGTATCTTTGATCGAAGCAAAGACTGTATTACGTGAAAGAACGCTGAAAATGATCCGAAAAGCACAGGACAAAACCGAGAAGGATTTGCCTTGTGCTTTTTCTTGCAATTTTTTGTAAAAAGCGGGTAACACCCGCTCGGAGCTGCTCTTTATAGAAACTTTGATTATATTCAGACGATTCGAAACGGCGAGGACCAATTTGAGCAATTTCCTATAGGCTAAAAAACAGACATAAAGACAAGCGCTTTATGTCTGCAAGACTTGATATTCCGGAAGAACCTGTAAAATCAAAATTTAAGATTTTGTTGCTTTTTCCTGTTTCTTTTTCAGTTTTTCTGCTTTTGCTGCTTCTTTTTGCTTTGTTTTTTCGGATTGAAACCGCTTGGAAAGACTCTCAAATTCATAGTCCACGCGAACGGTTTCCGGAGGTGTTTCAAGAAGCGTGGGGTTTTTGAGATATTTTTCGATGGAAGCAAATGCTTTGGCATAAAGGTGACCGTCTGCCAAGCGTTCATCCATGACGATACCGAAGGGAATTTGCTTTTCCAAAACCATTTCACCCTTTTTCATTTTTGGTGCGTCAATATTATTACCCATGGCGATAACCATACCCATGGTTCCGAAGTCATAAACGTGGTGATAAATATGATTGGTGCGAATGCTCGCCAGATTGGTAAACACCATGGAACCGTGAAAAGGACTGAGATCAATGACAGATTTCGGGAGCCAGCCGAGTTTATCCAAACCGCGTAATGTACCGAGAACAAAACGCATGAGAGGTCCGCAGCTGACAAGTGTTTTGAAGAGCTGATCGACTTTTGTATTGCTGGTCGATTTGTTATTTTCATTGATAAATGCATCGATTTTGTTATTAACATCGAAAATCGTATCGTAAAGATCGAATTTCATTTTGCCCATGGAAGGATTGTTGTCTGCAGGACGGAGAACTACCATGGCAATTTTCAATTCATTGTGTGCGTAAATTTTACTGTTGACAACGAATCTGTTTAATTCCGGATATTCGGAAACAGTTCTTACAAGTGCTGCCATCACAACGGTCAGATGGCTGAGCTTGATTCCTTTTTTTCTTGCGTCCAGGACATAATTATGTACATTTTCGTAAGGTACGGTTACGGTAATGGCGTTTTGCGCATCGCTTCTGTTGCGCATAAAATAAGGTGCCAGAGTATACATAGGGTCAACGTTTTTTACTCTTTTTCCGTCAGCTCTCATGAGTCTAAATCCTTTCTTAAATCATAATAAATAAAATGAACATCTATATTATAAATCAAAATCAGAATTCTGTCAAGTTTTGTTTCTGAAAAATGACAGCCGGGGGAGTCTTTGTTGAATTTTGGAGAAAAGAATCCGTGCAAACAGAAGAGAAATCATATCTTTGAGCAAAAAGGGAAGAGAAGAGACCAAAAAACTGTTTATGACAGACAAATTTCCGACATAAGAAAACCATAAAATTCCGAGAAAGTGGCATAATAACAGACCGATGGCGGAAATCAAAATGGAAAACACGAGTGAAGATTGAATGGATGGCAATCCGCAGAAAAAAGAGAGGATCAAAAATCCAAACAAAAAACCGCCTGTCGGACCGAATAAAAAAGCAAACGAAGCACTGAATCCCGCAAAAACGGGAAGTCCGATTGCACCGAGCGCAAGGTAAAGCAAACAAGCAAGAGTTCCTCTGTATTTGCCCAGTGAATATCCGCAAAAAGCAACGGCAAAGGTTTGCAAAGTCAAGGGAACACCTCCGATCGGAAGGGCAATTTGTGCGCATATACAGATGAAGCAGGACATCAGAGCGACAAAAGAAATATTGAATGCTGATCTTTTCATAAAAACGATTCCTTATATTAAATTTCGTCTTTATTGTACCAAGAAGAAGTGTATGTGTCAAGAGAAAAAATATGTGAAAAAATATAAAAAATTTTTCAAAAAACTATTGACAAACAGAAAATCATGTGCTATAATCTTATTCGGTTGTGGCGCCAAGCACACGAAAGATGAGTTCGGGCCTTTAGCTCAGTTGGTTAGAGCAACCGGCTCATAACCGGTCGGTCTAGGGTTCGAGTCCCTAAGGGCCCACCAATTGCCATATTATGAATAATTTATAGGGGTATAGTTCAGCTGGTAGAGCAGCGGTCTCCAAAACCGTTTGTCGTGGGTTCGAATCCTACTGCCCCTGCCAAGAAAAAAGCCATTCGCGTAAGCGGATGGCTTTTTTCAGTGAAAT
>JAFQEK010000011.1 GCA_017399025.1 Clostridia bacterium
CCGGCGGAAAGCCTTGGAGCTGAACGAAAAGGTCTATGCACTCCAGTGCAAAATCCTGGGAGAGGAACATCCCGATACGTTGACCTCGCTGAATAATCTTGCTACAACTTATTATCAACTTGGCGACCTGGAAAAAGCAGCGGAAATGTTTGAAAAGGTCTATGCGCTCATGTGCAAAATTCTTGGCGAGGAACATCCCTTCTACACTGACGACACTGAATAACCTTGCCGTTGCTTACGGTAAAATGGGTGAATATGGGAAGGAAGCGGAAGTGCAGGAAAAGCTTTTTGACATACGTTTTCAGCTTCTTGGCGAGGAAAATCCGCTTACGATTGCCGTGTTGGATCGGCTTGCGGAGATTTATGAAAAAATCGGGGATCATCGAAAAACAGCGGAAACGCTTGAAAAGCTTTATTCGTGCCAATGTCTTGTTTTGGGTGAGAAGCATCCGGATGTTCTGCGGATTCTGAATAACCTTGCCGCAGCTTATAACCGTGCCGGAGATGATCAAAAATTTGCGGAAGTAAAAGAAAAGTACTACGATGCCGTCAGAAAGATTTCGGGAGAGGAAAATCCCAAAACGCTGATGCTGTTGAATCAGCTTGCCGATGCCTATATCAAACTCGAAAAATTTGAAGAGGCGCGGAAAATGAAAGAAAAGGTTTATGATGTCCGGTCAAAAATTCTGGGCTTTGAACATCCCGATACGCTGAAAACCTTGGAAGGTCTTGCCGTGATAGATTGGAAACTCGGTGATGATGAAAAAGCGTTTGAAAATATGAAAAAAGTTTATCGGCTTTATTCCAAACTGTTCGGAAAATCCGATGCTAACACTTTGCGAAGCAAGGAGACTTTGGAAGAAATCCGTAAAAATCTTTCATTTTTTCAAAAAATTTTCAAGTAAAAACAGGAAAACGTAAAAATCCCAAACTCCTTTTCGGAATTTGGGATTTTTCCTGCGCGATATAAAAATCAGCCCGCTGTGTTTTCATTCGGAAATCTTGTTCCGCAAAACAGACAGAATTTTGTTTCGGGAGGTGAAATTTCTCCGCAGGAAGCGCATTTTTTCATGCTTTGCGTACGTTTTTCATGAAAATCTCTCAGCAAAACGAGTACACCCTCGTCCAGTACGCCGTCAATGACCGCAGCCTCAAGAACCGTATCGGAAATACGGATATATTTCATCAGAATGGAAAGAAAATGCCAATCGATCTCTCCGCGGATGATTTTGTCAAAAATGGAAAGCTTTGCGGAAAAATTCATGAAAGGAATCATTTTTTCCAACAGAACGGTGTCGATCTGACGGAAATCCGAGGCGCCGAGCAATTCCCAGAAGCCGCTGTCACTCATATAAGCAAACAGGGAAGCAAGATTGGAAATATCAATGCCTTGCTCGGCAAATCCCTGAATGGCGCGGTCTAAAATGCTTGGCTTCAGAAACGGCGCAATGTTTTCCAGCTCGTGAATGTTACAGTGACAGGATTTCACATCCTTGCCGAGCGCGGCGCTTTTCAAAAGCTCCTGTTCACCCTCCGTCGGTGCGCCTGCGCCAATCAGCTCGTCAATGGAAATAGTGAAAATTTCGGCAATTTTCACTAAAATGGAAATATCGGGAAAGCTGTCTCCCTTTTCATAACGGGAAACCGCTTGTCTTGTGAGGTTCAATTTGTCGGCAAGCTCGGATTGTGTCATATCGGCATTGCGGCGAAGAGTGGAAAGATTCGCGCAAAAAAGGTCGGCATCAAACATGTAATGTTGTCCTTTCTCAAAATCTGGAATTCTTTTATTTCACATAACGTGAGTTCGATGAAGAACAGAACGCTAAATGGGAATAGAGGCGTACAAGACCTCATCCGTCTTGCCTTCCCCTCCGCTTATATAGAAAATCCATATATTCTTAGTGTATGGGGAGAGGTATACATTATGCCGCAAAGCGGCAAAACGTGACGGAAGAGGCAAGACCGAAAACAATCGTTAATCCTTTCATCGAACTCACATTAACGTAAATTTGAAGGAACGATCAATATATGCAAGCAATCCGTTGTCGGCTTATTTATAAACTACCGCATTCTCGCCGAGAATCATTTGCAGAAGGCGGTACATATTCGGTAAAATTTCCGTGGATCTTCCAATTGCCTTGACATATTTTCCCGTAGAAGCATCATAGAAAACCACGGGCGTTTGTCCTTCGAAAATTTCAAGCAGACTGCATACGCGGCGGCATTCCTCGCTTTGCATATCGGAAACCTTCAGGTAAAGCGTTTTCGGTTTTGCCGGTGTTTGCGTATGGGCCGGCTGTGCACAAACGGATGGTTGAACGGAAGCGGAAGAGGCGTTTTCCGATCGCGTACGCGCCTCGGTAATGCTGTCGGGAATCTGCCGTTTCTGATAAACGGCTTTTTTCATTGGCTTTGCATCCTCAGGAACGGTTTCCTGTAAAATTTCAATTGAGGAGACCAGAAGCTTGGGCGCGCTGTCTTCCGTAACGGAGAGCTCGCCGACTGCGGCAATCGGGGTATCGGGGGAGAGAAGATACGTATACTTTTCCAGAACCTTGGGGAAAACCACAAGCTCCGCTTCGCCGAAACGGTCTTCTATGGTCAGAAACGCCATGGGCGCGCCCGTTCTTGTCTGTTTGTTGGTTCTCGATGTGAGCATTCCTGCCAGCACAACGGTGTCTCGGTCCTTGTAAAGTCCGTTTTCTTCTTCAAAGGAGGAGAGCAGATCGCCAATGGAATCCAATGCGCCGAGCGCTTTCGCATGCGCCTTGAAATCGTCAAAGGGATGTCCTGAAAAATACATACCCATGCTTTCCTTTTCCTGATACAGCCTTGCTTTGGTGGAAAGTTCGGGAAGGTCGGGATAGCTGTAATCGGTTTCGGGATAATCGTCCTCCATGCTGAAATTGCCGATGGTGAAGAGATCAAACTGACCTTCCACTCTGCCGCGGTTCTTTTTTACGTAAATATCAATGATTCTTTCATATTCGGAAAGCAAAGCCGAACGTTTCGTGCCGAGTGAGTCGAAAGCACCGCTTTTGATCAGACTTTCTACCTGGCGTTTGTTCAGCTCGCGGTTGCTCATACGGGAAATGAAGTTTTCAAAAGAAGTGAATTTTCCCGAAAGCCGTTTTTGCATGACTTCTAAAAGGAAGTTTCTGCCGACGTTTTTGATGCCGAGCAAACCGAAACGGATGGCGCGTTTTCCGTCTTGCTTGACCACACTGTAAAGCTCACGGCTTTCATTGATGTCGGGACCGAGTACGCGGATTTTCATTTTTTGCGCCTGATCGATATAAACGGCGGTTTTTGTCATGTTGCCGAGTACAGAGGTCAACAGAGAAGCGAGGTATTCGCAAGGGTAATGCGCTTTGAGATAAGCGGTTCGGTAGGAGGTGTATGCGTAAGCGGTCGCGTGGCTTTTATTGAAAGCGTACGCCGCAAAGGAGGACATGGTATCAAAAATTTCATTGGCGGCGGCTTCGGAAATGCCGTTTGCAACAGCGCCTTTGCAGATTTCATTGCCGTTTTCGTCTTTTTCGCCGTAAATGAACGCATGGCGCTCGTTTTCCATTTCCTTGGCTTTCTTTTTGGACATGGCACGGCGGATGATATCGGCTCTTCCGTAAGAAAATCCCGCAATATCACGGCAGATATTCATGACCTGCTCCTGATACAGAATACAACCCGAGGTTTCGTCCAGGATTTTTTTCAGCTGAGGCACGAGATATTCAATCTTTTCAGGATGGGAACGGTATTCCAGAAATTTCGGAATGGAATCCATCGGACCGGGACGGTAAATGGAAATCGCAAGAATGATATCTTCCAGGCAGTAAGGGCGCATGGAAACGAGCATTTTTCTCATGCCTGCGGATTCCAATTGGAAAACGCCATCGGTTTTGCCCGAAGAAATGAGTTCGTATGTTTTCGGATCGTCAAAGGGAACGCGGCGCAGATCAAAATCGGGATCGGAAAGACGGATTTGCTTTTCCGTGTCGGACATGATGGTGAGATAACGAAGTCCGAGAAAGTCAAATTTGAGAAGTCCGAGAGAAGCCACGGTATCCATCGGAAACTGTGTCAGAATCATTTCGTCGTTCACAGCAACGGGAACGTATTCGCTGACGGGCTTGTCCGTGATGACGATACCTGCGGCGTGTGCGGAGGGATGGCGGGGCATACCTTCAAGTGCTTTGGAAATATCAACGAGGCGGCGGACCTCTTCGCTGTTCTGATACATATCGCCGAGCGCACCCGACATGGCATCCTCAATGGTAACGTGAAGATCGTTCGGAATGGCTTTGGCAACCACGTCCGCTTCGGCGTAACTCATGCCGAGTACTCTGCCGACATCGCGTATGACGGCTTTTGCGGCAAGCGTACCGAATGTGGAAATACCGCAAACATGATCTCTGCCGTATTTTTCGGAAACGTATTCAATGACTTCTCCGCGGCGGTCATAACAAAAGTCCGTATCAAAGTCGGGCATGCTGACACGTTCGGGATTGAGGAAACGTTCGAACATCAGATGATAACGGATGGAATCCACATCTGTAATACCAACGAGATAAGCAACCAGACTTCCCGCGCCGGAACCTCGTCCGGGGCCCGTGGGAATGGAGACACTTTTGGCGTAACGGATAAAATCCGCCACGATCAGATAATATTCCGCGTAACCCATGCCCGTAATCACGGAAAGCTCGTAAGCAATGCGTTCGCGGTAAACCTGCTCGGTGTGTTCTTCCGTGAAAACGATTTCGCCCTCGGCAATCTTTTTTTCAAAGCCTTCAAAGGAGAGACGGCGAAGATACTCTTCCGGGGTTTCACCCGTGGAGGGCCGGAAACGGGGCAGATACAGCTTGGAAAAATCAAAGTCAAATTGACAAAGATCTGCAATTTTCTGCGTGTTTTCGATAGCGCCCTGATATCCTCGGAAAAGTGAGGTCATTTCTTCCTCGCTTTTCATATAAAATTCATCGGTTTCAAAGCCAAAAGGTCTGCCGTCTTCGATTTTATTGCCTGTTTGAATGCACATCAGAACGGCTTGGGTATCCGCATCGTTTCTGCGCAGATAATGTACGTCATTGGTGGCAACGAGAGGAATGCCTGTTTCTTCGGAGAGACGGAGAAGCTCTTTGTTGACGGCTTTCTGTTCTTCAATTCCGTGATCCTGGATTTCCAGATAATAGCCGTCCTCGCCGAAAAGCGCGCGCATGGAAAGAGCGTGTTCCTTGGCTTTTTCATATTCTCCGTTTGAAAGCAAACGGGGAATATACCCTGCAAGGCAGGCAGAAAGACAAATCAGACCTTCACTGTGTTCAAAGAGCAGTTCAAGGTCAATGCGCGGCTTGGTGTAAAAGCCTTCCGTATACGCTTTGGAAACCATATAGATCAGGTTTTTATAACCTATTTCATTTTTTACGAGAAGAATGAGATGATAACGTGCACCGTCCGTTTCGTGTCGTTTTTCAAAGCGGGAGCCTGCGGCAACGTAAACCTCACAGCCGATGATGGGCTTCACGCCGTAATTTTTACACGCCTTGTAAAAATCAACAACACCGTACATTGCGCCGTGATCGGTGATGGCAACGGCGGTTTGACCGAGCTCGGAGGCTCTTCTCGGAATATCGCGCACACGGCATGCGCCGTCTAAAAGGCTGTATTCGCTGTGTAAATGGAGATGAACGAACGGCATATATTTTTTTCCTTTCTTTGTATTCTGACGATTCTGCGGATTTTTCGTCATTTTGAGCGAAACGCAATGCGCGAGCCGAAGAATCTTGTTCCGTTGAAGCGTAGGATCGTTTATTTTGCGTTATACTTCTTCGGGATAGAGAGATTTATAAAGAGAATAGATTTTTTGTAAGCGTTTGCTGACCTGGGATTTGGAGATGGGAGGATTTTCTAGCGCAGAGAGCTCGGAGAGTGTGAGTGTATCGTATTCCGCACGAAGCTTTGCGGTTTGCTTGAGCTCGGGCGGAAGCTTATCGAAATCGCCTGTTTCCATCAGTTTTTGAATGGCTTCGATATAAATACCGGAAGCGGTAACGCTTTTGGTGATATTGGCGATGTCGCAGTTTTTCTTTCGGTTGACCTCGTTGGTCTTTTCTTTGAGCATTTGTGCGTTGATGATGGCGAACGCCGCCTTATTTGCACCGATGTAGGAAAGAAAATATTGAATGCTTTCCGTATCGCGGTAATAAATGATCTGATTTCCTCTGCGCACGGAAAGCTTGGGCAAACGGAAATGACGGGTGAGCGCGGTCGCGCAGTCGCAAGCAACGTCGGCATCGGCTGTGGAAAGCTCAATTCTTCCGGGTTTGTCGGGCGGATTGACAAATCCCGAAGCCAGAAAAGCACCGCGGAAGAACATGTTGTCGCATTTTTTACAATGGAAAAAGCGGGTGATATTTTCGCCGCAATCCGCTTTGGATGTCAGATGTCGGATTTTTTCAAAATTTTCGCCCGAAAGCTCGGTTTTATAAGCAGAACCGATTCTTTTTATATCCGTTACGATGCCTGCAATGGCTCCGAGCAAGGAGGAAAAAAATGAAGAAACCTCTTTGGATTCCGTTTTGAAAGTCAGAACATTTTCATCGGTAACGGGAGAGAAATGGAGCATTCCCGCAAGGCAAGCGGTCAGACAGCAATTTTTGTCTATGGTTTCCTGTGCGAGAGTGGATTTTGTATCGCCTGAAAAAGACATTTTGCATAACTCCTGATTTTTGTAAAATATATTTTTGTAATCTAAGATATGTATATAATTTCCGTTTCCAGAAGAATTCCGAAACGGCGGTAAACTTCTTTTTGCGCGGTTTCCGTCAGACGGAGAATATCGTCGGCGGTGGCATTCCCTCTGTTGACGATAAAATTGGCATGTTTTTCCGAAATTTCAGCGCCGCCTACGCGCAGACCTTTGAGACCTGCCTGTTCAATGAGTGCGCCGGGGAACGCACCTTCGGGACGTTTGAAAACGCTTCCCGCATTTGGATATTCCAGGGGCTGCTTGGCTTTGCGCGATGCCATATTTTTTTCGGCAAGAAGCGCGATTTCGTCGGGTGATTTCGGTGTGAGCGTAAAGGTTGCGGAGAGAATGATATCGTCGGTCGAGCGGTAAACGCTCGTTCTGTAACCGAACTCGTGATCTTCTGCTTTTCTGGAAAGAATTTCTGTGCCGCGCAGATATGTGCTTTCCGTCAGAACGGCGGAAACCTGAGAACCGTAAGCACCCGCATTCATATAAACGGCACCGCCAACCGTTCCGGGAATACCGAAAGCAAATTCCAGACCGGAAAGACCTTTTTTGGTAGCAGTGGCTGAAAGACCTGTCAGGGAAGCACCGCATCCGGCAGTAACGGAAATCCCGTCCCAATGAACCTCGCGCATGGCTGTTGTGAAAATCACAAGTCCGTCAAAGCCGCGGTCGGAAAACAAAATATTGGAAGCGTTTCCGACGATGATGTATCGGATTTTATTTTCTCTCGCTTCCGCAATTAAAGCGGAAAGCGTGTTTCCGTCTTTTGGAAAGGCAGCAAAGGACGCAGGTCCTCCGACTTTCATGGTGCTGTATGAGGAAAGCGATATGTTTTCCCGTATAATAGAACGAAATTTCGAAAAAAGCGCTGTCATGAGAACCTCCGTGATGGATTGCGTTTGATTGAAACATGCATTTTGTGAAAATGTTTTTGAAAATCAGATGCATTTTCATATTATACCTTATCATTATATCAAATTTTTTCGGAAAAAGATATAGTTTTTGAAAGATTTTTCAAACTTTTTCTTGACAAAATTCCAATGGCGTGATAGAATAAAAGTGTTCCAAACGGAACAGTTTTATGAAAGGCGGGCGAAAAATGCTTTCCAAATCTGAAATTCTGAGAAAAACGGTGATTTTTAAGAATATGTCGGAACAAACGCAAGCCATTCTTGAACATTCGGAAGAAACCGTGTTTTCGGCAGGAGAAAGAATTGTCGATGCGCAAAATTTCGAATCGTTTCGGGGACTTGGTATTCTGCTTTCGGGAAAAGCCTGTGTTTTCGGGAAAAATCGGGAACGGGAAGTGCTGCTGAACCGACTGGGGGAAGCAGACGTTTTCGGTGCGGCGACGGTCTTCTTTCGTGAGAGAGAAGCGGTCAGCACGGTTTGTGCAAAAACGAAATGCCGTATTCTTTTCATAGAACGGAGCCTTTTGGAAAGAATAATGGAAAACGATTTTGCCGTTGCCTCGGCTTATATCACTTTTCTTTCCGAGAGAGTTTATTTTCTGAACCGCAAAATCATCGGATTTACTGCGAAAAGCGCCGATTGCGCCCTTGCGGACTATGTCCTGCGCACGGCAGATGAAAACGGCTCGCTTACGGTCAATATGTCAAGGATTGCTTCCACGTTGGATATCGGAAGAACTACGCTTTACCGCGTGATGGAGCTTCTGCGAGAAGAAGGCTTGCTTGCGTATGACGGAAAGAAAATGCAGATTCTCAACAGAGATCTTCTGGAAAAGAGAAGCAAGGGAGAAGAGTCCGTTTGAAAAATGCGGATCAGCTTTGAAACGGCAAAGAATTTTTTGAGAAGAAAGGAATAGAAAAATGAAAAAAATTTTGGCTTTGTTGCTTGCGGCAATCATGGTATTTGCGCTCGTTGCCTGCGACAATACCGGGGATGAACCCGAAAATGAGGATGTTACCGTACGCGTGATGGCTCTGAAGGGTCCTACGGGTATGGGTATGGTCCAACTGATGGAAAATGATAAGAACGGAACCTCGAAAAACGATTACGACATCAAATTGGCGGCGGCTCCCACGGAGGTTACCGCGGCGGTGATCAAGGGAGAGATTGACATTGCGGCAGTGCCCGTCAATCTTGCGGCAGTGCTTTTCAATAAATCCGACGTGGATATCAGCTTTGCGGCTGTCAATACGCTCGGCGTTCTTTACCTGATGGAAAACGGCAATACGATTGAAAGTCTTGAGGACATCAAGGGCAAAAAGATCTATGCAACGGGACAGGGCGCAACACCCCAGTATATTCTCGAAGCGCTTCTGAAGAAAAACGGTATTGATCCCGCCAATGACGTGGAAATTGAATATATCGCGGAACATGCAGAGCTTGCAACCAAGCTTGCGGAGAACGATGCCGCAATCGGACTTCTTCCCGAGCCCCAGGTAACCGTTGCTCTGACAACCGCAGCGAAAAAAAGCAATACTGATCTGCGTATTGCGCTCAATATCACGGAAGAATGGGCAAAACTCGGTGAAGGACAGCTTGTTCAGGGTTGTATCATCGTTTCCAATAAATTCAAGCAGGAACATCCCGAACAGCTTGCAAAATTCATGGAAGAATACAAAGCTTCTACCGCTTACGTTGTTGAAAATCCTGCGGATGCTTCTGTTCTGATTGCACAGCACGGTATCATTCCCCAGGCGCCCCTTGCGGAAAAGGCGATTCCGAACTGTAACATCTGTTGCATTGACGGTGAAACGGGAATTTCTTATATGAAACAAATTCTGGAAGTGCTTCACGCGGCGAACCCCTCTTCCGTTGGCGGTAAGCTTCCTACAGACGAATTTTATGGCAAATAAAGCCCTGAAGCTTGCGCGCATTGTTTTTTGCTTCGCGTTCTGGCTTGTGCTGTGGCAGATTTTTTCAACGGTGTTGGCGCGTCCCACGGTGTTGCCGACACCGTTTGCCGTTATGCAAAAGCTTTGGGAGCTGATGAGGACGAAAGCATTTTACATGGATTGTCTTTACTCGCTGGCGCGTATTTTTGCGGGACTGATTTTTGGTATTCTTTTTGGCGTTTTTCTTGCCGCTTTCTGCGAGGTCTCCGGTCTTTTTGAAAGCGTTTTTTCGCCTGCGGTTTCCGTGATCAAGGCAACGCCGATTGCCTCCATCATCATTCTTATGCTTTTTGTTTTGGAAAAAAGCCATGTTCCGATGGTTGCCGCCATGCTGATGGCGGTTCCGATCGTTTTTTCCAACGTCAGAAAGGGAATTTCTTCCGTTCCTTTGGAGCAAAAAGAGGTGGCGGACGTATTTGGCTTCGGTTTCGGAAAAAGGCTGAAATACTGCATTTTCCCTTCGGCATTTCCGTATTTTTCGGCGGCTTGCCGTTCTGCTCTCGGTCTTGCATGGAAAGCAGGAATTGCGGCGGAGGTCATCTGTACGCCGAAATATTCGATCGGACTCAATTTGAACGATGCCAAGATTTATCTGGAATCCGAAGCACTTTATGCTTGGACGATCGTGGTGGTTGTGATGAGTGTGCTGATTGAAAAGGGTGTGATCCATATTCTGGACCGTTTTGTAAAAAAGGGAGGTATGGCGAATGTTAAAACTCTCGGGGATTAAAAAAGCGTTCGGTGAAAAACAGGTGCTTTCCGATGCTTCTCTTTGCGTGGAGCGGGGTAAATGTGCCATGATTTTCGGTATGTCGGGGTGCGGAAAAACCACACTTCTGCGTATCGCCGCAGGTTTGGAAAAACAGGATGCAGGAACGGTCGAAAAAGAGGGAAAGACGGCTTTCGTTTTTGCGGAGGCGAGACTTTTTCCGACCGCAACGGCATTGGAAAACATAACAGCTGTCATGCACGGCGATCGGAAAACGGCAAAGAAAAAAGCCATGGAGCTGTTGCATGCGTTTGGCTTGGAGCATGCGGCGGGACTGTATCCGAGTGAGCTTTCTACGGGGATGTCGGCAAGAGTTTCTCTGGCGCGCGCCGTTGCGTACGATGCGGATGTCTACCTGATGGATGAACCGTTCAAAAGTCTGGATGGCGAAATCAAAGGCTCGGTTGCCGCTCTTATGCGTGAATTTTTTGCGGATAAGGCGGTTCTTGTCATCAGCCATGACCAAGCGGAGGCGGCGCTGATGAACGCCGATGTTTACTATATGGATCAGGGAAAACTGTTTCGGGCAGATTCTGCTTGTGTTTGATCAAATGCGAATGAGAATAAAAATATGGGATTTCGGGCGGAACGCTGTATGCATTCCGCCGTTTTCTTTTCAAACGAAACGGAACCTTTGTGATTTTGAACAAAAATATAGTGATGTGTGCTGAAAATCTTGAATAAACCTTGCTTTTTTTATAAGATTCATATATAATTATTTTAGTCTATCTATGCCGTACGGAATCCGATTCCCCGGCATCGTCCGACTTGTTTTTCACGGTTTTTTCGTGAATGGAAAAGCGAACGAATGAATATGTTACAATAAAACGAAAGGCAGGTAATTCTTATGTTCCAAAAAAAAGAATGTATCGCAATGCTTCTTGCGGGCGGTCAGGGAAGCCGGCTTTATACGCTGACGGAAAAAACAGCGAAGCCGGCAGTTCCTTTCGGAGGAAAATACCGTATCATCGACTTTCCGATGTCGAACTGCGTGAATTCCGGCATTGATACCGTCGGCGTTCTGACACAGTATCAGCCTCTTGTTCTGAACGAATACATCGGTAACGGCGAACCCTGGGATCTTGACCGCACACGCGGCGGCGTAACGGTTCTTTCTCCTTACGAGGCGAAGGGAGGTAAAGACTGGTATCGCGGTACAGCCAACGCGATCTATCAGAACCTCACTTTCATCGAGCGTTACAATCCCGAATACACGCTGATCTTGTCCGGTGATCATATTTATAAAATGGACTATAGCAAAATGCTCGCAGAACACAAGAGAAACGGCGCTGACTGCACCATTGCCGTTCTTGAAGTTCCGATGGAGGAAGCGAGCCGTTTCGGTATTCTCAATACGGATGAAAATAACAAGATCATCGAATTTGAAGAAAAGCCGAAGTTCCCGAAGAGCAACAAAGCTTCCATGGGTATTTACATATTCACGACAGAGGTTCTGAAAAAGTATCTGATTGAAGACGAAGCCAACCCCGAATCTTCCAATGACTTCGGAAAGAACATCATTCCGAATATGCTTGCAGACGGCTGTCCGATGTATTCCTATACCTTTGAAGGCTATTGGAAAGACGTCGGTACGCTGACCAGTCTTTGGGAAGCGAACATGGATCTTCTCGGAAATCCTCCCGCTTTCGATCTTTACGACCGTAACTTCCGTATTTTCTACCGCCATAACGCATTCCCGCCCCACAGAATCGGCAAAGATTCCACAATCAAAAACGCTATGATTACGGAAGGCTGTGTGATTGAAGGTGCGGTTGAAAATTCCGTTCTGGCAAACGGCGTTATCGTTGAGAAAGGTGCGGTTGTCAAGGATTGCGTGATCATGAGCGGTGTCCGTATCTGCGCGGGTGCGAAATTGGAATACGCGATTGTGGACAGCGACACGGTGATCGGTGAAAACAGCGTGATCGGTGAGAGCAAGGAATCCCAAAAATTGCTTTTGGTCGGTTCCAAACTGGAATTCCCCGCAAACAGCAAGATTGATGGCGGTTTGATGATCGATGCCGCCAACATCAAAGACTATATTGCTTGAGGAGGTAATGGAAATGTCAGTAACAGGAATTATTTTTTCGAATCTTCACGATAATGATATTTCGGAGCTTACAAGAGTTCGTACTCTTGCATCCGTGCCTTTCGGCTGCCGCTACCGTCTGATCGACTTTCCGCTTTCCAATATGGTAAACTCCAATATCAGCAATATCAACGTCATCACACAGTACAATTACCATTCTCTGATGGACCATATCGGTACGGGTAAGGACTGGGATCTTGCGCGCCGTTCGGGCGGTGTTAAAATTCTCCCTCCGTATATCAATTCTAACGCGGGAATACTCAACACCGCTTGCAATACGAGATTGGATGCATTGAAGAGTGTTGGTTATTCTATCGCGCAGCTGACTTCCGATTATGTTGTGATGTCGGATTGCGACGTGATCTGCAATATTGATTTCAATGATATGATCAATGACCATATCGCAAGCGGTGCGGACGTTACCGTTGCCGTAAAACGCATGGAGCTTGACCGTGTAACCGCAAGGGCCAATACCATTATATTTTCCAGCCGCGAGGGAAGAATCACGGATATGCTTCCCAACCCCACCAATTTTGATGGTTTTGCGGATGTCAGCCTGAACATGCTCGTCCTGAACCGCAAATATTTGCAGGAGATCGTTCTGGATGCAACCGCGCACGGTTATACCAGCATTACGAGAGATATTTTCCTCAAGAGTCTGTATACAAGAAATCTCCGCATATACAGATATGAAGGATTTTTCGCTTGCATTTCTTCTTTCGAGGATTATTTCAAGCACAACCTGCAATTGATTGAAAATAAGGAAATGTTTGACTCGCTGTTCGGTGTGGAAGAAAGACCGATCTTTACTAAGGTCCGCAACTCTGCGCCTACCTATTACAGCGAATATTCCAAGGTTGAAAATTCTCTGATTGCCGACGGTTGCGTGATTGAAGGCACGGTTGAAAACAGTATTCTGTTCCGTGGTGTCAGAGTCGGAAAAGGCGCGGTTGTCAAGAACAGTATTCTGTTCCAGGATACCATCATTTCCGATTCTTCTTCCGTTGCGTATACGGTCTGCGATAAGAATGTTGTGATCCGAAACAATGTCAATATTTCCGGTCACACAACCTTGCCGCTTTATATCGACAGAGGCAGAATGGTTTGATTTTCAAGCCGTCAGCACATGTTTCCGTATGCGGGTATATTTGCCCGCATACGGTATGGAAGTAAGAAGTAAGAGGGAATGTGAATTTCATTGGCTTTTACTTCTTGCTTCCAGAATCAGAAAAGAATATACCAAATATCGGCGTTTTATCAATTTTTTGAATCAAATCAGAAAGGATAGGTCATGATATATGAATATGAAAAAGATATTGTATGCGGGCAGTGAAGTTATGCCCTTTGCGGCAACAGGTGGATTGGGAGATGTTCTCGGTTCTCTCCCCGCGGCTGTCAAACAAAAAAATCCCGAATGCGACGTTCGCGTGGTTATGCCGTATTACGGTCAGATCAAGCAGGAATGGCGCAAGAAAATGACTTATGTAAAGCACATGATGGTGCCGCTTGCTTGGCGTAAGCTTTATTGCGGCATTTATTCTTTGGAAAAAGACGGCGTAATCTTTTATTTCCTTGACAACGAATATTATTTCAGAAGAAGCAGTCTTTACGGTTGCTTTGACGATGCGGAACGCTTTGCGTTCTTCTCTGTCGCTGTTCTGGAGCTGATGAGCGCGGTTGATTTTTATCCCGATGTTTTCCATGCAAACGACTGGCAGACTGCTCTTGCTGTGATCAAACTCAAGAGAAGCTATACGCTGATTCCCGAATATTTCCGCATCCGTGCGGTTTACACCATTCATAACATCGAATATCAGGGCGTATATGAGATGAATCTTTTGGAAGACGTTTTCGATCTTGCGGGTTCGGATAATATGATTGTGGAATACGACGGCGCGCTGAACTTGACCAAAGGTGCAGTTGTCTGTGCAGACTACGTAACCACGGTAAGTCCGAATTATTCGAAGGAAATCCAGACGGAAGCTTACGGCTGCGGTTTGCAGAACATCCTTCGTCAGAACAAAGACAAGATCGGCGGTATTGTCAACGGTATTGACATGGTTTACTACAATCCCGAAAACGATCCTGACCTGCCTTTTGCTTACAGTGCAGACGATCTGACGGGCAAACAGAAAAATAAAGAAGCTATGCAGAAGAAATTCGGTCTGGACGTGGATCCCGATATTCCCGTTATCGCCATGATTTCCAGAATGGCTTCCCACAAGGGCTTTGACCTGGTGCTTGCTGTCTTTAACGAACTGATGAAGAGCGAAGTGCAGTTCATTCTTCTCGGTACGGGCGACAAAGCGTACGAAAACTTCTTCGAAAACGCAGCAAAGCGTTATCCCGGCAGAGCTTCCATCAATCTTACTTACGACCGCGCGCTTTCCAAACTGATTTACGCAGGCGCGGATATTTTCCTTATGCCTTCCAAGAGCGAGGCATGCGGACTTTCTCAGATGATCGCTTCCCGTTACGGTGCTGTTCCGATTGTGCGTGAAACGGGCGGTCTTTACGATACCATCAAGCCTTACGGCTTTGATGGAAGCGGTAACGGATTTACCTTTACCGCATATAATGCTCATGACATGCTCCACGTCATCCGCGAAGCGGAATTGCTCTACGAAGATACCGAAAAATGGACAGAGCTTGTCGAAAAAGTCATGCAGGTGGACTTCTCCTGGAATGCTTCCGCCGCAGAATATATTTCTTGCTACGAGAGCCTGTTGAATTTCAAACGCAGAAGATAAGCGGGCAACGCCTGCAGGAGGTTGCTTGCCTGACCGATCTTTGCCTTGTTCAGAGATGAAAAAATGGTAAGATTGGCAGGATGCAATTTCCGCAGCAAAAACAGGCAGTGTAGCGGCGCATACACTTTTACTCAGAAGGAGATCAAAACAATGGATCAGTTTAATGTAAACGGAAATTATACGGAGCAGGATATCAAGGACATTCTGGAAAGTAAAATTTCCAGATATTTCGGTGTTCGTCCCGAAGAAGCAACGAAAACGCAGGTTTATAAAGCAGTCATTCTTACCGTGAAGGATATGCTCACGGAAAAACGCTCGGCATACCGCCGTCTTGTCAAAAGAGATAAGGCAAAACGCGTATATTATATGTGTATGGAGTTTTTGATCGGACCCTCCCTCAAAAACAATCTGCGCAATCTTGGCATTGAAGATGCTTATGCAAAGGCGGTAAAGGCACTTGGCTGTGATATCAACGAGCTTTACGAAGCGGAACCCAATCCGGGACTCGGAAACGGCGGTCTCGGCAGACTTGCGGCTTGCTTTATGGATTCTCTCACAACCCTTGATTACCCTGCAACGGGATTTTCTCTGTGCTACGAATACGGTCTTTTCAAACAGAAAATCATTGAAGGAAACCAGGTTGAACTGCCTGATATCTGGATGCCGGGTTCGGAAGGCTGGCTTGTTCCCAGAACGGATAAAACATTTTCCGTCCGTTTCGGCGGAAGAGTTTGCGAGGAATGGGAAAACGGAAGACTCAACATCAATCATGTGGATTACGATGAAGTGCAGGCGGTCCCCTACGATATTATGATTTCCGGTTACGACAATACCGCTGTCAATAACCTCCGCCTTTGGAAAGCGCAGGATATTCAGAACTTTAATATGAAGCTTTTCACGCAAGGTCAGTATATGCAGGCTGTTGAACACAATACCAATGCGGAAGCACTGA
>JAFQEK010000071.1 GCA_017399025.1 Clostridia bacterium
GCCATAATGTACATACCTGCGTCTCGATTTTTACAAGTTCATCTCCGCTGAAAGCAAAAAATCTGCACAGGCGGTCGAGCTGCCCAAGCTCGCCAACTTCTTTTTTGTAACTTTTTTCTTTTTGGCAAAGAAAAAAGTTTAGTAACGAAATTCGATGGCATCAGAGTTTTTATAAAATGAGTCTTAAAAAGTAAATGCTGTTGCCCTGAAAAACAAACCGGGATTCCCTATGGAACCAAAAAGGACACCCGAAATTCGGATGTCCTGTGTTCCTGAAGATGATCTTATTGCAGAATATCGCCGTCACGGCAACAGATCAGCACTTTTGAACCATACGGAAATGCTTTGCAAATATACGTTTGCGCTTCATCTTTCGTTCCGTTGAAATATACCTTTCGGATATTGCAGGATTGAAAAACATCGGTCAGGTCTATATTGGGAACGGTTACTTCAGCCAATTGCGTGCAATTCGCAAAAGCGCCTTCGCCGATTTTTTCCAAGGATTCGGGAAGCACTGCCGTTGCGAGGGATTTGCAGCCGCTGAATGCATGTGAACCGATCTGTAACAGAGAGGACGGAAATACAACGGTATGCAGTGTCCGGCAGTTCATAAATGCGTTTTCTCCGATTTTCGTAACGCTTTCCGGTATGGTAATAACGGAAATGTTCGCGTCGGCAAACATGGCTTTTGCAATTTCGGTAACACCATCAGCAAAAATAAGTCCTTCGATTTTCGTTCCTCGCAGCAAGCCTTCAAATTCCGAGAATTTTTCGGTAAGTGTAAAATTCAGAAATTTGCAGTTTTCAAAAGAACCGCTTGCAACGGATATCAGGGAATCGGGAAGCGATGAAACGGCAAGGGCATCACAACCGGAAAAGGCTTGTGTTTGAATGGTTTTCAGCGTTGACGGAAAAACAAAGCTTTTCAAGCTTTCACAATTTCTGAACATTCCCGCAGAAACGGTTTCAATCCCATCTTCCATGATTACGCTTTCCAGTCCACAGCTGTCAAAAATTTGTCCGCCGAGCACGCTTAGACCTGCGGGTAGCGTTACGGTTTTCAGCGATTCGCAGTGAATGAATGCCATATCTCCGATTTGATTCAGTGTGGAGGGCAAGTTCAATTCTGTCAGAGCTTCGTTGTATCGGAATGCATCGCTTCCGATGGAGATCAATCCTTCGGGCAAGGGTAATTTTTTGAGTTTGGAGCAAAAACAAAATGCTTCCTTTTCAATTTCCGTAAGTCCGGCAGAGAAAAACACCGTTTCCAGATTGGAAGCGTGATTAAATGCGCTTTCACCGATTTTCTTTATACTTTCATTCAGAACAACGGATGTTAATGCATCGCAATCCTGAAATGCTTTCGCAGGGATTTCGGATAAATTTCCGCCAAAAACCATGGTTTCGATATCGGATTTATAAAAGGCTTCTTCACCGAGATAGGTTAAGGCTTGAGGGATATTGCAGGTTTTTACGGAAGATTCCCGAAAAGCACCTTTGCCGATGTACTCTACCGTTTCGGGTAACACAATGGATTCAATGCCGCAAAGCTCAAAAGCGAAGTTTCCGATCGTGGTGGTTTGGTTTCCGAGCGTAACCGATTTCAAATTTCTGCAATTTACGAACATGGATTTCGATATAACGGTTACCTTGTCGGGAATGGTGATGGATTTCAGGGACGAATTATATAAAAACGCCATGCTTCCGATGCTTTCCAATGATTCGGGAAGTCTGATGGATTCGACCGCTTTACACCAAGCAAAAGCACTGTCTTCAATGATTCGGATTCCTTCGCATAGAATAATGCTTTTGATTGTTTCATTGGACATGGAATCAATCAAAAATGCTTCGCTTCCGATTGCAATCACAGGCAGGTCGTTATAAGTTGAGGGAACGATGATTTCCTTATCGGTACAAGAGCCGATGCCGATCAGCTTATAACCGCCGTCAATGCTTTCATACATCAAGCCTTGGCTGAATTTCTGCGTGCCGCAATCTTTACATATATTATTTTCATATTGATGATCCAACATCGGAATGCTCTGCTGTTTTACGATCACCGAGGTGCAGACGGAACAATGAGAGCCTTCCGTAAATCCCGTATTTTTACATGTCGGCGGAATTTCTTTGTCAATTACAACCGTATGTGCAAGTTTTGGCACGGTTTGCTGTTTTTCAAAGACGAGTCCGCAAACCGTACAATGGCTGCCTTCGGTCAGTCCCGTGTTCTTGCAGGTTGCGGGAACAGCCGCATCGGTAACGGGTACGTGAGAGTCGTTTTTTGCAACAGCTTTTTTCTCGGATTCGGAACATTTGCCGCAAATTCTGATCTGCTCACCCTCCTCCTTGCAGGTTGCCTGCTTTACGGTTTCCCATTCTCCGAAAACATGTTGGCATACCGGGAAGTTTTCGCCCGGACTGTTATTTTTGTCATCGGTTTCGGTCATGGAATCGCTGTTCTTCGTTTGTTCGCCGTCTTCGGCATTATCGCAAGATGTGAGAGAAAACAAGCAAACCAGTATACATACCAGTGCAAATAAAAAAATTTTTTTCATAGTCATACCTCCGGGCACGAAAAATTGAAAAACATGAGAACCCCCCTCTGTTTGAGTAATATTTTCCCATAAAAGCGGGCAACGCAAACGGCGAGATCGGTTTTGCGCAATTTCCTATGGCATAAAAAAGCGGGCAACGCCCGCTGGAACTTGCTCGCCTATCCGAGTTTCACTTGTATCCTAAATTCCCGCAAAATTAGGCTATACATCCAGAAAAACGAAGAAAACAAGAGAAAAGAGAAGAAAAATAGAGGAATCCCTTTACTTTTATTAAAACGAATGGTATAATTAGGCTATACAATTAAAAGGAGTAAAGGAAA
>JAFQEK010000072.1 GCA_017399025.1 Clostridia bacterium
CCTTTCGCAGAGATTTCTCTCGTTTCAAAGTGGGAGCAATCGGCACAGGTTCTGCGCTCTTCACCCTTTTCGGTGCAGGTTGGTGCTTTCGTCTGTGTCCATACGCCCAGGCTGTGTTCTTTTGCAGGAATCACTTCCTGCTTCTGCAGAACCTCCGAGCAGACGGAGCAATGCTTGCCGTCCGTCAGACCGCTTTCGGTACAAGTCGGCGCTTTGCCCTTGTCCGTAACTTCCATATGTCCTTTTGCATTGATATACGTATCGGTATAGAAATCTCCGCAGGACTTACAGGTGTGCGTGGTAAAGCCCTTTTCGGTACAAGTCGGCGAAGTAACCACGCTTATATATTGGTGCTTATGCTCCAACATGGGAATTTCTTCAGTTTTGGTTTCTCCGCAGGCTGCACAGGTATAGGTGCGAATCCCCGGAGATACTTCGGTAGGTTCTTTTGTAACAATGCCTTCTCCCCAAGCGTGATCTTTCGGGGGAATAATGTTCTGGCTTACCAAAATTTTATTGCAAACAGAGCAAACGGTTCCATCCGTCAGACCGCTTTCGGTGCAGGTTGCCGGCTTACCCGAAACAATGACCGAAGTATGCCCTGTTGGAGAAATCACAACTGTAGAGGTTCTGGAGCCGCATTTACACCGATAATAATGATATCCGTTTCCCGTACAGGTAGGCTGAACCGTGTGCGAAAACAGATTTACAACATGATTTGCGCTATAAGAGATTCTGTTGTTCACAGCATAGTTATAAGCATAGCTTCCGCAGGAAACCGACATGGTAACATACGGGGTTTCTGCCAAAAACTCCTTGCCGATGGAGGTTACGGATTGCGGAACGGTAATACTTCTCAACGAGGGTAAATTACGGAAGCAATAATCCTCCAGCCGAACAACACCTTCCTGCAAAATAACAGTTTCCAACCGGTTGCAAAAGTCAAACGCTTGGCGTCCGATGGATTTTACACTTCCCGGAATGGTGATAGAAACCAGGCTGTCGCAATCCATAAAAGCTGCACTGCCGATTTTGCTTGCCGTTGCAGGAATGGTAACGTCCTTCAATTTCGCGCAGCCATAAAACAAAGATCCCGGAATTTCCGTGATTTGGGTGGGTAATGTAATGGAAACCAAGCTGTCGCATTCCGCAAAAACACCGCCCTCTTCCAATATGACAGATTGATTGTAAAAAGTAACGCTCGTTAATCTGATACAGCTTCGGAAAGCGGAATCTTCGATTTTCGTGATGTTTGAAGGAAACGTAAGCGATCTCAGATTATCACACCACGAGAAGGAATAATTTCCGATCTCCAACAAAGTCGCAGGGAAATTTACATAATAGAGCCAGTCTGCATCTCTGAAAGCGCCGTAATCAATATATTTCGTTCCATAAGGAATGAAATATTCAAAGGTACTTTTTCCTGCAGGATAAGAGATCAGATGTTCTCCGTTTGCGGAAAAAAGCACGCCGTCGATGCTTTTGAACATCGGATTTCCCGCTTCCACCGTAAAGCTTTTCAAACCCTTGCATCCCGAAAAGGCAGATGTTCCGATTTGCGTCAGCGTTTTGGGAATGGTAAACGAGGTCAGATAGCAGTCGGAGAATGCCGTACTTTCAATCGTCGTAATGCCTTCGGGAAGCGTTACCCGGCGAAGATTATGACAACCGAAGAACATACTGTTCGGAACCGTTTTCATGCCTGCCGAAAGCGTTGCCTCTCTCAAGGAATAGCACAAAGAAAAGCAGCTGGTGCCTACGGTATGAACGCTGTCGGGTAAAGTGATGGTTTTCAATCCTCTGCACTCAGAAAAAGCGCAAAATTCCAAAATTTGCAGATTGGGAGGCAAGGTGATGGATTGCAGAGCCTGAAGATTGTTAAAGCCGTATTCCCGAATGGCAATCAAGCTGTTGGGGAGCTCTACGGAGGTTGCGTTGACACACCAATAAAAAGCGCGTTCGCCAACCTCGGTAATACCTTCCGAAACAACGATTTTTTTCACGCTTTCACGGTAAGGATACCAGGGCGCATTGGAAAAACGGTAGCTGGGGATCGCGCCTTTTCCCGAAACGGTCAGTGTACCCGTATCCTTATCCAATACCCAAGCCATATTCTGATTGATCGTACCGGAAGCGGCAACGTGAAAAACATACGGAACGATTGCCATAGGATATTTTGAGTGAAATTCAGCCGTGGTATATTGGCTGTCGCGGTCATGCTGTGGGAAATTATTGTCCGTGCAAAGGAAGTGTCGGTAATGTCCCATCAGATCTCTGTCCCACGTGGCATCCATATTGTAATATTTTCCGTCCAAATAAACGATGTTCCATCCGTGGCGCTCTCCATCGGCATCACCGGAAATATATCGGCAATCCACACCGAGCTCCAGCATCAAGCGGTAATAGAGCGTTGCATAGCCTTGGCAAACAGCATTCTTTTGAATCAAAGCCGCATAAGTGCTGTGCTTTAATAAATAAGTATCGTCGTCTAAATTATCAAAGTCATAATCTACGTTTTCCGTAACCCAATCGTACACGCCCCTGATTTTTTCATAATTGGAAGCGTGATAGAGATTCAGTTCGTCCAAAACCTTTCGGACCGCAATATCAATCTCCGCTTCCATGGAAGCATTGGAAAGCCATTGAAAGGTATACGTGAATTCTGTATAAATCGTACCGTCAGAAGCGTTTCCAACCGCTTCATCCAAAGAAACCTTGTATAAATTGTGCTTGAGATAGTCCCCTTCCTTCGGGTTACCCGTATGCTCGCAAGCTTGATAAAACAAACTTTGCGCAGTAACCGACGTAAAGCCTTGGAGGCGTACGCTGACCGAAATATCCCTGAGCTTCATACGCTCGCGCAGATAGAATACCGCTTCCTCCGTTGTTGAAAAGATGATATCCTCCGATGAGGTAATTGCTTCGTTTTCTATAGGTGCGTTTGCGGCGTATGCCGTACCGCAGATGCCGAGCGCAAAACAAAGTATACCGAGCAATATCAAAAATCGGTAAATCCTTTTCATAATTTTCTCCGTTCTATTTCAAATAAGATATTTTCTGTTATAAAGTCCATTGGTATTATACCATAAAATCCGAAGTATGTCAAACATATATGAAAAATACAGCCGGTTTTTTGAATGAACGCGCTTGAAAAAAGCAATTCTATATGCTATACTGAATACAAAAATCGGGCACCCCGCTCGGTAACAGATTGCTTGGCAATCTGTACTCCGCCTACCGTCGTTTTGCTTGCTTCCAAACAATTGAAACAGCGAGGTTCGTTCCCGGCAATTTCCTATGGAATAAAAATGAACGGAGATAGTCAAATGAAAAAAATACAAACGGTTCGCTTGCAAACGCCTTTTGAAAACGAAGCAAATGCATGGGATATTTATCCCAGACCGCAAATGAAAAGAGAATCCTTTTTCTCTTTGAACGGAGATTGGACACTTCTCTCCATCAATAACGATAAAAAAAGAGTGGTGGGGATGATCAAAGTCCCCTTTCCTCCCGAATCCGCGCTCTCGGAGATTGAAAAAACACCAAAAGAAAACGAAAAATATGTATATGTCCGAACCTTTATCGTTCCTTCGGAATTTCTGCGCGCGCGAACGCTTTTACATTTCGGCGCTTGCGATCAGATTGCGAAAGTTACGTTCAACGGAAAAGAGCTTGGCGAACATATCGGAGGATATCTTCCTTTCTCTTTCGATATCACCGAACACATTCATGCAGGGAAAAATACGCTTTACATTGAGATCCGGGACACTCTCGATTCCGAAATTCCTTACGGAAAACAAAGAAAAAAACGGGGCGGCATGTGGTATACGCCCATCAGCGGTATCTGGCAACCAATCTGGATGGAAAGCGTACCCGAAAACGCTATCCGCTCGATCAGAATTACGCCTTCCCTGACGGGCATTTCCATAGAAACCGAAGGCGGCGAAGAAGAAAAAATTTTAACGGTGGAAACACCGAACGGCTTACGAGAATACTGTTTTTCGGGAAATAAAACCGAAATTTCCATAGAAAATCCGATTCTCTGGACACCCGAACATCCGCATCTCTATCCTTTGACACTCAAAAGCGGAGAAGATACCGTCCGGTCCTATTTTGCGCTCCGTACGGTCGGAACGGTTCGCGTAAACGGAAAAAATTATCTTGCTCTCAACGGAAAGCCTTATTTTTTCCACGGCATTTTGGACCAAGGTTATTACAGCGATGGCATTTATCTGCCCGCTTCTCCCGAAGGGTTCCGCTTTGATATCCGAACCATGAAATCACTCGGCTTTAATATGCTCCGTAAGCATATCAAAATCGAGCCCGATCTCTTTTATTACGAATGCGACCGCCTCGGTATGATCGTCTTTCAGGATATGGTCAACAGCGGGGATTATTCTTTCTTTCTGGATACCGCATTACCTACCATCGGCTTGAAAAAAGGAATCTCTCACAGAGCAAGCAAACGCCGCCGCGAACTGTTTGAGCGCGATTGCGAAGAAACACTCCGTCATCTGTATAACCACCCCTGCGTTTGCGCTTATACGATATTCAATGAGGGTTGGGGACAGTACGATGCTGACCGCATCTATGAAAAACTCAAAAACATCGATCCGTCCCGTATTTTCGATGCCACATCGGGATGGTTCGCGCAAACAAAGAGCGATGTAAAAAGCGAGCACATCTATTTCAAAAAAATCAATCTCAAACCGAACGAAAAACCGCTCTTTCTATCCGAATTCGGCGGATATTCCCATAAGGTAGAGGGGCATTCTTTCAATCTTGACCGAAATTACGGTTACCGTTTCTTTGAAAAACAAGAGGATTTTATGAATGCCTTGGAACGTCTCTACCTGGATGAAATCGTCCCGATGATTCAAAGAGGTCTTTGCGCCGCGGTTTTAACGCAGGTCAGCGATGTGGAGGACGAAACCAACGGACTTCTGACCTATGACAGACAGGTTCTGAAAGCAGACAGGGCACGCATGAACGCCATTGCCGAAACACTGTTTTCCGTTTTTGAAAATCAAACGAGCGGATCGGAGAAAGCAAAATGAACCGTAACGAATCTTTTATCATTCACGGCGGCGTATTGAAAAAATATACGGGGACGGAAGCAGAAATCATCCTCCCCAAAGAAATTCAAAAAATCACAAGTTATGCGTTTGCCGATTGCCGTGCGCTTAAAAGCATTGTCCTTCCTGACGGATTAACCGAAATCGGTGCGTTTGCGTTCATCGGCTGCGAAAATCTGAAAGAAGTCTGTATTCCGCGCAGTGTAACCAAACTCGGAGACGGTATTTTTTCCGATTGCAAAGGCTTGGAACACTTTGCGGTTTCTCCCGAAAACACCGTTTACCGTTCGGAAAACGATTGTCTGATTCAAACGTCAGACGAAAAATTGATCTGCGGCTGTCGGAACAGCAAAATTCCCAAAAAAACAAAAGAAATTGCGCCCTATGCCTTTGCTGGCTGCAAAGGTCTTTTGCATGCAGAGCTTCCGGACGGTCTGGCTTGTATCGGAGATATGGCATTTTTACGCTGTTCGGGCTTGGAATCGCTTTCGATTCCCGAAACGGTTACCAAAATCGGCAAATCGGCGTTTGAACGGTGTTTGCGTTTACGGGAAGTCCGTCTTCCATCAGGAATCACGGAAATCAAAGAGAGCACGTTTGCCCTTTGCGCAGGTCTTTTGGGGATAGAAATCCCCATAGGTGTGGAAAAAATCGGAAGTGCCGCATTTGCTTTTTGCAAAAATCTGAAACGCATTCATATTCCCGAAAGCGTTTGCAAAATCGGCGCGCTGGCTTTTACGCATTGCCGCGCTCTCCCTTATGTTATTTTACCGAAAAAACTCGTTTTCGCCGAAGCACTCGGAGAAAATCTGCCCGTGATCGGCGTTTCTCTGGTATTGCCGTTTCTCAATGAAGAGATGCGGTTGCAGGCAGCTGCGGGTTATGCGGTTGCCGTATATCGAAATCTGGCATCCTATTCCGAGGAAAAGAAAAAAGTATATCTTGCCTTCATTTTGGAAAACCGCGCAGAGCTTTCGGATTTCCCGAAAGCGGAAGGAGCGATTTCCCTGTTGTTGAATGAACCCGAACCGAATAAAAAAGCGGGCAACGCCCACTTTTTTATATTTTAGAGATATTTCTGCCGCTCAAAATGTGTTTTACCCGAAAAATTCTGCAATCACATAAAAAACGGGAAGCAAAAGGATTAAGCTTGAACCCAAATATACCAGAGTTTCCAACGTGATCAGAAATAGCTGCCGACTTGCGTGTTCTTCTGCCAACGTCATGACGAGTCCAGGAAGTATTGAAAACAACCCCTCAAAAAAACAAACAAAAAAACCCGACGATGTCGGATTTTTTTGTTAAGGAGGATTTTATTCGAAAATGAAAGAATCTGTCATCCAGAGATTGAAATGCAAAGGCTCTTTGTCATTTGCATAAGCTGCGGGAACCAGGGGCGCATAATCGCGTACAACTTCTTTATAAGAAACGGTCGCCGCGCCATGGAAGGTTACCGTACAATTGCTGTGAAGCTTGATGGTATAAACCTCATCCGTAAGCTCATAGGAGCGTGTGATATTGCCATCGGAAACAGTGAAGAAATCCGCACCGTTGCTTTGGATTTCCAGATAGATCAAAGAATCCTTTGCCGATTTTTCAATATTCAGCGTATCGTCTTCGGCAGAAGAAAGCACGGAAAGCGCAATATCTTTCCGATCGCCCGTGCCGACGTAATATTCATCGTTTACATACTTCATTTCGGGACTGTAGGGCTTGAGAGCGCCGACAGAGTTCAGGTCGTAAATACGGTATTCCGCATTTCCTTTTTCATCCACAACGTAAACGAGCGCATCGTCATAAGGGAGCTTCACGATATTCTGTTTGCCTTGCAGATTGGCAGCGGCATTGGGCTTTCCGAAGCTGACACAAAGGAAAATCACAAGCGAAACTGCAAGAATATGGACCGCGCCCTCCGCAGAAGAAACGGATTTTATCTTCTTGGAAACCATACGAACGGAGAGATAACGGCAAAGAGGAAGCATGGAAGCGGCGAGCGCAAATACGGAAAGCGTAAAGACAATCGCATAAACATAAGCCATGCTCAAGCCGAGTGCAGAGGTTGCGAGAACGATCACGGGAATGATCAGGGGGAAATACAAAGCGGTTACAAGAAGCTCGAGGTGAAGATTTTCGATATTTTTCTTCGGAAAAGCCGAAATCAGAAGTTCGTTTACAGTGAAAAGAATACCGCTGAAAATGAAAAGATAGCTTGCGGGGGGAAGCGCAAAGGAAAGCGCAATACCGAGAACGGCGTGCAAGTAAGCGAACGCACGGATGAGATCGCGGCGTTCAATCTTCAGAAGCTTCACCGAGAAATGTACGGCGATCAAGGTCATGGCAAGAGAAAGAATGCCGATACCGATCACGATTGCCGTATTGGAATATTGGATCGTGCCGATCATATGCACATCAATCGCACCCGTCAGAACGGCAATCCATTGGAAGAGATAGTAGCAGATAAACGCCGCTCCTGCGCTGAGTGCCAAGGCAGCAACAATACCGACAAACGCTTTTGCCGTTTTGGGGAAATGATTCTGTTTTCTGAAAACACCGAGCAGAATATTGCCAAGCAAAAGCAAGATACAGAGAACGGCAAGAACAATCACAGTGGTCTGATTGTAAACCACGGTGGTCAGGTTCAGGAAGGAGAAGAAAATGGCAGATTCCTCTGCATCGTAAAGTCGGGAAAGCTCGTAATTTGAGAGTTTTTCAATCAATCCATCCACAATCTGCGCCTGTTGGGAAATATAGACCTTTCCTGTGTTTGCGAAACTGTCGTTTTGCGTATGATAATTTTCACCGCCCGTGATGTTTGCCATATTCAAGCCCTGATAAGCCTCCTTGAATGTGGTAAAGTCCGTGTAATTGGGCATGGTATCATAAACGAGGGTTGCAATGGAGCAAGTGAAAATGGATTGATTGACTTCGGAGAAAAGCTTTATGGTTTCATAATTGTTCTTTGCGGTTTCAAACATAATTACCGTGCCGCTCGTACCGCGGGATTCCAGATTCGTGAGAAATTTCACGCGGTTCAGAACATCGTTAAAGCCCTTGAATTCTTCTTTCAGCGCTGTGGAACCGTAAAGACCGTATTCTTCCCCGTTAACGAAACAGAAAAGAAGATCGTTGGTCAACGTATAACCGTCTTCCATACGGTCAAGATAATAACGGATAGCTTCCAACATCGTTGCGCAGGCAACGCCGTCATCGGAAGCGCCGGGACCCATGGGTACGGAGTCCGTATGACCCATAAACATGATTGCATCGCCGGATTTCGTTTCGGCATTGGCAGGAATATGAACGATGATATTTTTCAGTGCAAAGCTCTGGTATTTATCATCCTGGGCAATATAACTCTGAATGAGATATGCAGGCTTCCCGTCCGTATCTTCGTTCACGAGTCCGTAACCTTTGAGTACGGATTCCATATAATCCAGCGCTGCTTGGTTGCTTTCGGGATTCGTAACGGAACGAGGCCCGTTTTCGGTCAGTTTTTCGATGTGCGCCATAATGTTTGCGCGGTCAAAATTCGTTTTTTGCTCCAATTCCACCGTATCCAATACGGAAAAAAAGAATAGAGCGCAAAGAAAAATGCTGAAAATCGAGGTCAGGATTTTTTGCGTTTTTGTCATAAGAAAACTCCGTTCTGTTTTTTCAACTTTTTATTTTCGTTGATGTTACAACAATTTCATTATACTCCTTACTTGTTGTAAAGTCAACAAGTTTATAAAATTTTTATGAATATTTTCTTGAATAAAGAAAGAATTGATAAGGAAAACTAAAAATTTATCCTCATTTTTTATCACACAAAAGAAAATGCAACGAAAAATATCGACAAACCGTAAAAAATCTATTATACTATAATCATAACCGACAACAATGAATCCAAAGGAGAACCGCTATGGCAACGTTTCTTTACAAAACCAGAGGAAATTCCTCACCCGAGCGAAAACCGCGTGTGTATTTCACCTGTCATCCCGAAGATTTTGAAAAACATTTTGAAAAAGTCTGCGAGGATATTTTTGCAACGCACGATTGCGCCGTTTTTTACACGGAAACCATGACCGAGGAGATCGAAGAAAAATATAAGGAAAGCGACCTTGGTCAGATGAACTTGTTCGTCATTCCCGTTACGTTCAAGCTTCTCAGCAAACCCAACCGCGCGATGGATTCCGATTTCCGTTACGCCAAAGAAAAACACATTCCCGTTCTGCCCATCATGATGGAAACGGGAATTGACGAATTTTATTCTGCAAAAGACAAATTCGGAGAAGCGCAGTATTTAAGTCCGTACGTGCAGGATATGACTGCCATCTCCTACGAGGAAAAGTTGAAAAAATATCTGGAATCCGTTCTGATCAGCAATGAAACGGCAGAACGAATCCGCAAAGCGTTTGACGCGTACATCTTTTTGAGCTACCGCAAAAAAGACAGACATTATGCAAATGAGTTGATGAAACTCATTCACAGCCACCCCGAATTTCGTGATATTGCCATCTGGTATGACGAGTTTTTAACCCCCGGGGAAAGCTTCCGTCAAAACATCGAAAAAATGATGCAGGACAGCAAGCTTTTTACGCTTTTAGTTACCCCCAACCTCCTGGAATACGTGGACGGAAAGCCCAATTACGTGATGGCGCACGAATATCCCGATGCCAAGAAAGCAGGCATGGACATTCTGCCGACCGAAATGGAGGAAACGGACAAGGCTGAACTTTGTTCAAACTTCCTGGAAATTCCCGAATGTGTGGATCCGCAGGAAAACGAACTATTCAAAACAAGACTTTTAGACTCCCTTTCCAAAATTGCCATTGCCGCAAATAATAATGATCCCGAACATAATTTTCTGATCGGTCTTGCCTATCTGGATGGCATTGACGTGGAAAAGAATACGGAAAGAGGCATCGAACTCATTACCATGGCGGCAGAGGCAAACCTTTTGGAAGCCATGAAAAAGCTTTACAATATGTATAATGAAGGTAAAGGTATTCAAGTGGATTACCGCAAAGCTGTACTCTGGGCGGAACGGATATGGCAATATTACAAAGAAAAGTACGGAGAAGAAGATAACAAAACACTAACTTGGATGAACAATCTTGCCGTTGCTTACAGCGAACTCGGCGACCATCGGAAAGCGTTGGAGGTGCAAGAAAAGGTCTATGCGCTCCGGTGCAAAATTCTGGGCGAGGAACATCCCGATACGCTGA
>JAFQEK010000073.1 GCA_017399025.1 Clostridia bacterium
AGTGCGCTGGTCGCTTCGTCCAGAATCAGGATGGCGGGATCTTTGAGAAATACCCTGGCAATGGAAATTCTTTGTTTCTGACCGCCCGAGAGTTTGACCCCTCGTTCGCCAACAAAGGTTTCGTAACCATCCGGCAAGGATTCAATAAAATCATGGATATTGGCAAGTTTTGCTGCCGCAATGACTTCTTCTCTCGTGGCACCTTCTTTGCCGTATGCGATATTTTCAAATACCGTTCCCGTAAACAAAAATACATCCTGTGTTACGATACCGATATGACGGCGCAAAGAAGAACGCGTAACCTTCGTGATATCCAAACCGTCCACGGAAACAGTTCCGTCCTTAATATCGTAAAAACGGGGCAACACATGGCAAATCGTCGTTTTTCCCGCTCCGGAAGGACCAACGAGTGCCACCGTTTTTCCGGGTTCAATATGCAAATTCACATTATGTAAAACTTCTTTGGATTCTTCCCCGTATGCAAAGCTTACGTGATCAAAATCAATTTTACCTTTTACATTTTCCAGAATTTCTGCATTTTCGACATCTTGTTCTGTCGGTGTGTCCATCAGCTCACAAAATCTTGTAAAACCGCTCATGCCGTCTTGCAGTTGCTCGATCAGATTGATAAGATTTCTGATCGGTGTCATAAAAATATTAACGAAAATAATAAACGAAGCAAAATCAGCATAATTGATCCAACCCTTATATGTAAAAATACCGCCCGCAATCAAAATAACCACGTTCAGAACATCAATGATAAAACCATTTCCCGAAAAAAATTCTGCCATCGCGCGGTAAGAACGTCCTTTGGCTTCCACAAAACGTCCGTTGAATGTCTGGAATTTACGGGATTCATATTCGCTGTTTTCAAATGCTTTTGCTACACGGATTCCCGCAATGCTGTTTTCCAATGTAGCGTTGACGTCCGCAACCTCTTCCCTTGCTCTTGTAAAAGCGGCACTCATTTTCAAACGCTTTTTTGCTGCAAAAATGATCAGAAAAGGCAGGAACGCAAAAATGATCAGCGTCAGCCAGATATTGATGGTTGCCATTAAAATAAAAGAACCAAGCAAAAGAAAACAAGAAACGATCAAATCCTCCGGACCGTGGTGAGCAAGCTCTGCAATTTCCTGTAAATCGTTGATGATTCTCGACATGATAGAGCCTGTTTTATGATTGTCAAAATAAGTAAACGGCAGTTTTTCGATATGGTCAAACGCTTCCTTGCGCATATCTGCCTGCATACGCACACCGACAACATGCCCGAAATACTGAATAAAATATTTGAGGCCCATTTTGATGAGATAGATCACACAAAGCAAAACACCCCAGATCACAAGAACTCTCAATTTTTTATTCGGAATATAATCATTCAGCATGGAGCGGGTGATCATCGGGTAAAAAAGGTCGCAGATCGATAACGCAAACGCACAGAGCAAATCTAAAATAAAAAGTTTTCTGTGCGGCTTGTAATAGCGAAAAAATCTTCTGATCATGATGATTTCCTTTCCGTTTTTAAGTATTCATTTTTTCTGAAAGCATAAGTCTTGCGGAAGAACATTCGTAAGCACATTTATAATCTCCCGTTTTTTGAGCCAACACTTCCATGTCGCATAATATATAATATTTCAGGATTGCATATTGTCCGTCATCCAAATCTTTCAGAATCTCTTTCAGACGGCACATAAAATCCTTTGCTGTCTCTTCGGAAAGAGATTCTGAAATGCCGCGGTGAACAGAAAGATGTTTTTCGTACGGCGGAGCAAGCTCGCGAAGATCAAAATCTTGCATCTTTCCTTCCAACAAATCAAGATACAGAATATCGGAAATAAAATTTTTGTTCCGCTCCGTTTCTTCCGAACAAAACGAAACATCTTCTCTTTTTCGGATACTGCGAATGGCTTTCAAATATCGGTAAATCACCCCAAAAAATTCTTCGTTTATGTAAACCGTTTTCCCTGCATGAACAAGAGCCTTCCCGAAAAATTCTTCGGAAGCGGTAAGTCTCCCTTCCCTGTAAAAAGTCTGCGCCTTTCCAAAACAAGAACGAGCATACAAAAATTCCGTTTCATCATCCGAAACACCAAGCTTATCCAACCGATAAATACATTTTCCGTAATCTCCGGAAGCATACGTTTTCCTTATTTTTTCAATGGATCGAATTTTATGAAAAGGAGCCGGATCGCTGATTTCCGAAAAAAAATATTCTGTAGGGGTTTCCAATTTTTCCGAAAGCTCGAAAATCGTGTTTACCGAAGGTTGTGCTGCTTCATTTTCAATTTGACTTAGCATATTGCGTGTAATGGTTTCTCCTGCAAGATCTGCTTGTGTCATTCCTTTTTGCAAACGAAGATTTTTAATTTTTTTCCCTAATGAAAGCTGTTTCAAGACAATCTCCTTTCTTAATGTGTATTTCGGCTTTTATTTTTTCTTTTATGTAATATGAAAAAACGAACTGCCATCGTAACAGAAATTCCAATCAAAGCACCGACACCGTCTAACAGTACATCCCAAACGGAAGGTCCTCTACCAGGTACAAAAGCTTGGTGAATCTCATCTGTCACGGCATAAATCACAGTAAAGGCCAAAGAGAATGCCATGGCAAGATAACAGGAATCCCTGATTTTCGGAATACGGAAGGCAAGCATGCAAATAAGAGCACCCAACAGCGCAAATTCAACCACGTGAGCACATTTACGCAGAATATGTTCCGCATGATTGATACGGGAATCGGTCAAACCGAAAAAACACAAAAATTTTCCCGTGAAATTTTGGCTGATATTTCCTGATTTTTCACCTGTCTGAGAAGAAAAAATAAAAATTGCGATAAAAACCAAAAGCACGGAAATTGCCAATAAAACACTTGTTTTTTTATTTTTCATTCAAATCTCCCGCTTTATTTTCTTTTATATATAATCATAGCACAAATTCTTTTTCATTGTCAACCTCAATTTACAAAAAATAACGCCGCCGTTTCTTTTGCATAGAATAAGAATGGACGGCTTCCACGCCGTCCAATTCAAAAGAAAGGATCTTGTTTTCATGCAATATTATAAACATACGGTAAGACGTCCGATTTCTTATTCTGCAAATCTGAAAGATCGGTCTTTCGTACAGACGGCGAAACCATCCGATCCGGAAATGCCCGGCGGAACAGTTTCCTCCAATCCTTTGTCCGGATTTCCGCTCGCCATGGCGTACGTTCCTTATCAAAGCTTTGAAGAACTCAACGAACCCACCAAGGCATTGGAATGCGGAACGCTTTTTGGGGCACTCTATATGCCGTTTTACGGTCCGAAAAGGAGGAATGGTATATGAATGAAAGAGAACGCTTGCTTCGCCGCATCCAAGAAGAAGATTTTACTGTTTATGAAACCGTTCTTTATCTTGACGGCCATCCTCGCAACAGAAAAGCACTTGCTTTTTACGATGAACACCGAAAAATTGCAAAGACTCTTCGTATGGAATACGAAAAAAGATACGGACCTTTGACGGTTTGTGAAAACCAAGACTTAACCGACTGGCATTGGATCGACAGACCGTGGCCATGGGAAAGAGAGGCGAATGTTTAATGTGGGCTTATGAGAAAAAACTGCAATATCCCGTAAAAATCAAAAATCCCAATCCACTCTATGCGAAAATTATCATATCACAGCTTGGCGGTCCGGATGGTGAGCTGGGTGCGGCTTTGCGTTATCTGAACCAAAGATATACCATGCCTTACGGAGATATTATCGGCATTTTGACCGATGTAGGTACAAGAGCAAAGTGCCAACTCAAAAATCATTCGTTCATGCTCAAAAATCTGCCGGGAGTGATCGAACACAAAGATCGGTTGCTCACGGCAGATTCTTTTATATCACAAGATAAGCGCCTAGCATCTGCTTGTCATTATCCTTATCAAATATTAAGTAGTCTTGTCTGATCGCTTCTTCCAAGACCGCTTCGCGCATAGAAAAAATATTGGCGCAAGCGTGGTCAATCTGAAATTCATCATCCTTCAGAAACTCGGGGATTTCTTTGTAGATCTGCTCACGGCAGAACAAATAATGCCGCGTAGCAATCTCTGCTGCTTTACAACGAAGAGCTTGAAATTCCAGGTATACATCCCGAGGCATTTTGCGTAGCTTATCCCTATACATGATCATAATAGTTGGAATATATCCATCATCTGTATTTTTAATATATCCATAGGATTCCAATCTTTTCAGAATCGTTTTGTCTGCTTCTTCGCTCTTGCCCTCAGCAACCGCAATCATCGCCTGACCGTCTGCATAATTGAGAAACGGAGGTGTGCGGTCTTCGATTTTGCCGAAGTTAAACTTGTATTGACGGAACCAAATTTCCGGCAGATCTTTCTCGTCCGGATTTGACACGCAACCGCTCAGACCAACAAAATCCTGCTTTTCTCCATGATGCATTTCCATACCAAGAATATCCCATTCCCCTCCGTTGGGACGAAGTGTATGTCCCCAAGGACCGATATTAGCAAAATCTGAGGCATTTTTATGAAATGGCTTTAGCGTGTAAGAATTGATCGCATCCGTTTCTGTCATAAGAAGCGCCCATTTCATATCCTCAAACGGCTGATATCCCTCGTGCCATTCCGGATAATTATTATTTCGCCACTTGATATCGTATTCCATCGCCTCTATTACCGCCTTTGTAAGCTCCGGTGCAATGCTGCGCAAGTGTGCGTAAATCTTGTTCCGTGTTTCTTTGCTTACAATGAAGATATTTGTTTCATACTTGTTGCCGTTTTTCTTCATTAAAGTAGCTTTCTCAAGCGCTGATAGTTCTTCTTCCATATACGGAAGCGCCACTCCAACCTCCATTGCCAATTCTTCTGCTGTAGAGGGAGTTCTGTACGCTGCAAGCAGAATGTTTTTACAAAGCAACCGTGAAATATAATTCCATGGTTCGCCGCTTTTTCCTATCATTCCATTCATAACAAATGCAACATTTTCGGGGTTGTAACTCAGTTTTCCAAATTCTCTTGCCATATCCATGCCTTCTTTCAAAATTCCTCTTGCACGAAGAAGCCGTGACTTCACCGTATTGACGGAAAGAGAGAGTGATTCTGCAATCTCACAAACGTTTTTATTTTCAGCGTAATAGGAAACGATGATATTTCTGTAATCACTCTTGATAAACGCCAGTTCTCGCCGAAGCAAGGTCATTTGCTCCGCACATATCATTTCATCAAGCATATTTTCGCTCTTGTCCTCGATCTCATAATTGCTGATATCGGAATCGGATACCGATTCATTTCGATTATGCTTTGCTTTTGCCCAAACTGCATAACGGTTGCGTGCAATCTGCCATACCCATGCGGAAAAGCTCGTCGGAACCGTACCTTTATTCAAGGCGGTGATAATCTGAAGCGCAATATCCTGTGTCAGATCTTCGGCTTCCATGTTATTCCCTGTCTTTTTCAAACAAAAGTAAAACAACTTCTCCATATAATTTTCGGTAAACTCATAAATCAGCCGATTCATGAGTTCATTCACTTGTTGCATGCCCTCACTTCCTTTCATCCATATAGTGTGGCTTTTTTGAATTTGGGTGCACGAATTAATAAATTGATATCATGAATTTAAAATTCATCTTCAGAAAATACCGGAAGTCCAAAAAAACCTGTTTCCGCGCAAACGAAAACAGGCTTTTACGATCAATTGCAGTTTCTTTCAACAAGATCAACAAAAAACTGAAGTTTTTCTTTTTCTGTCAGGCGTTCATAGCCAAAGACGAGAATTTTGGTTTGAATTTCATTAAAAGTTTTTTTACCGAGATTACGGATATGGATTAATGTTTCGTTGGAGAGTGCATCCACAATATCTTCAATGACAAAATATCCGGCACGCTTCAAAGCGTTATTGGCACGAACAGAAAATTCAATATCATCGATATTGGTTTCGCAAGCTTTTTTTGTAAAAGCAATGCTGACGGACACTTTCGGTCCAATCACTTCGTAAATAGTGTCAAGAAAGCCATTCTCTTTTGCGGAATTGTAAAGTTCAAGCGCAATTTCTTCTTTTCTCATAACGTACATCCTCCAAAATTATAAACATCCGTATTTCAAAAGCTATTTTTTGAAAAACAAATCATTTTTTTCCATTTTACCACATTTTTTGCAAAGTGTCAAGCACAGGTTTTACTGAAATGTCAAATTGTTTGAATTTCTTCCAGCAAATAAGTCGCTTCCAGGTCTGCAAGATGGAGCATTGCGGCAAGAGGCGCCATTTCATATGCTTTGCTGATCCCAAAATCTCCGCCTTTTACGGCAGCATCGAACGATCCCATATGGTAACGAATGGCAAGCAATTCATGAATATCCAATTTCCCGAAAAACCATTGCAAAATAATACAGCTTTTTTCTCCGTGTCCGATCGGAAATTTTTCATTGATTTCATAAATTTCCTTCTGTACCCATTTTCCGTGTTCATCCTTTACGTTGCGGTAACCTTTCTGATAAAAGTTGACCTTACAAACATCGTGAAAAAGCGCGGCGATAGCAATGGATTCCGCAGAAATATTTTTTTCTTCGTAATGAGAAGCAATCCGTTTCAGACAATCGTATACATTCAAAGAATGGCGGAGCAATCCTCCCGCATAATTTCCGTGATATTTGGTACTTGCCGGAGCTTCATAAAAATCACTCTTTTCCAACCAGTCCAATAATTTTTCTAAACCTTCTCTTTTGATTTCAGTTCTGCAAATTTCCAAAAAACGCTGTTTTTCCGTCATAAAATAAAATCCTTTCTCTTATATTTGATATGTATGAAAAGTATTTCCTTCAAAATCTTTCCAAAGAAAATTTCCGTTTTCCAATGTCATATAAGCATGAGGCGTATTTTCCTTGGGAATCGTTACGGAACCCGGATTCATATAAATATAATCCTCATATTCTCTGCAAGCGCATACATGAGTATGTCCGTTCAGCAAAATATCACCTTTACGGAGAGGCGGCAGACTATTTTCGTGAAAACGGTGTCCGTGGGTAGCAAAAATCATTTTTTCTTTTTCTGCCAGAATAGCATAGTCCGCAAGGATCGGAAATTCCAATACCATCTGATCCACTTCCGTATCGCAATTTCCTCTCACACAAAGAATATCGTTTTTATATGCATTCAAAAGCGTGATGACCTCCTTGGGTGCATAATCTTCGGGGAGCGCATTTCGCGGACCGTGATACAAAATATCACCGAGCAACAACATTCTGTCCGCTTTTTCCCGATGAAATACGCGAATCAGTTCGCGGCAATATTTCAAAGAACCGTGAATATCCGAAGCAATTAACCATTTCATATCCGTTTTAATCCCTCTTTCCATCCTGCAATAGCAAAGTATCATTACATCAATGTTTTTATTATAGCAAATAAATTTCATTTTGTCAAACTTTTTCAATACGACTTGACAAAACATCATTTTTCGTGTATGATGTATGTGGAAGTTTTTGTTGAAAGAAATCGAATTTTATTAAATTAAAGGAGTCCTGTTCTTTATTATGAAAAAAGTCCGAATCGTTGCTGACAGTACATGTGATCTTTCCGAGGAACTCATTGCCAAATATGATATTTCCATCAATCCTTTGTGCATCATCATGGATGAAAAAAGCTATTTCGATGGTATTGACGTAAAGCCTGATGCAATTTTTGCATGGGCAAACAAAAATAAAACCACACCGAAAACCTCTGCCGTTTCCATCGAAAAAACCAAGCAAATCCTGACCCCCTTTATGGAAAAAGGAGAAGATATCATTTTCTTTGGTATTTCCAGTAAAATGAGCGGTACTTGCGGTATCGTTAAAATGGTTGGTGCGCAGAATGAATATGACCGCCTTTTCATCGTTGACTCGCAAAACCTCTCCACGGGTATCGGTCTTCAGGTCATCCGCGCCGCAGAACTCGCCGAACAAGGATTGAGCGCAGAAGAAATTCTTGCCGATATTGAGAAAAACAAAGCAAATGTCCGCGCAAGTTTTGTGATTGATACACTCACTTTCCTTGCCCGCGGCGGAAGATGTACAGCACTCACCGCTTTAATGGCAAATACACTTCGCTTGCATCCGATGATCGTCGTTCATAACGGCGCTATGGGTGTAACGAAAAAATTCACGGGTAAAATGGAAGTTGCTTTGAATAAATACTTCGAAAGTTTGAAAAAGGATCTGGCAAACGCAGACCCCAAGCGTGTATTCATTACCCATTCCGGTTGCAGTGAAAAAATCATTCAAAGTATTTATGACAAAGTTGCAGAGCTCAATTATTTTGAGGAAATTCTGATCACACAGGCAGGAGGCGTTATCTCCAGCCATTGCGGTCCCAATACTCTGGGCATACTCTTCTACGTCAAACCGGAAGAAGAATCCGCAGAAAGCACTCTTTGATCTTACGGAAATACATAGCACTTTTTATTGTTTTTCAAATAAGCCCCGAATGCCTTTGCTCTTTTTGAGCAGAGGCATTTTCTTTTTCGGTTTGAAAATCAAGCACCCAAGTTCCAAAAATATACCGAAAAGAAAAGAATCTGCTTTCTCCAAAGAAATACATTTTAACGCAATCGCCAAAAACCACAGCTTTGGAAAGAAATTTTGCAAGAATCCATGCATCGCTTGTTTGAATCCCATGAAAACGCTCTGCAAGTACAGAAAGCATATGAATCATATCCTCGCTATGCAACATCCTTTTATCCGCATGAGGAGAAGAATTACAACGCCAGAATTGATATTGATTTCCATTTTTTGTTTTTTGAAAACGTGCGGTATAGTTTCTTCCGCAAATTCCGCATACAATTTTTCCGGAAAACGGATATTTTCCATTTTCTTTCAACAGATTTTCCTCTTTTGATAATTTTTTTGCCGCTTTCTCAAATACTTCTCTTTCAATAATTGCTTCATGATGACAGTGAAGCAAAACAAATTCTTCCTCTCCACGATTGATTTTTTTCTCATGTGAAAGATAATCGGGCGTATACGTTTTTTTCTGTTTCAGATCACCTATGTATTTTTCATTTTTCAAAATACGAAAAATTACCGAAGGATTCCATTTTTTTGCATACATGGGAGAAATTCCGCATGCATCAAGATTTCTTGCAATTTCGGAAACGGAGAGAGCTTCTTCTGTGAATAGATAGAAAATCTTTTGAACAATTTTCGCACCTTCTGGATTAATCGATATTTTTCCGTTTTTTACATCATATCCAAGCATACTTCTTCCGAAAACCACGCCTCTTTCCATACATTGCTTTTGTCCCCATTTTACCCGTTCCGATGTTCTTCGGCTTTCTTCCTGCGCTATAGAAGCCAAAATTGCCAAACGCAGTTCCGCATCGCTGTCCAAAGTAAAAATATTGTCATTCAAAAAAAGAACGCCGATTTCTTTCTTTTTCAATTCTCTGGTATAATAAATGCTGTCCAGAATGTTTCGGGCAAAACGAGAGATCTCTTTTGTAATCAGCAAATCAAAACAACGGTTTTCTGCATCCTCCATCATTTTCAAAAACCCTTTTCGTTTTTTCGTATTGGTTCCCGTAATTCCCTCATCCGTATAGATTTCATAAAGAATCCATTCCGAATGACTTTGAATATACTTTGTAAAATATTGTTTTTGGCTTTCAAATGAATTTTTCTGATCCGTTTTATCCGTAGATACCCTGCAATATGCCGCTACGCGTTTACATTCACCATTCTCTGAAAACATAAAATTCACACCCTTCTGCCTGTAATTTATATGCAAAAAAGGTGTGAATATGAAAAAATATGTAAAACTGAACACGAATATATGCTTAAAAAATCAACATTTGAGGAAAATGTTTCCGGATACAAAAATACAATTCCGTTCTTTTGTTCGTAAAAGGCAGAAAAAGCTCTTGATTTTCTTTCAAAAATTCCAAATGCGAACGTTCTGACACGGGAGAATAGGAAACATTTAAGGTTTCCGTCGCATAGGCATATCCAAATACAGACATGATCCGATAAAATGCGGGAAATTCAGAAATATCCTTTTCGGGAGCAATGATATTAAAATTTTCGCAAGCAATCAATGCATCCTTTTCAAGAATTGTATTTTCTCCACGAATCCATATATTCTCCAACATTTCACAATGAGAAAATGCAAACTCTTCAATCCGTTTTACCGCTTGAGGAATTTCGATTTCTTTTATCCCCGTACAATATTCAAAAGCTTTCCATGAAATTTTTTGCAAAGAGAACGGAAAGCTGATTTTTCTGATCTCTTCATGACGGGCAAACACCGCTTCTCCGATCTCCGTAATACCCTCCGGAATTTTCACAAAAATATCATTCCCTATATATTTTTTTAAGATTGTTTTTTCCGTTATAAATTCCGACACGGATCCATCTCCTTTCCGATTTTTATTTCATTGGATTTCAAACAAATCCTATCACACCCAAACTGCACGTGCTCCAATAATCGGCTTTTCTTCTTTCATTGGTAATTTCTTGTTCGGTCAAAGGATTTCCGAATTGTTCGGCCTCCCGAATATATTCTTCGATATCTTCCGGAATGTACTCACGGTACAATCCAACGCCAAGCTTCAAAAACAGAAATTCCAAACATCTTTGGTTTCAAAAATCCTAAAGGTCCGCCCAGAAATTCGATAAAATTCAATCTATCTTCTTCATCATATTGCAATTCCAATTCTCTTTGAAAATAATAATATTTTCCTCCGATTAACGGTACAGTTCCGAATATTTCTTCAATCTCGTTTTTTCATTCCAAAAAACAGATTTTTGCCGTCAATTACAATTTTTCCCAAAGGATACAATTCAATTTTCATATAATACTCTCCCTTAAAATTTTTTATTTCATAGAAAATTGCTCAAAACCAGCCTCGCCGTTTGCATTGTTTCGATACAAACAAATTTTGGATAAGCGAGCAGTTTCCAGCGGGCGTTGCCCGCTTTTTTAATGCCATAGGAAATTGCGCAAAACCGACCTCGCCGTTTGCGTTGCTGAGCTGCAAGAAAACCTGCGATAGGCGAGCAGCTTCCAGCGGGCGTTGCCCGCTTTTTTATATATCTTGTCCCTATTTTATGCATTTTTCCGTTGTTGGTACAGAAGAACTTGCGCATATGGAAATGATTGCTGCAATTCTTTATCAATTAACCAAAAATATGACGATGGAAGAAATCAAAAAATCAGGTTTCGATACCTATTTCGTAGACCATACCGCAGGCATTTATCCCGTTTCTGCTGCAGGAGTACCTTTTACAGCCTCTTATTTTGCCGTAAAAGGCGATATGTTTACCGATCTCCATGAAGATCTTGCCGCAGAACAAAAGGCTCGTGTCACTTATGACAACATTTTGCGCCTTGTGGATGATCCCGATGTCCGCGATCCCATCAAATTCCTACGTCAAAGAGAAATTAACCATTTCCAACGGTTCGGTGATACAATTTTAACTCTTTCAAACAGATGTGAAAAGTGCCCATGAGGATTCACGAGCACCAATAGTTAATAATCTTATCAAAGTTCTTCCACCAATCGAAGATTCAGTGAAAAGTTTTCATCAAAAGAATATACGAAAGTTTTGCATTTTTTGCGTTGATTGGAACTCACCCCGATCTGAGGACAAAAACCGAGAAGTATACCGTCCATTTTTACATGATAAAAAAGTCCGTGCATATGACCGCACAAATAAGTTTTTGCGCTTCCCATCTCCTTCATTGCCGTATAGAAAGGAGAAGGCTCCGCACCCGCTTGACCGAGAACGGCATTGGACATCCAACCATTCAATTCCTGCTCATATACGAAAGCCGCGCCATCCTCTTTTTCCGCCTTTTGATAAGCGATAAAATGCTCTTGCAATTGCATATGTCCGTAGGTAAGAGTCGGAATGATCTCATGCTCGTTATTCTTTTGCTTCGAATAAATTCCGTTCAATCTGCCGATCTCACTTTTGTACCATGCAATCTGTCCCTCGGTAATGGATTGATAACAACCTGCGGCATAATCATACGTCCCCGTATCAATCATTACCAGCGCGCCAAGCAAGTCCCCCGTTTGGGCATCCGTAAGTGAGATTGAAAAATTTCCGTACCGATTTTCGTCGGTATCCTCAACGTAGCCGGAACGATACAAGAGATAGGGCGAATCGCTATTCTCCAGATAATCCGAAACATCACGTTTGCAATATCCTGCCAAAGAGGATTCCGCATCGTGGTTGCCGAAAATAAACGTATACGGCGTTTGGTAAGCATCCATGATACGAATCAATTCTTTGATTCCTTTCACACCCGTGGTCATGATGTTATCGCCGCTCAAAACGATCAGATCGGGTCTCTCACTTTCCACAAGGTAGGTCATAAATTCAACGGTACGCGCTTCATCTGCATTATGATAAACTTCTCCTTCTTTGCCAAAATGCAAGTCGGCAAATTGCACGATTTTGAATTGTTCGCCGCGATTCATCGTCAACGTAAGATCTTCGGTTTTTTTATTTTGATTCATTCCGCAGGAAACAAACGGACAGATCAAAGCAAAACAAAGCAACAAGCAAAGTATTTTTTTCAGTTTCAAAATATCATCATTCCTTAATTATTTATTTGCGCCACGGCTTAAAACAAATTTTCCGCTATCCTTAAAGATTCTTTATCATGCGCACGATGGATAAATCATAGAACTCGCTCTCTATTCCAATATCATTATTATATCACAATTTCTTGAAATTTTCAAGTAAAATATTCGGCTTTACCAAGGATTTTAAATAAGCATTATATTCAAACAACGCAAAACGGCGAGGTTTTAATTGCACAATTTCCTATAGCAAAAAAATGAAAAATGTTTTTCATCCAACTGAGCAAATAACACAATGCCGAACCGTTCAAAAGGATTTGAAAGATTTGGTAAAAGATTGACTTCGATTTTCTTTCATGTTATAATATTATTAACAATCAGATGTTATAGAAAGGAAGATTTCATAAAATGAAGTTAAAAATCGTCAGATTGATAGGAATGATCATCATAATATCTGCGCTGTGTTTTCTTATGTTTGGATGTACACCCGATGAAAGCACATCCACCGAGGACACAACGGTTCGCCTGAATATGAATACAGAATATGCCGTTACGGATACGCTTCCCGACGGGGAAGGCAAACACGCCAAAGTCATTCTTTTGCTTGGCCAAAGCAACGCTACGGGATGCTCGATCAATAGTTATCTGAAAGAAAATATCGGCGAAAGCGATTATCAGCGTTATGAAGAAGGATTCCCCTCGGTACTCATCAACTATTGTCTTGACGACCACAATGCAACTTCAAACGGAGAATTTGTAAAAGTAGATTTAACTTGCGGATCGGGAAATGGATTTTTCGGACCCGAGGTAGGCATTGCCGAGGTCATTTCCGAAGCATATCCCGATGAAACGGTATTTATTCTGAAATATACGATGTCGGGCTATTCTCTCCATTACCATTGGCTTTGCGCAGGCGAACGCGGCTCCATCTATCAAGCCTTTTTATCTTTCGTGCAAACGTATATGGAACTGTTATCGAAAAAAAATTACGATGCCAAAATAGGCGCTGTCTGTTGGATGCAAGGCGAATCAGATACGACGGATTTCAAAGCTTCTCACTATTATGAAAATCAAACGGCGTTCGTATCGTATCTGCGTGAAGACTTGAATGCTTACGCAGAAGACGGCGGCATCTATTTTATCGATGCAGGGATTTCCAACAGCCCGTACTGTGAGCCAGCCTATCCCACAATCAACGAAGCAAAAGAAAAATTTTCAAAACAATCGGAAATGAATCTGTATTTTTCAACAATTGATCTCGGCTTTACCATACACAAAGAACCTGAGGGCGAACCCGACTGGGGACATTACGATTCTCTCAGCGAACTTGAACTGGGAAGAAAATTCGGAGAATATATCGTTGATGCTTATTCAACAAAATCAGGGGCTTTGAATGAGTAAACTATATATTAATGCTCAGATATTCCAAACCACTTCCACTGCACCATCTTCGGCTATGTATATTTTATCGATCAATAATTGAACCACACTTTTCTTTTTCTCGTAATCCGCAGTTTTCCACTCTTCCGAAAGGTCGATCGTATTTCGCGCATCTCGCTCCGTATTTGCAATAAGCGCAATATGTTCCGTGATCCTGCGCTTCTCTTCGGCAAGCGCTTTCGCCCTTTCGTTCAAAAGTTTCATCATGTCCGTCTCAATGGCGCTGCTCATCATCAGTTCCACCAACTTATTTTGAGAATCTTCTATCTCAATCCTCTTATTCTTCAGCGCGTTGATCTTTCCCTTGTTTTCGCTTTCTGATTTGCCAGAACAGGTCTTCATGGAACGGAATTTTTCCGAAATCAGGGTATAAATCATATCTTCCAGTGAATCTGCATAAAGCGTAATCCCGATTCCTTCACAAATACGGCTTTGCTTACCCATACAAGTAAAATATCGCGTTTGTGAGCCATCCGCACGTTTTCCGCCCTTGGTAACGGTCATTGTTCTCCCGCATTTTTGGCAAACGATCCTTCCTCCGAGCCAGCTCGTCGTATTGCTCATGCTGTTATTGATCTTTTTATTCTTAGCAACCTTTTTCTGACAAGCAAGCCAAAGTTCGGAGTCAATGACACCTTCGTGAGACATAACGACGATCTTCATGTCCGACCAATCCTCCGACATGGAATCGTGCTTCGTTTTGCCATAAAGCTGAATGCCCCGCGTACCGTAGAATTCAGAAATATCACTGACGGTCTTTGTTCCCCTTCGATGAAAATATTCATAAATCGCATTATCTGCTCTCACGTATATGGGATTTTTGATCATTGCAGACAATTTAGCGGTGGACCACTTCCCTTCCGTCGGCAATATGCCGTTTTGAAACAGATCGTCCAGCAACCGCCGAAGTGTAACATTCGGCACGGCATATCTTTCAAAAATATATCTGACATGAGAAATTTCGTCCGCAAGCGGCAAAAATTTTTTGGTCTTCACACCGTGGATTACCGTTTCGCCGAAGGTAAATCCGTAAGGTCTGCGCCCACCCATAAAAATACCTTGATCGGAACGGGCTTGATACGCATGTGTCACGCGCTCGATGATACTTTGGCGCTCGAATTCGGCAAACACCATGAGCAGTTTGGTAATCATCTCCCCGTACGAGGTCGAAGTATCAAAAGACTCCTGTGAACTGACGAATGCCACGTTATATTTCTTAAAATTTTCCATGATCGAAACAAAATCTACAAGACTGCGGCTGATACGGTCGAGCCTATAAACGACAACCTTTGAAATCTTTCCCCGCTCAACGAGAGACATCATTTCACGGAAGCCCTCACGATCAAGATTTCCGCCGCTGAAGCCGTTGTCAACGAACTCGTAAATTGTTTCGCCATGCTCATCAGGCTTCAGCATTGCTCGGCAATATGCAAGCTGTGTCTCACAGGAAATGGAATTTTCTCTCTCAACCGATTTTCTGGCATAAAGGGCAATTGCCATACGGATTTACCTCCTTTCCGTTTTTATTTGGCTTTGCCGATTATTTGGACGTAAAAATTTTGAAAAGTTCTGTCAGAATTTCTTCTTCCGTGTAAATTTTCCGTTCTTCCATACTCAAAATGCGCTGTGTCACGAGATACGTTTTGTTTTTCAGATCTTTGTATTCACTCATACGATTCTCCTTTCTGCGCCGTAAGGCGAGATATTTTATGTATATTAAAATAAAATTTTCTATATGCTTCCCCAATGATTCTCCCTTAGTTCTTTTGAATATTTTTCGTTTATAAAATCAATTTAACATATAAAATTATCCTCCGATAAAACAGTTCTGCTTTATCGGAGGATTCGTTTCAGTATGATCACTCACGCGAGCTCGATGAATTTACGTAAATTTTGATGATTTTTCTATCAATTTAACTGAGAGATGCTATTGAATTCCGGCGTTTTTTGTGCTATACTGCAAATGCAGAAAATTTAATTTTTGAGGAGGCTATGATGTCAACTGTAAAAATCGTAAGCTTTAATCTTCGCTGTGTATGGAAGGGCGACGGCATCAATGCGTTTATCTTCCGCGCAGGAATGATTTATGATAAGATCATGCGCGAAATGCCCGATGTGCTTGCGTTTCAGGAAATGACCATCGATCATCTCAAGCTGTTGAAAAGGATGTTGCCGGAATATGATTTTTGCGGACAATTCCGCAGTAAAAACTACACGGGAGAGGGACTTTTCACGGCGGTTCGCAAGGATGCGTGGGATGTAATCGCATACGAAACTTTTTGGATCAGCCCTACTCCTTATATCGCAGGCTCTCGATTTGAAGGTCAGAGCGATTGCCCGAGAATCTGTGTTGTAACTCAAATCCGAAACAAGAAAACAGACAAGATGCTTCGTCTTTACAATATCCATCTTGATCATATCTCTGATACAGCGCGTATCAAGGGCATCCGCTGTGTGTTTGAAAAAATGGAAGAATTTAACGGAAAACTTCCGCTTCCGTCTCTCGTTTTGGGAGATTACAACGCATATCCCGACAGCGAAACGATTCGCTTCTGTAACGATTACAAAACACCTGCCATGTTTGACGTAACGAAAGAGATTCCCTCAACTTTTCACGATTATGGAAAACGCGGCGTGAAGATCGATTATATCTACGTTACCGAAGAACTGAAGCATGCATTTCTTGCATCCGATATCTGGGCAGATGAGAGAGAAGGCATCTATCTTTCCGATCATTATCCCGTTTGGGCAGAGTTTACAACGGATGTTTTATAAAATAAATTTTGAGGA
>JAFQEK010000074.1 GCA_017399025.1 Clostridia bacterium
AATATAAAAATGATCGTAACAAGAGAAATGGGAACAAAGCTTCCCGATACCACCATGTCAAGACCTGTTTATATCGATGCCAAAAAAGAGCCGATCTCCCTGCATGGCTTTTATGAGCCGTACCGCCGTCTTCCCGAGGATGTTGCAACGGCAACGAGCGAAGGTGTTGCCCATCTTTCAACCATGTCTCCCGGAGGAAGAATCCGCTTTCGTACGGACTCTGATTTCATTGTGGTTCATGCGGAATTGAATGAAGCGGATATTTCTCCGAACAGCTCGCTTGCGGCTTGCTCCAGCTTTGATATTTATCTGAAAGAAAACGGCAAACAGGTTTTCCGCGGCGTTTATTTTCCCTCTCAGGGTCCCGGTAAGAGCTATGTGGAAAGCCGGCTGAAATTTTATAACAGGGAAATGAAGGACGTTACGCTTTATTGCCCTTTGAACGCTTCCTTGAAGGAGGTTTATATCGGATTGTGTGAAGGCTGTGAGCTTTTGCCCGCAACTCCCTACACGTATGAAAAGCAGATCGTTTTTTACGGCTCCTCCATCGTTCACGGAGGCGGTCTCCGCCCCAGCTCGCCTTATACCTCCGTGGTTTCCCGCCGATTGGACAGCGAATATATCAATCTTGGTTTTGGCGGAAATGCAAAGGCAGAAAAAGCCATTATGGAATATATGGCAGGCTTGGATATGAGTGCTTTCGTCTATGATTACGATCATAATGCGCCGACGCTTGAACATCTCCGCGATACCCATTACGAGGGCTACCGTATGATCCGAAGCAAAAATCCCGATGTGCCGATCATTATGGCTTCCCGTCCCGATTATTGGACACGGAATTACACCCTGGAATATTACGGTATTGAAGATAACGAAAAACGCCGCAGTCTGATTGAAGAAAATTACCGCCGCGCGCTTGCCGAGGGAGATAAAAACGTATATTTTGTCGATGGTTCCAAAATGTATCCCGAAGAGCTTCGCCATGAATGCTCCTCTGACGGCTGCCATCCGAACGATCTTGGTTATCATTTTATGGCGAATGCCTTTGAAGCCGTTTTGCGTCCTCTTCTGGAAAAAAATAAATAAAGGAGATGGGGATGGATATGATGGAATCCTTGCAGACGGAAAGGGAAAACCGCAGAAAAGAATTACAATGTAAATTATATCCTTTGGATACGCTGAAGCATTATGAATTCGTGGTGATCTGTTCCCGTTATCGGGATAAATGGATTTTGAGTAAACATAAAAAGAGAACGACATGGGAAACGCAGGGCGGACACATCGAAGCGGGAGAAACCCCTCTTTCGGCGGCAAAAAGAGAGCTTTTTGAGGAAAGCGGTATTTCGGATGCTGAAATTTATCCCGTTTGCGATTATCTCGGCTATGATTCCAAGGGCTCGGCAAACGGTGTGGTATTTCTTGCCGCCGTTCATTCTCTCGGTAAAATGCCCGAAAGCGAAATGAAAGAGATCGGATTTTTTGATGAACTTCCGCCCGATTTGACGTATCCGAACGTTTCGCCCGTTTTTTACCGTGAAGCGTGGAAGCTTTTGCCGCTAAAACAATAATTTTGTTTGTTCGCTTTATTCTTGACAAACAAAATTCAGCATGCTATAATAAAAATAAATTTGTATAATTTAAGAAAATTTCTAAAGCGAAAAATAAATAAGGAAAGGTATTAACAAATTTATGTCTAAATTTTTGAAATGGCTCGATAATTATTGGTATCATTATAAATGGCACACAATTATCGTTACTTTTTTTCTGGTGATCGGAATCATTTCCACAGTCCAGATTTTTAATAAGGAATCTTACGATGCATACGTTATGTACGTAGGCGGACAGGATATTCCCGATACGCAGTATTACGATATTTTGCAATCCTTGAAAGCAGTTTCTTCGGATTACGATGCCAATAAAGAGCATAAAATCAATTTTGCAAAATCTGCTTTTATTTCTGATCCCGAAAACAATATGGCCTCCATGATCAACGCGCCGACTATACAAAATCTTTCCACTCTCGTTGTTCAGCCGTATTATATTTATCTGATGGATGTTGAGGTTTATAAGCTCTATAAAGATAGCGGTGTTTTTTATTCGATCTCCTAAATTATCACAGATGTTCCCGAAGATTGGTATTATGACGAAACGGCAGTTTATTTTGACAAAACGGATTATGCAAACAGCTTTGCGGGTGTAGACGATCTGGGTGAAAATACGTTGCTGGTCATTAAGATCATACCGCCTGTCCCCTCCAAGCGTGTGGCGAAAGCGGAACAGGAGGCGTATGAAAATCATTTGGATATGTTAAAAAATATTCTTTCCTACAGAAAGAATGGATAAAGAAAGGACTTGAAATTATGAAAATTCTTGCAATCGGTAACAGTTTTTCTCAGGATGCCACAACGTATATTGAAGATATTGCAAATTCCATGGGTATTGAAGATATCACGGCGGCAAATCTTTATATCCCCGGCTGTCCCCTGACCAAGCATGCGGAAAATCTGAAAACAGATGAATTGGAATACGAATATCAGCTCCGCGGAAAGGGTATTTATAAAACTTCCATTCATGCGGCTCTCGTCAGCGACGATTGGGACGTGATCACCATGCAGCAGGTCAGCGGCGATTCCGGTCTGTATGATACCTTCCATCCTTATATTGATGAGCTTTATGCAGAAATCAAACGTCTTTGCCCGAATGCCAAGGTTCTTTTGCACCGCACGTGGGCGTATGAGGAAGGAAGCGGACATAACCGTTTTATTGATTACGGACGTAATCACGATACGATGGATGCGGCAATTGCAGCAACCTCTGCCAAGATTGCTTCCGAGCTCGGCGTGGATATCATTCCTTCCGGCAAGGTGGTTCATGAAATCAAAAAGAATATTCCCGAGTTTGACGTGCTGAACGGCGGCGCTTCTCTTTACCGCGACCGTTTCCACATGGGTAATTGCTACGGCAGATATATTGTTGCTTGCGTATGGCTGAAAAAGGTTTGCGGCATTCAGGATATTTCTTCCGCAAGATTTATTCCCAATGAAGCATATCCTCCGTTGATTAAAAAACTCAATGAATATATCAATCAGATACAGTTTTGAAAAAACAAAAAAATTTGAAAAATTTTCAAGAAAAGTATTGACATTTCAAAAATAATGTGATATTATATATGAGCGGTCGACAAGAGCCGCTCACAAATGCGGGTGTAGTTCAATGGTAGAACTCCAGCCTTCCAAGCTGGTCGCGTGGGTTCGATTCCCATCATCCGCTCCAAAATGTGCCTTTAGCTCAGCAGGATAGAGCAACTGCCTTCTAAGCAGTAGGTCGAGGGTTCGAATCCCCCAAGGCACGCCATACATATGGTGGATATGGCTCAGTTGGTTAGAGCGCCAGGTTGTGGCCCTGGAGGCCGTCGGTTCGAATCCGATTATCCACCCCACAGAAAAAGCCTAATGCAAGTAGCATTAGGCTTTTTTTCAACATTAGGCTTGTTTAACGAAATGATTGATTATATTTACGAAAACGAAATATTCGGGCACCTGCAAAAGCAAGTGCTTTTTGTCTTTTGAAAAGCATGTGAGGAGAACAAAAATGATTACAGGCGATCTTAAAAACAGGATAGACGGACTTTGGGACGTATTTGCGGCAGGCGGACTTGTGAATCCCTTGGACGTCATTGAACAGATTACATATTTGATGTTTATTCGTGATTTGGACGATACAGACAATCTTCGTGCGAAAGAAGCCGTTATGCTCGGACTTCCGCACAAAAGTATTTTTGCTGAAAAAGTGAAAATCGGCGACCGCGAGATCGACGGCAATCTGCTCAAATGGTCTGTATTTCACGATTTCCCGGCTGGAAAAATGTATTCCACCGTGCAGGAATACGTCTTTCCCTTTATCAAGAATCTGCATGATGATAAGGACAGTGCTTACTCCAAATATATGAATGATGCCATTTTCAAAATTCCAACGCCCCTGCTTCTTGATAAAATTGTAACAACTTTGGATGATATCTATGCACAGATGGCACAGATCAAGGACAGTGACATCCGTGGGGATGTGTACGAATATCTTCTTTCCAAGATCGCGCAATCCGGTCTGAACGGTCAGTTCCGTACTCCTCGCCACATTATCCGCATGATGGTGGAGCTGATGGACCCGAAAGCGGACGAAATCATCTGCGACCCCGCGTGTGGTACGTCAGGCTTTCTTGTTGCGGCTGGGGATTATCTCAAAGAAAAGCGCAAGGAAGAAATATTTTTTAACAGACAGAAAAAAGCGCACTATATGAACGGTATGTTTCACGGCTACGATATGGACAGAACCATGCTCCGTATCGGCGCGATGAACATGATGACGCATGGTGTGGATAATCCCTCTATTGAATACCGTGACAGCTTGTCCGATCAAAATCCGGATAAAGAGCAATATTCGCTGATTTTAGCAAATCCACCGTTCAAGGGCAGTTTGGATTATGATACCGTTTCTGCGGATTTGCTCAAGGTTTGCAAGACGAAAAAGACCGAGCTTTTGTTCCTTGCGCTTATGCTCCGTATGCTTCGTATTGGCGGAAGATGTGCAGTTATCGTTCCCGACGGTGTGCTTTTCGGCTCGTCAACGGCGCATAAAGCAATACGCAAGGCAATTGTTGACGAAAATAGACTGGAAGCGGTGATCTCTATGCCCTCGGGTGTGTTCAAACCCTACGCGGGCGTTTCAACGGGAATTCTGATCTTC
>JAFQEK010000075.1 GCA_017399025.1 Clostridia bacterium
ATCATTTGTCAGTCTCCTTTCCGCGGAGCAGTCCGCAAAGATAGACGAACAAGCCTATACAACCCGAAATGAGGATATAGAATATCGTGGAAAAACTGACCGAGAAGATAGAGAAAAACACCATACACAAAACGACGGCGAAAAGAATCATGATATTAAATGCTGTTTTCTTCATCTTCTTCAGCATCTTCTTCCCCGCCGACAGAATAAGATAAATCACGCAGATCTGTATTCCTCTGAATGCGTTCGCCACGAGACCAAACGAAAGAAACGCATCGAAAAACAAAGAGATTGCGTAAATAATGACGAAAGACGGTATGCAGACCGCTGCCGTTGCGATCAATGAACCAACTATCCCGAATATTTTATATCCTATGTAGGTTGCGGCGTTGATTGCGATCGGGCCCGGTGTGGACTCGGCAATCGCTACCATATCGAGAAACTCATCCTTATCGATCCACTTCTTTTGGGATACGAATTCGTTTTCGAGCAGTGCGATCATCGCATAGCCGCCGCCAAAAGTGAACAGTCCGATTTTCAGCATTGTCAGAAAGAGATTCAGATATTTTTTCACTTTTTGTCTCCTTTTTGGTTTATCGTTTTTTACTATTATACGATATTTCTCTCAATATTTCAATTACCCTAAAAGAAAGTTTTAAAAATAGTACCGGTGCATGCAGTCGCATTTGGACATGTAACAAGGCTTCCTTCTCCGTTTCAAATCAGGAGGTACTTCGACGGAGAGATATGATATAATAATCTTAAAGATAAATAAAAATTTTCTGAACTCAACACATTCAAAAAACGTGTTGTTCCGTTTGCTCCTTAAAGATGATATCCTAAAGACACAAAACAGAAAAGAAGAACCCTACATGAACACAGACAAAATTTACGCAGAATCCATTGCAAAGGAGTATTCTTGATAAGCATTTTTCATACAATCCCCGGCAGGTTTGCTTTTAGCAGGTGAGTTTTTGTGATTCACCGATTCGAATCCTTTCTGTCGGTGCAAAATCGATTTTATATCTATAAAAAAACGAAAAAGTAATAGGCAAAAAAGCGGAGAAATCTCTCGAAATCTCCGCTTTTCTCTTTTTCTCGGTCAGATCTCTTCTGACCGCTACATCAGCAATAATGGAAAATTGTCTTACCCATGTCTTCCGAAAACTTTCATCATGCGCGCAAACAAGTCTATGTAAATAATCACTTAGACCTGTTTGATCAGTCTCAAAGGCTTAATCCCGTGTTATTCTAAGCAAACCCTCCCCCAAAGGATTCGCTCGATTTTCTTTTTATGCCAAAAATACGCTTAGAATGACACAGGAGGGCGCGCTGAAGAATCTGCACTTGGATTTGTCTATTATTTGGATCAAATTTTGTCTTGCGTTTTCGCACTGATGGGAAGCATACAACTGTCGTGTACAACTTCTGCTTTTGATATCTTGAAATTCAGTTTTCCATCGAATGTTTTTCTAAAAAAGTATATATTTCCCGTATCGTCCGATTTGTAAAAATTCAGAACTTGATATATTCCGTTTCTCATCTCGATATGAAAAAGATCTCCTTTTGAAAAACTCATTTTGATCATTCTCTGGCTGCGTTTTCCTCCATGATATCTCTTTATATTCTCTTGCCTGCTGTTTTGCAGATCATTTCCAAAATACGCTTTACACATTTGCGAACACTTTCTCTGGAAAGAGAGCCATCCGCAAGAGCAGCCTCTACGCTTCGGGGATCACCGAAGTGCATCTTCAAATCATGCTCTGCCGCAAGCTCCTTCACGTGAACGGAGTCATTACCGAAGTCGGACATGAGAACACCCTTGAAACCGAATTCATCTCGTATGATCGTCTTGCAAAGAACAGGATCTTCACTGGACTTTACGCCGTTGATGTAATTGTAGGAGGTCATGATAGAATAAGGATCGGAATTGCGGATAACCATTTCAAATGCTCTCGCGTAAATTTCTCGGAAAGCTCTTGCCGCAATACGGCTGTTGGAGCGGAGTCGCTGATATTCCGTGTTATTTGCTGCAAAGTGCTTAATCGTTGCCGCAACGCCATACTCTTGAACACCCTCAACCATCGCCGAAACTATCTTGCCGGTTACATAAGGATCCTCGGAATGATACTCGAAGTTACGTCCGCAACAGGGATCGCGGTGGATATTCATAGCAGGCGCAAGCCAAACGTCGATGTTATAAAGATTTGCTTCCGCACCGATAGCACGTCCGTATTCTCTGGCAAGCTCTGTATTCCAAGAGGAAGAAACCATCGTACTGGAAGGATATACAGTCACCTTGAAAGGTTGACGGAGTCCAACAGGACCGTCAGACCAGTATGCCTCGGGAATACCTTTCTCGGGAATATAACCAATCCAACCCTCTGCGTTACCACAGGTAAGAATCGCAAGCTCGTGATCGGAAAGACTTTCCACAAAGGTATCCATGGAAAGAGTACCGCACATAACATGTCTGAAGTCCATTTCGCCGACTTTTTCGGGAAGCCGACGGCGAATGATTCCGGTGCTGTTTTCTGCAATCTTCTGATCCTCGCTTACGTCAGAGGTCTTCGCAACAACACCTTTTCTGCGTTTGCTGGGAGTGATTTCCAAATATGTGGTAATCGGTGTTTTGAAAGATTTGGAAACGACCTTCAAGAAGATCTCGCC
>JAFQEK010000076.1 GCA_017399025.1 Clostridia bacterium
ATAGCATAAATCCATGAAGATTTCAACCGTTTTCAGCGGTTTGTGCAGGGCAACAGCATTTACTTTTTAAGACTAATTTCTGTTACTAATTTTTTTCTTTATTACTCATTGCTCCGTCAATGAGTAATAAAGAAAAAACCTTTGACTGCTACCGTCAAAGGGAACAACATTAGGCAGGTTGACCGCCTGTTCAGACTTTGCGCTTCCGGCAAAGATGAACTTGTAAAAATCGAGACGCAGGTATGTATATTTTGGCGCTTGCGCCATAATGTGAAAATTATCCCTGCTATTTTTACAAATTCATCTTGGGCTTTTTGTGCGGACGTTAATTTTGAACCGAATTTATTCCGTAATACACGGACGGAATGTCTGGATGCAAAAATTATTTTTTCAAAATAAATGATAAAAAGTAAATGCTGTTGCCCTGATTTTTTACATCAATGAGGTTTACTTTGATAAAGGTTTATGATATAATAAACGCATTGATAAATAAGGATTTGGTGGTATGATTATGAGAGCAATTATTTTTGATGCATTTGGCACGCTTTTTAGAGTGACAAGCGGCGGTTCCGCAAAAACAATCATGAAAAATATAACTGATTGCAGGATAGCTGTTGATGAAAAAGCTTTTCATGAGGAATGGAAATCTTATTACAAAAATCACACGTTAGACAATTGTGAATTTATGACAGAACGTGATATTTTTATTGCACGAATTCAAATGTTTTATGATAGATATCATATAAACAGGAATGCTGAAAATGATGCAGATTCTTTACTTGCCGAAGCCTTCGATCGCGAAGCTTATCCGGAGGTTAAAACGGTATTGAATGAGCTTATGAAGAACTATCTGGTTTTCATTGGCTCCAATACAGATAACGATGTACTTGAAAATGTAATGCAAAAAAATAGTATTACAGTTCATAAAGTATATACTTCGGAAAATTTAAAATGTTATAAGCCTGCCGGTCAATTTTTTAAAAAAATCCTTGATGATAATGACCTTACGTCAGATGAAGTTCTTTTTGTTGGCGACTCTATAACGGATGATATTCTGGGACCCAAAGCAATTGGAATTAAAACTGTTTTGCTTGATAGGAATGGTATTGGCAGTAATATCGGACAAGACTATACAATTACCGATATGAACGAGTTAATAAACAATGTATTAAGATAAGCGTTTTTAAATTTCTGACCGAATGCTTATAATTTTATAAGTCATAACCACCCGTCCAGCGGAGTGGTTATGACTGTCGAAAAAGTGGAGTTAGCCACTTTTTTTCTTTATATATTTCCGGACTTCACTATATATCAGGATTCTTTTTTGATATTGAATACGAACGTTTTGAAGTCGGTAGGCATTTGATTGTTTGCCGCTTTGAGGGGCAACACCAAACCGACATTCATGATCGCCGCACCCGAGAGGTGCAGGCAAAGTCCGTATTCCCTATTCGTAACTTCGTAAACGGCATTCGCATCCAATCCGCGCGGGAAGATACGCTTATGCTCATCGTTGGGACGACAAAGCGCGCGCATGGCGGTTATCTTAGCTTTCGATTTGTCTTTCGAAATAACCATCACGGCAAAATAATTGGAATCGAACGTGTTTTCCATTCTGTAAAGATCACCGTGAAGAATGAGATCTTCCATTTCGCGGTACTCTGCAACCTGAACCTTAATTTCTTCCACTTCCTCGGCTGTGATCTTCGTAGTATCAAGCTCATAACCCGTTGCACCGAGATGTGCGATGTCTGCGCGTGTGCCAAACGGTGTTGTTCTGCCCGTCTGATGGTTGGGACAGATGGACGTATGGCAGGAAATAGCCGAGAGAGGGTAGAAAAGCGAGGTTCCGTACTGTATCTGGGTACGCATATATGCATCGGTATCGTCGCTTGCCCATATCTGTGGGAAATAGTAGAGAATAGCAGGGTCAAAACGGCCGCCGCCACCTGCACAGCCTTCAAAAAAGATATGCGGGAAACCGTTCACAAGGCGTTCACAGAGATCGTAAAACCCAAGAGCATATCGATGGTGCATTTCCTGCTGTTTGCCTGCAGGAAGCGCACGGGAGAAGTTTTCCGTAATCGCGCGGTTGAAATCCCACTTCACGTAGTCGATTTTGTTTTCACACAATATCTTGGAAACAGTCTCCACGATATAATCACGCACATCAGCGCGTGTGATATCAAGCACGAGCTGACGGCGAGAGAGACAAGGCTGTGAACCCGGCATGGAGATTGCCCAATCGGGGTGCGCACGGTAAAGATCGCTGTCAGGGTTGACCATTTCGGGTTCAAACCAAATGCCGAATTTCATACCCGCATTGTGAACATAATCAATAACGGATGTAAGACCATTTGGAAATACTTCGGGACTTACTGTCCAATCACCAAGACCTGCGCGGTCGTTTCTGCGCGAACCGAACCAACCGTCATCCAGTACAAAGGTATCAATACCCGTTCCTCGAACCGCATCGATGATGGGTATCAAGCGTTCTGGCGTACATTCGAAGTAAACCGCTTCCCAACTGTTGATTACGAGTGGGTGCGGGATATCCACAAAGCGTTCATTGATGAGGTATTTTCTGTAAGCATCGTGATATTCGCGTGACATACCGCCGATACCTTCGGCAGAATATGCCAGAACCGCTTCGGGCGTGGCAAACGTTTCACCCGCACCAAGCTCCCAGCAAAAATCAAAATCGTTGATACCTCCTGTAAGGCGTGTATAACCCTTTGTACCAACTTCTGCCTTGAGCGCATAAGATGCAGAGTAAATTAAATTCACGCCGAGCGCACTGCCCATATCTTCCGTCGTATTTTTTGTGATCAATGCCATAGCAGGACTGTGGCGGCGTGTGGAAGAAGCAGATTTTTCATCTACGCAAACAATGCCGTGAGGCAGAGGTGTTCGTTCGGGTTTACCTTCGCGCGCCCATGCATTTTCTATAGTAAGCAGGTCGTAATCGGAACCGACGACATCAAGAGCAAAGCTATATGCGCGAAGAATCTTTACATTCTCATCCGTGCGGTTTTCAATTTCCATATGACGGGCAACCACAGCTGCATCATCATAGACTGTATAGAAAAGATGAATGCGCATTTCAGAAAGCTTATCCTTCAACGTAAGCTTCAGCGTTTCTCCGCCGCGCATGGAAGGCATACCTGCGAGCGCAGGTTTTTCCGCAAGAATCTCATGAGTTTCATAGAGAAATTCGTTCAGCCTGCTACCGTTCTTTTGCAGAAGCTGAAGCGAGCATTCGCGGAATTCACCAATGCCGTAGCAGGAAAATTCACTTCTGTATACGTTATAGGACAGACCGCCTGCATGAACCTTCCCGGGGATCGCCGCTTCTGCGGAATCGCCAATGTTCGCTTCATACGTGTAGGTAAGGTCGTCGCGACCGATACGTGTGCCGAAATAATAGTGTTCGGGAAATCCTGTTCTGTTTATGCCGAAAATATAAGAAATATTTTTTCCTTCAAGATAAAAATATTGGGTTTCAGGATTAAAATAAATAGCCATAATCGCTCTCCTATCAAAATTTTCGTTGGATAAATGATACCATTTTTTCAAAAAAAAGTCAACAATTCGGACGAAAACTTGCACATTTTTTGAACGAATAAAAAAGCGGGCAACGCCCGCTGGATAACGGCTTGCTTTGCAAGCTGTGTGCTCGCCTATCGCAGGTTTTCTTGCAGCTCAGCAACGCAAACGGCGAGGTCGGTTTTGCGCAATTTCCTATGGCATAAAAAATTATGAAATATTTTCAAGAAATTTCATATAACCGCTTGTGAAAAGTTTTTCTATATGTTATAATGATTTAAGATATCTTTGCATTCCTTTTCTGCACGAAAATGCATCTGAAAAAGGAACAAAACGGAGTTTTCGATATAACTCCCTATAAACAAATGCGTGCTTGGCGTCAAATTGGCGTAAAACAAAAATGCCAGAACGCAAAAACCCTTGCAAATACAGGAAAAATCAAAGGAGAATAGACATAAATGAAATTAGGTATCGTCGGCTTGCCCAACGTCGGCAAAAGCACACTTTTTAATGCCATCACCAATGCAGGTGCACAATCTGCAAACTATCCTTTCTGCACCATTGAACCCAACGTAGGTATGGTTGCAGTTCCCGATTCCCGTCTGGATGATCTCGCAAAAATGTATAATCCCGAAAAATATACTCCTGCCGTTATCGAATTCGTTGATATTGCAGGTCTTGTCAAAGGTGCATCCAAAGGCGAAGGACTCGGAAACAAATTTCTCTCCCACATCCGTGAGACCGATGCCATTATCCATCTCGTTCGTTGCTTTGAAGATTCCAACATCATTCACGTTGACGGAAATGTAAATCCTCTCCGCGATATTGAAACCATCAATTTGGAATTGATTTTTTCCGACATCGAGATTCTGGACCGCAGAATTCTCCGTACGGAAAAAGCAATGAAAGGCGACAAGACTCTCGCGGAAGAGCTTGCTGTTCTGAATCGTATCAAAGCTGCTCTCGAAGAAGGAATCAGCGCACGCGCCGTACCGCTCACAGCTGATGAACGCGCTTTGATCGGAGACGTAGAACTTCTTTCTATGAAACCGATCATTTACGTTGCCAATATCAGCGAAGATCAGATCGGCGGCGAATTTATGGAAACAGAAATCTACGCTTCTCTTGAAAATCTTGCAAAAAGCGAAGGAGCTGAATTGATCTCCATTTGCGCAGGCATCGAAAGCGAACTCGCTGAACTGGAAGGCGAAGATAAACAGGCATTTTTGGAAGATCTCGGTATTGAAGAAAGCGGACTTGATCAGTTGATCAAAGCAAGCTACAAACTTCTCGGCTATATCAGCTTCCTGACAGCAGGTCCGAAAGAAGTTCGCGCATGGACGATTGTCAACGGTACAAAAGCACCTCAGGCAGCAGGAAAAATCCACTCCGACATGGAACGCGGATTCATTCGTGCGGAAGTTATTCATTTTGACGATCTTATGGCTTGCGGCTCTATGGTTGTTGCCAAAGAAAAAGGGCTGATTCGCAGCGAAGGTAAGGAATATGTATTTAAGGATGGCGATATCGTCGTTATTCGTTTTAACGTATAAAATTTTGAAAAATATAAACGGAGGTAAAACCCATGGAAATCAATCTTTTTGACATTTTCGCGCAATTTTCCCCCACAGAAACCGCAACGAAATGCGAGCCCATAACAGCAGGTCTGATCAATCATACCTATGCCGTTTTCGTTGAAAATGAAGAAACCCCGAAATATGTTCTTCAGAAAATCAACACCAACATCTTCAAGGATCCTGACGGTTTGATCGAAAACATCAAAGGCGTATGTGAACACATCCGTGCAAAGGTTGCTGCAAACGGCGGTGATATAAATCGCGAAGTTCTGACACTGATTCCCACAAAGGAAGGCAACCATTATCTGCACGATGAAGAAATCGGAGCATGGCGTCTTTACAATTTCATCACGGATGCAACTGCACATCAGAGTGCAAGCAAACCTGGCATCCTTGCAAGCGCGGCGGAAGCATTCGGTACATATCAGAAGCTTCTCTCCGATTATCCCGCAGAAACGCTCCACGAAACCATCCCGAATTTCCATAACACCGTTTCCAGATATAACGATTTCATGGCAGCGCTTGAAAATGACGTTGCAGGCAGAGCTTGTGAATGCGCTTATGAAATCGAAGAAATCAAAAAGCACGAACCTCTTGCACATGTTGTTGTCGATGCACTCGCAAACGGCGAAATCCCGCTCCGCGTTACACACAACGACACCAAGCTCAACAATGTCATGATTGATAACAAAACAAACAAAGGTATTTGTGTTATCGACTTGGATACCGTTATGTCCGGCTCTCTTCTTTATGACTTCGGTGATAGCATTCGTTTTGCCGCTTGTAATTCCGCAGAAGATGAAGAAGACCTCTCCAAGGTTTATCACCGTCTTGACCTCTTTGAAGAATATGTTTCCGGTTTCCTCAAAGGCGTAGGCAATAATATCACCGAAAAAGAAATTGAGCTCCTTCCCTTCTCCGCATTCCTCCTCACCTACGAATTGGTTCTCCGCTTCCTCGGCGACTATTTGAACGGCGATGTTTATTTCCAGACTCGCCGCGATAAACACAATTTGATCCGCGCACGAGCACAGCTCAAACTTGCCCTTGATATTGAAAGCAAGCTTGATGAAATGGCTGCAATCGTTAAAAAATACACCAAATAAGGTGTTATACCGTTAATTCTTACATGAACAAAAAACGGTCTGCTTTTACCAACGTAAATCGGTTGGTATCGGCAGACCGTTTTTCATAGCATATTAAATTCACTTTCATTTGCATCTCTTAATCTCTGTAATTATATTCATAACAGCAATCGACGATATGAAATCCCATTTTTGCATACATATCCTTAGGTGTATCCATAGCATCGGCATGCAAATAAAGCTTTTCGTCAAACTGTTTTGCAACATGCGCAAGCAGCGTTGTTGCTACGTATTGATTGCGGAATTCGGGAATCACGGCAAGCCCGTCTACACATGCCCAGGCATCCGTAACAAAAGCATAGCAAGCTCCTGCTATTTCTCCGTGGAGATATGCTCCAAAGTAATAAAAATTCTCTTGATTTTCAGACACGTCCAGATATCGGCGCATTTTTCTTCTTACAAAATCTTCTCCCCAATCCACACCGTAATTCCGAAGTTCAACTTCTAAAATATCATTCCGGATATTCTCTTTCTTTGAACATTTCACCGATACAGAAGGATTGATCTTCCATTGCTTTGCATGAGCTTCCTTCAATAACATGGTGTACGTCAAATCTTCTTCCAAGCCAAAAGCTTCAATCCATTCATCGGGCAGCTTCATCTTACTATCAATTTTGAAAAAATCAGCACCTGTTTCTTTTTGAAATTTTTCGGCATCCTCCAATTCCGATCTTGTAGGAATACCTTCCGTAACAAAGGCATTATGATCATACATATCGGGGAGTTTTGCATCTGTTTGCTTATATAAATGCGAAGAAAAACGGCTGATCTCCGAAAAAAGTGCATCAAATTTTTCTTCTCCGTTTCGTATAATTGAAAAAACACGTTGTAAATCCATAAAAATCCTCTTTTCCTTTTATTCAATTTTTTCCCTGGCTTTTTCTTCACGTAATACAATGAACGAAATCACCAATCCCCAAATATAAAGCGCGGTAAAATGAATCAGAAAATACATCCATACGGTCGGAATATAAAACAGTACCGCGGAAGTCAAAAAATTGAAAAGCAATTTTATTCCCGCAATGAGCAGAAGCGGAAATACCGCATCCGAAATTTTGTAATCTATCAGATAGAAATGCCTGTAAATGTACTGAAACAGCGGAAAAATATTGACAATCGGATAAAAGAAAAATCTTTTTGCAAAAGAACCCTTTTTCACGCGTTGGATTCCCAGAATCATTTCTTTTCTTTCTCTTTCATTCAAAAAGATGCCCCTTTGATAACAAATCAAACAAATTACAAAACACAGCAAAGCGAATAAGAGAAAAACCAAAAGAAATACAGGGAAAAGATGGCTCGGAAGAATGATTTCCGCGTTCTCATCCATACGTTCCGTAAAATTCAGCACCCGAATCCCGGTCAGAACAAACGCAAATCCAAAAACGGGCGTGTTGGCAGCCACTCTGTGAATCGGCAGACTTTCAAAAATTTTATATCGGCAAGCCATAATAAACAAAAAATAAAGTATGATATAAATCAAAAAATGTATTCCTTGCGCAGGCATCATTCCGACAAAAAAATCAGCACGGGAGCCCCTGTCTCTGGGGGACATATTATATCCCCATTGCAAATATTGATATACCAGAACACCGAGGGTTATCTGCACGGAAACTATAGCGCAAAATAACGTATCGTAACTTCTGAGGAGTAAGGTGAGATAGAAACTGGTTACAAAGGAGAACAAAACAGCAATTAATATTTTATAGATATGCTCTGAAAAATGATAATTTTTCTTCATTGATGCATCCCCCTTACAAAAACATAAAACCAAGGAGCTCTGCCTGCATAAACATAATCTCCGTTTTTCCACTCCAAAAATAAGTATTCCCTGTTTTCCAAAACGCGGATTTCGTATGCACAAGCCAACGCTTCCCTGATCAGAATGCCGTTTGTCCATCGGCAACATTGCTGCTTTCCCTTTGTTTTATCCAATGAACCATACGAAAGAACCGCCCTGCCATGCTCTTCAAAACAAAGAGAAAAAACCGCAAACGCTGCTTTAGTCGGATGATTCGGATCAAAATGTTCTTTTGTTTGACAGCAGTCAAACACCTGCCAAACCCCTAAAATTTTCTCATCCGGAACAAAGGGGAGATCCACCAGATCCGTTTTTCTGATATCTTCTTCACGGTAGGCAATTCTGTCAACTCTGCGCAAAACCAGAATCGTTTCTTTTCCGCCGTAACGGTATTCATAAGATTTCATTTTAACAAACATATAAAAATCATTTTCATAATATTCCATCGTATACGGATTTACGGTTGAATCCGCATCAGACTTGCAAAGAAGATATCCTTTTGTCCAGGAATAACACCAATATCGTTGTCCCCTCGGCAAAAAATAAATATTACGGACAGAATCCGAAAAAGATGAAAAGTTTTTGGGCTTACCCGCAAAGAAATCGCTTTTTTCTGCATATTCTCCCACAATCTCCCATTTGCCAATCACTTCTTCATCATTGATAAACGGCAGAGCAAGATTATCATGAACGTTGATCGCGTTCATTTTCAGTTTGATCACATCGCAAACCAAATACGCATATCCCGAATTGGGAACGCTTTGCAAACGATATGGAGATATCCGCTGATAATGGTTTGCGCTGATTGCGCTTTCCGTCCTTTCATACGCTTCCTTTTCATAATTGGCATTGAACACCGTGGATTGCGCCTGTATCGAACCGTTGCTTTCCGTAAAAACCACTTCGAATTTTTCCTGTTCTCTGACGATGATTTTTCTTGCTTCATCCAGATCCGTAATCATAGCATATAAAAAATCCTGTTTTTTCTCAAACAAAGAAAGAATTTCTTCATTATTCCGACAGGAAAACAGCATCTGTTTGATCTCCGAAAGAGAAAAGCCCGCTTTTTTCAATGCGGTTATCCGAAAAAACACCGGAATTTGTTCTTTGGAATAATAGCGATATCCCGTAAAAGGATCCACGTAATCGGGAGTCAATAATCCTTCTTTATCATAATGTCTTAATATTGTAATTTTTGTATTGCAAATTTTCGCAAATTCTCCGATCTGCATACCACACCTCCGTTCCGGATTCTTACCAATAAAATTATAAACCTAAAGTTAAGGTGAGAGTCAATAGTTTTTCGGAATTTTGATCGAAATTTTTTTGACATCACGGGGAATCGACAGTCTGAAAACTTTCAACGCTCCGTGGATTTTCATTTTCGATTTCATATATGGATTTTACAAAAGATACCTGCTATAATAAAAGCATAACCGGTTATATGAATCTTGTATCATCAAAATACCCTATGAGGAGGAAAGGATCGCATTATGACTTTCGGACAAAGATTAAAAAAACACCGCAAACTCAAAAATCTGACACAAACCGAACTTGCAGAAGCAATCGGTGTCAGCCCACAAGCCGTTTCCAAATGGGAAACAGATATTGGCATGCCTGATATCTCGCAAATCGTACCTCTTTCAAGAGAACTTGATATTTCATCGGACATTTTACTCGGTATCGTTGATGATGAAACCGACCGGGAATTTGAAAAAATATATGCCGAATGTATGGAGGCAGAAAATTTAATGGCTTACCACTGGCCACCTGATGTAAAAAAGATTGTCTCCTTTTTTCAAAAGATGTACAGCTATTTTTCTGCACATCCAAATCATCCACGCGCAGCAGAATACCTTCTTGATCAAGCTGAAACTTATTGGGGAAACAATTTGTTTTTTGAAAACGAAGCCATTGCCGTCAAGGAATGCGAACGCTTTGCAAATTGCATTTTCCGCCACGGCAACGATGCCGATCTGCAAGCAAAAGCTCGGTTTTTAATTGCTTCCATATGGGCGCATACCGGTAAAACAGAACAGGCTTACGAAATGTTGGGAAAAATGCCTTTTCTCTATGGTGACCGCTGTTATTGGTCCGCAGAAGTCGCCATGATAGCCGAAGATTATGAAAAGGCCGAAATGTTTTGCCGCAAAAGCTTTACGCATAAGGCACGTTTTATCTCCCGCTGCATTCGATTGACAGCAAATATC
>JAFQEK010000077.1 GCA_017399025.1 Clostridia bacterium
AATGCCGAAACATTTAAGCAAAATCTTGCAGATGCGGTTCGGCGTTTGCGGGAGAAATATCCCGATGCCGTGATCGTATATCTGATTCCGTTTATTCAGTTTCATGCGCAGGATATCAGGGAAGTTATGCATGATTTTGAGGGTACATATGTGATTGAAACAGAAGAATGGGAAATTACGTATACCGATTCCGGATACCATCCCGATGCTGCGGGGGCGAAGATTGCCGGAGAAAATCTGGCGGATGCCTTGATCGAAATACTGGGCGAGGATTTTTTCTTATCTTAAAATGAAAAAGAAATACAGAGCTGTGATGGAAATAATGGATATTTAGGGTTTGGAACGGAATTTCGTTTTGTCGGGTTACAGGGAAACTACAGCAAGGGAGAATCAGCAGAAACGAGAAATATATCAGCCGTCAGACGGAATTACTTTCCGTGGTTGCTGAGGATGAACGGAATATCATTCGTACGTTTTTTAGTCTGAAAAACGGAGGCGCGGTTGATTTGTATTCCATGCCCGAAGCTTTGCTTGGGCAGAAAAGCAAATAGAAAAAACGGCTTTAGGATAAGATGGAGAAAAATTTGAAAATGAAAAAAGAAAATAAAAAAATCTTCGGTATAGCGGCAGTTTTGCTTGCGGCGTTTGTTTTGTGGACGGTTGCGGTTTGTTTTATCGACAGATCTCCAATCGGCCCTTTGGGCTCCTCCGTCGGATTTGCAACGCTGAACGGATTGGTTCATGATCTTACTGGTGTCCATATGGCTCTTTATACCGTTACGGATTGGTTGGGACTCGTTCCGATCTTCGTTGCGCTCGGATTTGCTATTCTTGGCTTGGTTCAATGGATACAGAGAAAAAATTTTCTGAAAGTTGACCGCAGTATTCTTGCACTCGGCGGATTTTACGTTGTTGTTATGGCATTTTATATTTTTTTCGAATTTGTCGTAATCAATTACAGACCAACGTTGATTGAAGGATATCTGGAAGCCTCGTATCCTTCATCCACGACGTTGCTTGTGATGTGTGTGATGCCGACTGCGATTATGCAATTCCGTTCCCGTATCAAAAACGGCGCGATCAAACACCTTGTTACGTTTGCCATCATTGTTTTTACCGCGTTTATGGTGATCGGCAGACTTCTTTCGGGTGTGCATTGGATTACGGATATCATCGGCGGCGCACTCCTCAGCGCAGGACTTGTAACCGTGTATTATGCCGTTGCGCATAATGCGCGAAAATAAAAGATGGACCCAAATTTATGAAAATAATTATAAAATTTTTGAAAAGGCGGTATTGTTATGCATCTTTCAATCAATCCGAGACATTTTATGGAAGCGGCGGTCTGGGAAGAAAAGCGGACGATTTTTGAAGCTATTGATTTGCTCAGTGTAGCAGGGTTTACTTTATTCGATCTGGAAGCCGAAACGGAAAGAGAAGCAGAGCTTCTTTCCGATTATTTGAAGGAAAGAGGTCTTTCGGTTATTCAGAGCCATATGCCGTTCAACCGTTATAAGAGAGTGGATACCGAACTTTTCCGTCGGAACGTTATGGCATATGCAAAAAATGCAAAACGAATGAACAGCAAAATCCTCGTCGTTCACGGAGATGAATTTGATTATCGGAGCCGTGCATACACTTCCGAGGCGGCTTTGGAATACAATTACCGCTTTTTCTATGAGCTTGTGGATTATGCGGAGGCAAACGGCATGCGCGTTGCGTTTGAAAATACGTTCCAGGAGCCTACGATGACTGTAAAACCGCATTTTTGCGCGCTTGTCGATGATCTTTGCGCGCTTGTGGAAAAATACCGTACCGATTCGGTGGGTATTTGCTGGGATACGGGACACGCAAGACTGCAATACGGCGACCGTGATATGGACGCACTGAGAATTGCGGGCAAAAAAGTAATCTGTACGCATATCCATGACAATTATTACAATCAGGATTTGCATGGATTACCGTTCACAGGTAATATTCATTGGAAAAATTTCATGGCAACCTTGAAAGAGATCGGCTATACGGGAGATCTTTCTTTTGAATTTGTTTATGACCGCTTGCCGAAGGCATTGGCGCTGGATTACCTGAAATTGGTCTACCGTTCGGGAGAATATCTGCTTTACGATTTGAAGTAATTTTATAGTTAAAAAGCAGACAATGCTCACTCGAAACTGCTCGCCTATCCAAGCTTTGATTGTATTTTAACAATGCAAAACGGCAAGGTCGATTTTGAGCAATGTCTTATGGAATAAAAAAGCAAACATACAGGAATTTGTTTTTTTCTGTATGTTTGCTTTTTTGTTGATATGAGATTATTTATGTATTACAACGTGAGTTCGCTGGAAAGATCAAGGAAGATTTGTCTGTTTGAAAAATTTCGGTATGATTGTAGGGCGAGAGCTCACTTCTGTCGAAATATAAATTAAATTTTGAAACGGCGGCAGCAAGCCACAGCACTAAGAAGAACGGATATCAACATGCTAAATTCCCGTTTACCGTTCTATTCTTCATCGAATTCGCGTTATTACAGATGGATCTTTTCGGGGATTGTTTCTTGTTTTTCCGAAGAAATTTGCTCGGATTTCTCTTTGCGAAGAAGCTTTGCAATATCGATTTTGGGCATTTGGAAATCCGAAATGAAAAGGAAACCCATCAGAATCGGTAAAATATAATAGATGACTGTCGTAACCGTATCCGGCAGGAGCAGCCCGATCAGATAAAAGAACGGTAAAATGATTGCCGAAGAAGTAACGGGCAAACCTCGGTAAGATTTTGCACATCCGCTTTCGTGCATTTGACGGTTGATTTCCAATACGTTGAAGAAAGCCAGACGGATGACGGCGCAAAGAATGTAAAAGATCAGCATGGCAACACCGGGGACGGTATTGAC
>JAFQEK010000078.1 GCA_017399025.1 Clostridia bacterium
GTTCTATCAAGAAACTTCGCTCTCACAGGAAGTAAACACCGACTTAATTTATAAATTACAGCACGAGCTTCACGCTTATAATATTTATTCGGATAACGATATCGAAGCTTTCTGCAATATCTATTACTCAAATAAAAAGCAGGATCACACGATGATGGGCAAAATGACATCTGCTCTGAAACCCATCGAAGACCGTTATAATAAGATGGCTCCCGACGAGCGATACAACTTCAGAAGACAGGTTCGTTCCTACATCAAGTGGTACGGCTATATTTCTCAAGTGTGCCGTATGTTCGATGTCGCTATGCAGAAGGAATATGTTTTTTGTTCTTATCTGCTCAAATTGATTCCTCCCGAATCCACCCAAATGATCGACTTGGAAGGCGCATTGAAGTTGGAGTTCTACAAGCTGGAACAAACTTTCAAGGGTGATATTGCTTTGATTGACCAATCCGGCATCTATGGACCTGCGGATGGCAAAGGCAAAGCTTCCCCGGAAGCAAAAGAGCCTTTGGAAGAAGTCATTCAAAAAATCAATGATCTCTTCGCAGGCAACTTCAGCGACGCGGACAGAGTTCTTATTTATGCATTGCATGACAAGCTGAAGGATGATAAAAAGCTTCAGAAGGTCGCGCAAACTTCTGACCCACAGGTATTTGCGGAAAGTATCTTTCCGAAAACTTTCGATGAAGTAGCGCAGGACAGTTATGTGGAACAGACCGAAGCGTTTGTTTCCCTGTTCCAAAATAAGAGCAAATATAATGCAATTATGTCGGCTCTTGCGGCAATGCTTTACAGAGAGTTTAATAAACCGAAAGGTTAATAACGTGCTTATACCATCCAAAATGATAGTGGCAGGGAAGCGGCATGGAAATTTCCGTTAAAAACCCATGATTGACAATCCTTACGATCCGTGGTATCATACCCATAACAGCAAGGATCGTCATATAATTCCGGATGTGTTAATGCGTAGTTACCCCTCGGGTCCACCAGAAGGTCTCACCTAAATGGTGAAATTAAAATACACCGCCTTGGTAAAGTTGTTTGCTGAGGCGGTGTATCTTTTAGAAATATAGTGATAGAAACAACATAATTTTATTAAAAAGCAAAGGTTTATACTATCAATGACAATAGGAGTTAACAAATCCTTGACAACGGATATTTGTTTTGATACAATATAAATGATTTTTAAGAAAAGAGGTTTTCAGACCATGAAACTAAGTAATGAAACGCTTGCTCTTTTAGAAGATATTGAAAAAAGAATCGATCCCGAAACAGAAGAAAATTTTGTACAGCAATGGCGTGATTTTTTATGGAATCGCTTTGACGGAGAAATTTTTAATCCCGAACGAAAGAAACTTTCCGCACCGTCTGTAACGGCAGAACCTATTCACATCAATGATGCCGTCAGCAGTTATGATCTGATGCTTCGCTCCGAACTTCTGAAAATTTCGGATGCACTCAACCATAAAAGGCATAACCTTGCCATCCGCGCAAACTACGGAACGGGTATTTTAAGCTCGGTTTTCGGTGCGGAAATCCTGATCATGGACAGAAAATACAATACACATCCCACTACAAGAACCATCGGAGATACCGATCGCATGCATGCTTTGGTTGAAGCGGGAATTCCCGATTTACATACAGGATTCGGCAAGGATGTTTTTGCGTTCGGCGAACTTTGCCGTGAAACTTTCCGTGCGTATCCCAAGATTGAAAAATATGTAAAAATTTATCATCCCGACATACAGGGACCGCTTGATATCAGTGAATTGCTTTGGGGCGGCGAAATGTTTTACGAAATGTATGACGATCCCGATTTTGTCCACGAAATACTTTCGCTGATCACGGAAACCTATGCCGCTTTCCTGGATCAGTGGTATGAAATTGTTCCCAAAAACACGGAAATGAATCCGCATTGGACAAACTGGGCATATCTCTGGCATAGAGGTGCGATTATGCTCCGAAATGACAGTGCGATGAATTTGTCGCCCGATTTTTATCGTGAATTTTCCGTGCCGTATGATAGCCGATTGCTGGAACGTTTTGGTGGCGGTTGCATCCATTTTTGCGGAAGAGGAGATCATTATATTGAAGCTGCAGCAGCAATGCCCGGTGTTTACGCTTTCAATATGTCTCAGCCGCATCTCAATGATATGGAAAAGATTTTCCGTCATACGGTAGACAAAGGCATTAAAATGCTTGCTTTCAACAAAGGATGGGCTGAAAAACTGAAAAACCGCGAAGGCGGTTATCATCATCATTTGTCTATATGAAAATCCCTCTGCAAACGGAACAATGAATCAGAAAGGAACTCTATCATGCATCTTACAAATTTTCAACAATCTGCTAATCACGGATGGAACACCTGGTATAATGACCATATTCTTTCGCATGTTCTTTTGCCGTACGGCTTTTCCATCAATCTGAGTTTCAGAAAAATATCAAACGGTGATACTTTGCGTTCTTTGGTGATCAACAGAGATTCTACCGTACGCGCAGATTTCAGAAGTATTGATGGTAGTTATACCTGTTTGCATATCCGCCACGGAAATGTTCCAATCAAGGTGGAAAGTGCATGCAAGGACGGAGAACAGCTCATTCTTGTAACGCCGGAGGGTTATTACACTTCGGATGAACAACTGATCGTTGAAACGGCTTTTCTCTGGGGATGTGACGGCACATTAATCAAAGAAAACGGCAAGCTTGGCGCAATATGCCCCGATGGCAGACGAATTCAATTATATTCCAATACGGCTCCGTACGATTTTTATTTACCACAACTGACTTCACCTTCAATGTTTTTTACCATGAATGCTCCTATTGTGATTTCTACCTTCCCTTGCACAACATCGCAGGCATGCAAAATCGTGGGGGAGTCTCGTCTTGCGGTTTTTGAAGAATCGCAAAAATACGGTACGCATGCGGAAACTTACCGTGCAATACAGAGCGGTCTTGGCTGGAATACGGTATATGATCCGATCAAAAAACGTGTCTGTACTCCTGTAACGCGGAATTGGAACCGCGGAAAAAAGATCAATCTTTTCTGTTGGGATACATTTTTCGGTGCTTTGATGCTTTCTTTGGAAAACAGAAAATTTTCCAACCTCAATATCAAAGCCATCCTGGATGAAATGACGGAAGACGGCATGATTCCCAACGCAGAGGGTTCCCATCACTCCCAACCACCTGTTGGCAGTATGGTTCTCGAAGAAATTTATCATAAAAATGGCGATCTCGATTTTCTGCGTGAGGTTTATCCGTATCTCTTACGTTGGAATACCTGGTATTATGAAAACCGTATGACCGAGGAAGGCTATCTGTGTTGGGGAACGGGTTCTTACGGCAAAGGAAAAGAAGATCTTTTCGGCGCAAAATGTGAATCCGGAATGGATAACTCACCTATTTTCGATGATGCCGTATACGATGAAACACGCGGTCTTTGTATGATTGCCGATGTTGGACTTTCCGGACTTTTTATCAAAGATTGCCGTACATTGATTTATTTTTCAGAAATTCTGGGATATTCCGAAAATATCGAAAAACTGAACTCTCGGCTAAAACGTGCGCAAAGAGCGCTTGATTCACTGTGGAATGAAAAAGACGGCATATTCGAAAACAAAGACCTTATGACCGGTGAGTTTTGCCAACGGCTTTCTCCCTTTAATTTTTTCAGTCTGTTTTCTCCCTCCGTCAGCGAAACACAAAAAAATGTTATCATAAAAAACTATCTTTTGAACGAAACGGAATTCTGGGGCGAATATGTCCTGCCATCAATCAGCAAAAAAGACTTTGCTTTTTCGGAACAGCATTATTGGCGCGGACGTATCTGGGCGCCGCTCAATACCATCGTGTATCATGCACTGAAAGATGCCAAGCTTTATCATGAAGCGAAGCTTCTTGCCGAAAAAAGCGAACGGCTCTTTTTGAAAGTTTGGGAAAAAGAGCGCCGTATTTATGAAAATTATAGTGCTGTGGATGGTCTCGGTGACAGCGCGCGCCAAAGCGATGCCTTTTATCACTGGGGCGCATTGCTCGGCTATATTGCAATTGATGCTGAAACTTTAAATTCGGATATTTCTTCATAAATTCCGTAATTAACGTGAGTTCGATGAAAAAATGCTACGATAAACAGGAATTTAGCACCTCTTCCGTCGCCTGACACACCGATTCTTGAATCGGTAGCCACACTTCCCCAAAGGGTAAGGGGCCGAGGTAACGAGGCGGAAGAGGTAATGTAAACAATCATTGATCGTTCCATCGAACTCACGTTCATTAACAATTACGAAATAAAAATAAGCTCCATTGAATTATACGAATGGGAGAATATTTATCTGTTTCCGTAAACAAAATTTATCCAGTCTGTATTTTCTGCGGTTTTTAAAATATCGGTTGCAAATTTTCTGAATCTGTGCTATAATCAAAAAAGAAATTTTTGAAACAGAAAGTGAAAACGGAAAAAGTGAAAATAAAATTATGGATTCAAAAAGAAAAAGAGGAAACACGGATTTTATTAAAATCCATTCCCGCTACGGTTGTAACATTATTTGTGGTCAGTGTCATCTGTATGAATCTGCTTGCCAACAAAACCTTGTTACAATTGGAATGGATTGCGCTTGACGGAGGTATTCTGATTTCATGGCTTTCCTTTATGTGTATGGATATCATCACGAAGCATTTCGGACCGAAAGCCTCCAACACCATTTCGTTGTTGGCAGTTGCCATTAATTTATTGACTTGTCTGATTTTCTTTATTGCAAGCGTGATCCCCTCCAATGCCAATGATTATAGCGCATTTGACGGCATTTTCGGCGGAACCTGGTTTATTTTGCTTGGAAGCACCATTGCTTTTTTGGCTTCTGCCGTTATCAATAATTTTTTGAACTGGACAATCGGAAAAACCTTTCATAAAAATCCGGATGGGAAACTGGCATATTGTATGCAGACATACATCTCCACGTTTATCGGACAGTTTCTGGATAATTTTATATTTTCCTTGATCGTTTTCGTCGGTTTTGCGCCAATTTTCTGGGACGGATTCCATTGGAGCGTCTTACAATGCTTCATGTGCGCATTGACAGGTGCTGTTGCAGAGCTTCTGATGGAAATTTGCTTTTCTCCGATCGGATACCGCATTGTTTCCAAATGGAAAAACGAAAACGTCGGCAAGGAATATCTGGAATATCATGAGCAAAGAAAGGAACACCAATGAAAATTTTGATTACAGGGACAACACAGGGCATTGGCAGAGCAATTGCAAAATTATTTCTGAAAAACGGACATGAAGTGATCGGCATTGACCGACAGCCGCCAAGTATTACGGAAGCAAACTACACGCATTACATCTGCGATGTACGCGACCGGGACCGTTTACCCGATATTCGGGATGTCAATATCCTGATCAATAACGCAGGCACGCAAAATGAAGCGGATATTGACATTAACCTGAAGGCATTGATTTCCATTACCGAAAAATACGGAATACAGGAGCACATCCGAGCGGTTCTGAATATCGGCTCCGCAAGCGCGCATACAGGCGCAGAATTTCCCGAATATTGCGCAAGCAAGGGCGGCGTTCTTGCCTATACCAAAAACGTTGCCATGCGTATTGCAAAATTCGGAGCAACCTGCAATAGCCTTGACCCCGGCGGTGTTCTGACACCCTTGAACGCTTGTGTTATGGAAGATCCCGTTTTATGGGAACAGATCATGAATGAAACACCTCTGAAAAAATGGGCAACCCCCGAAGAGATTGCCGAATGGGCTTATTTTTTAACCGTTGTCAACACGTTTTGCACGGGACAATGCATCCTCGTGGACGGAGGGGAGTCCATTAATTATCATTTTATATGGAAAGATTGAAGTATTGGAATTAGAGAAAGCGAGGATTTTGTCCTCGCTTTCTCTTTGGAATTTTAATAAAATCAGTTTCTAAAACGCTTATAAGATTACACTACTCTCAAACATGCCTTGATATTGGTTTTTGGCTTCGGCTGTTTGAGTCCCTTATAAAATTACACTACTCTCAAACGCGCCTTTGGGGATTCGCTTTCCATTCTTCGTTTGAGTCCCTTATAAAATTACACTACTCTCAAACAAGTGAGTATCTTTGCACTTCGCTTGACCTGTTTGAGTCCCTTATAAAATTACACTACTCTCAAACTGCGACAAGAGAAGCACGGGGCGGAGAATCGTTTGAGTCCCTTATAAAATTACACTACTCTCAAACCGCAAAAGCAGAGCTTGATGTTAATCCAAGGTTTGAGTCCCTTATAAAATTACACTACTCTCAAACCCGATGCGTTGTATGGTTGAGTTCTCCCAAGTTTGAGTCCCTTATAAAATTACACTACTCTCAAACGGCAGGGTTAGCACACCAATCAGCAATATAGTTTGAGTCCCTTATAAAATTACACTACTCTCAAACCTCAAACCTTAAATCAATATCTGAGAAACAATACTACGAATTGCAGAAAGCAGTGCAAGGGATCAAGTGCAAAGATATTATATCATATAATTCCGAAAAATGCAAGTCAAAATTCGCATAAATCTTCATCAATCGTATATCTCTTTACATTTTTCAGTCTTGCAAAGGATGTGCTTTCCAATAAAAGAACCTTGAAATCATGCAGACATGCACTCTCGGCAAATATCTCCATATCCGCATCCGAAAAAAACGTTCTCATATTAATCATAATAAATAACTTATCACGGTCAAATTCGCGGACAAGCTCCATATAATCAAATATTTTTTCCAAAGCGGTTTTTTCTCCTACGTCTATTTCAGGACAAACGGAGCGTAAAACAGGACCGAAAGCCAATTTTTTACAATCAAGCTCAAATGGAAAATCCTCTGCCAAATGATGTATATACATTTCCAATTCCGCGAGCAATTCTCCCGTTTTCAGATAATTTTCCGCAAGCAACGCCTTTTGCTCCAATGCGGTATACAGTTTCGTAAGCAAATTTTTCCGATTGATCTCAAAAGGCGCAAATTGCATAATTACATCTGCATATCGGCTGAATTCAATGGGTTTATTGGATTTCGAAAGAAGAAATTTTCCCTGTGCGCCGTTTGATTGTTCTGCAAGTGATGCAACCATTTCAAAAAACAATTTTTTCTTTTCAACAACCAATTCCGGAACATATCCTTCGCCAAAGCGAAGAACGTGTTCCATATTTTCATAAATAAGCTTCATAAAATAATCAGCCTTTCATCCGTTTCTATCACTTCGCTTCGATGCTCGCCCGTGATATATTCCATCCCTTGAAATTGCTTTTCCGTTACTGTCATAACCTGAACGATTCCACGGGGAGGACGGTTTTTTCTTAAAACATCCAAAACCGTCCTTCCTGCACCCTGTGTTAAAAGCATACGGCAGTAAACGGATTCCTGCATCATCAGAAATCCGTTCTGAATCAGCAATTTATGAAATTTCCTGTATTCGCGCTTATCTTCCAACGTTTCTGTCGGAAGATCGAAAAAAACCAATATTCTCATAAATCTGTAACTCATAATCCATAAAACTGTATCAACGAAAGATCTCTCTCGTTGAATGCTTCAAAAACACTTTGGCAATAAACTTTAATCGCATTCAAAACGGTTTGCTTCTTTTCATGGATGGTTACTATGACTCGTATCTTTTTTCAACAAATGCTTCCAATAAACATCCCGTCAAAGATACCGCCGGATTTTCAATGAGCAATATGGCGATTTCGTCAAGAAAAATCTTTTTCGTTTCTTCGGCGCGTACCACCATAAAGCCCATCTTATAATCCAGTTTACAGCGGGATGTAACAACAACCGTTCTCCAACTCATAACAAATCAAGCAAATTTTCGGAAATTTCTTCAAAAAGTCCCGAAGCGGATTGGTCAATGATTCGAACATCGGTATAAGTCTTTTTCCAATTTGAAAGATTGAGCGAAATCGGTGCTGTTCCTGAATTGGCACTTTCATGAAACAATTTCAAATCTGCTTGCTTCATTCTTCCCAATATTCCTTGAATCTGCAACAAAACATATACTTGCTTGAAAATATCCAAGGATTTAAAATCCTCAATATGTTCTCTTATCTTTTTTATCAATACATTATTTCCAGGACGTTTATTGTACGGCCATTTCGATAATTTTTCAATATAGTGATCATATAACCATTCATTTTTTTCTTTGGACACACAGTCAAATTTCTCATCCCAGAGCATGTTTTCGTTTTTCTTATATTTTTTATTCAAAGCTTCTATCTTGCGAATATAAGATTCATATTCTTGAGATGACATAAAAGGCATCATATTCATCAAGCCTATCTCTGAAGAACTTGCTTTTCCCCTTATACAAAAACGTGCGCCATCCAAAGAAAGCATCGTATAGATTTTGATAATTCTCTTATTAAACAAAATTTCAATATCCTCTGCTTTTTTGCCAAGTTCATTGGAAATATGTTTCACAGCAAAATCATGATCTTTCGTAATTTTTTTGATATCCAAAAGTCTTAACGGAACAAAACGAATATCTGATTTTTTACCGCTTCGATATTTGACCAAAATAAAGCCCGAAATGGTTGCGCTATCATATCCACCATAAATTTCAGTCGGCATATCCTTTTTCAAGGGAATCAACCCTTCCTTTGCACAAACCGGATTTTGATCAAAAAATCCCCCGTTTTGTCCGGAATGTCTACAAAATGAATACATTGTCAAATGCGCCGTATTTTTTCTTGCAATCTTAACCACACGGTCCTTATCAACGGCACCGTTCCATATAACCTTCTCGCCGCATTTTACAGGACGGGTAAATACGATTTCGGGTTTCACATTATTATCCGCATCTTTGAGATAATACCGTCTGCTGAATTTATAATGCCAAACATTTCCGACAACAATATTGAGATACGCATCTTTTGCATGATGCAGATCATTGACAACACGGGATTTCAGCAAATCAAATTTTTGACGGAAATCAGAAACCAATCCCGCTTTCACGTAAACAATCTCGGTATCCGGATAAATTTCCTTCAAAAGAGATGCTACCGCTTTGGTGGATTGACGTGTTTCAACAAGCTGACGGTTAATAAATTCAAATTTCTCATCGTCCGTAAAATGTGTTGTTCGAATCAGACGCTTGAATTTTTCATCACGGATTAATCCGATTTTATGAAGATATATCCATCTTTCTTTCATTTTGTTCCGAATATCGGAACTGATAGGATAATTGTCGCCCTTTTCTCCGTTCGCTTTAGAATCCACAAGAATTTTGTTATTGATAATGCTGTCATCTTTCACAAAGCTTCTGGGGTAAATATGCTCGATATTATATGTACCGTCTCCGTTAAGAAGAGATTCAAGAGAAATCGGTGCATCCGTATACAGGCATCTTCCAAGCTGCATGAAATAGAGAAAAATCTTGTCGATTTGGAGCTTACTGTGCGCGGTATCGCCCCATTCTTCCAGCTTCTTTTGTAATTCTCGGACTTTCTCTTGATCTATTTTATCATACAAATCAAGAATCTGCTTCAAACGGGAATCTGTACGTTTGCCTTTTTGATCTTCCTTTGCTCCTCTCGCCATCTCAATAAAGATCATTTCGGGATCAGTTTTCTGAATCTTAACGATATCTTTCAAAATATCAAGCGTACGGATCATCGGACGTTTAACCGCATTTGAAATATACATATCGTCCAACTGCTCCGAGATGCTTTTTGCTTTCGTACCATAATATTCTTTTACAATTTTTTGAATTTCATCAGCAAACTTGAATTGGTTGCTCATAAGCTCCATGAAATTATAGTTTGTTTCCCACATGGCGCGGATAACGGTCATCCATTCTCCGGTATCGTGATTGAGAGCACCCTCAATTCCGCATAAAAGTTTTTTGGAAAGTCTGCCGAATTCTTTGAATTTTAATCCCGAAATATAAGAAATTTCGCTTGCGGGAAGATGGGAATAATGTTCATGAAGCCATTCCGTATATCTGCTTTTATCTTCTGAATATGCGGCGCGCCGAATGATATTTTCCACATCAGCATAAGAAAGCAATCCTTTTTTCACAAGATTTCTGAAAGCTCGGAACGGACGAAGAGAGGATTTTACGGTAATATCCAGTCCGGATAAAATATATTCCCCCTTTTTGACATAATTGTTCGATTCAAGATAATCCTTAATATGTTTTACCGTAACCTTATCTCTCTGCATGAATACATTTTCATAAAGCTCTTGCTTAACGCTTATGGAAATACCGTTTCCGTTGATTTGGATATTATTGATTTCATTGAGAACTTCAAATGCGCAATAAAGCAATGAATTTTTCGGAAGCACATCCTCTCCCGGAAGATAGGTACAGGAATTGGTCATGCGGGCAATGAAAGCTTCTTCGCTTGCATCGAGATCGACTTTGCAATTGAAATTCCAAGGATATATTTTTCCCTGTGCCTTTCGCACCATCCAATGATTGAATTTCCTGTTTCCTGTCGGATTTTCTTTTAACGGTCCAACATAATAAGGAACTCTGAATTCAAAAACAGAGAGAATTTTTTCTGCTCCGGTCATGCCGTCTGCATCCATTTCGCTTAAAAACGGAATATAGCCTTTTGCATTTTCCAAAATCTTATTCAGTTCATACCAATAAAGCTGATACGGGATAACACGATTATCTCCGTCAACCTGTTTGGGCATAAAATCGTTCGTTTCGAGCCGAGCAATCATATTTTGATAAAATTCAGCATCGCAAGCATCGGGTTTGAGATTCTTGACAAGCGACAGGATGTATTTACAAAAATCTTCCTTACTGTTTGATTTTTTTACTTTGATATCCTTGTTTGCGGTATGATTTTTCCCGATATAGGCAACATAGTTATTTTTAACCGTCTGAGAACGGAAAACACCATTATATTTTTGAGGTATATATTTTTTGATCAAATACTTCAAAAATTCGAGATCCTTATCGTGTTGCTCGTAAACAGAAACTTTAGCATCGGAAATCGTTTTTTTGCCTTTCAGAACATCCACTAAAACAGACCAATCGTAAATTTCTTTCAATATACGGAGCAATTCGGCATCGTCCTCATCAATCAGTTCCATCATTTCCGGAAGCTTTTCACTTTCCATACTGAGTTTTTCTTCGATTTCCTCATATTCAGATTTGCCAAAAAGATCTTTCAATTTGACAGAATCCGATCCGCAAAGTAATTTTATTAGAAGCTCATAATTATACTCATATTGCTCGTCAACATTTTTCGGTGCTTTTCCATTTTTGAACAATGCTTCCGCAAGACGTTTTGATTTTTTTGTAATATTCAGTTTTGCTTTCAGCGCGTCTTCCATATTTTTGATATCAAAATCGTGTCTCCACGGAAGAGCATATTCTCCTCTTGTAATATGATCAACAAGTTTTTTGTATATCTGAGAAAAATTGGTAACAGCATCTACGTTTTTCTTGTCTACCTCGCTCAGAAAATGACCTCTGTGCGCAACGAGCCATGCGCAGGCAATATAAACCAATCTCACGTCATGCGGTTCTTTGCTGTTCATAAGTTCACAGATCAAATGGTGTATTGTCGGATAATCCGTCATATACTTCTTTTGCTCTTCATAAGAATGAAAAAGCCTTACTTTTTGCTCTTTGTTCTCAGGATACAAATAACTTTCCTTGATTCTTTTGAAAAAATTTTCATCCTTTTTTGAAATTTCAAGCGCAAACAGTTCTCTGATTAATTCAATTCTCTGCTGTCTTCGGTCCAATCTTCGGCGGGCAACACGAAATCCCCTGCGATCTGCGGCAGATTGGGCATCATCAAAAAGAGTTACCCCCCACATGGGTTCACCCTTGAATTTACAAAGATTATATTGCTCATCGGTAACGGCATAACCAACAGAATCCGTTCCAATGTCTAATCCAACATAATATTTTTCGGTTTTCATCTTGACATAGCCTCCTTTTTGTACTATAATAAAAGTGTAGTTTATATCCCTTATAAACTTACACTACGAGTTCAAATAAAAGAATTCTCAAATCGTCGGCTCTGCCGATTGCACAGCGTGTGCCGAAATGACCTCTCCGGAGGTCTTTTTTCTTTTTATATTTAAAATTTGCACGCCGTAAAAATATCCGTGCGTGCAAATTTTATTTTTCTTACTCCACCCGAATCAGATCAAACCAGACTGCGCGGTGTTTTTCATCAATCTGCTCATCTCTGTGCCAATGCCCGAAAAACCACTGTTTATATTCCGTTTCATACATCACCCATTCCAAAAATCCCGTCAATTCGGAATCTTTGGCAAAATCGGGATTTTCTCCCATTCTGCGGATGATTTCTCGGGGTGCTGTATGTGAAATAATATAGTCCACGGAAAAATCGACTGCTTTCAGATTTTCCACCGCTTCCTTATATTCCTCATTGGAAGGAAGCTCTTCTTTCCACCAAGACACATATTCCTGACGCATATATCGGTCTATGCTGTATGCGCCGCCCATGGTGAAAATTTTTTTACCCTCAATCGTAAAAACCTGTCCGCGCATCAGATGAAAAACGTTATCTCTGATCCGATGTACCTTTCCTCCGTTCCATTCTTCGCAAGGATAGCGATAGATCGCAGGAAAATTTTCGTGATTGCCGTCACAAAAACAAATCGTATACGGTTCGCTTGCCATTTTGTTCAAAAAAATATATTCGGTGATCTGATTGTAAAATAAATATCCGAAATCTCCGGTAACGATAATGATATCATCCCGTTTGGCTTGTGATAAAATTTCATAAAAACGGCCTTGTTCGCCGTGGGTATCTCCTGTAATTAACATCTTGACCTCCTGAAATTAATGAAATCCGTCAGCTTCCCACATTCCGCTTTTTTTCATATAGCGTTCGTAAGCCTCAAAAGAATACGGCGCATTTCCGCTGACGTAATAATTTTTTCCGCGTTTTCCTTCATGTGACCATTCAATCAGATAAAAATGCATTTCATCCGAATGATATTCCGTTTGCGCAATCGGTGTGGTTTGATTTTTTCCCAATAAGGCGGTTCCTTCCAGCAATGTGATATCCTCCGTCATATCCGTAACACGGTAAAAAACAGAGACTTCTTTCAAATACTCATTGGCACCGACAAGTTCTGATTTTCCTCCATAAGGTTCACGGAACATCAGACAAATGGGTTGCTGAGAACGGCGGATAATGTAATAAGCTAATTTTTTGGCATAATAATAGTCCACGACGGCATCGGAAAATTGCGGCCATCCGTCAATCAGATTCCACCAGATAATGCCCGTACGCTTCCATTTCCCGCTTCGGAAACGTTCAATAAAAAATTTCATCGCTTCCGCTTGCGAAGCCTGGCTCATTTTAGCGAACTGTTCTAAATTCTGTGGCTCTTCACAGAACAAAACCCGAATCTGATTTGCCATCAGAGGAATGCGGAACGCATATTTCGCCTGAGGTCCTGTTTCCATGCAGGTTGCATGAATCTGCCATTCGGGATTATTCTCCCAATGCCACAAACGGGAAGGCGAAATGAATTTTTCAATAGATTCGGGAGCGGGACAGCCGTGATATCCCGTTTCGCTGGCAAACACTGCAGCAGATGATGTATAAAATTCACTTTTGAAATAATCTCTCGGTCCCCAAAGATGCTTTTCGGGTGTATTTCCGGGTATTCCGCTGGCATAAGCGTGTTCATCAATATAAGGAGAGCTCGGAAGATAATATCTTTCGGGATCGTGCTGTGTCAGAACGGATGGAATAATCTTTCTCGTCAATATATTTCTATTCGGATCCACACCGCCCGCTTTCCACAAAGCCGCCGCTTCATCGCATTCGTTATCTCCTGCCCACAGAGCAATACAAGGATGCTGTCTGTATTTTTTAACGACAGCTGTTACTTCCGTTTCCAGATTTTTGCACAGGTATTCATTCATGGGGTACGATGCACATCCCATGGCAAAATCTTGCCATACGGCAATACCGTTTTCATCGCAATATTCAAACATTTTTTCATCTTCATAAACATTTCCGCCCCAGAAACGGACCATATTACAACCGGAATCCTTCAGCAAATCTAATGCATGCGGCAAACGTTCCGTATCGCGGGAATGCAAAGCATCCAAGGGAACCCAGTTGGTTCCTCTTACAAATAACGGCTCTTTGTTAAGATAAAAACAAAATTCTCCGCCATCATCGGCAAGACTGGTTCTTTTCAGATCAAATTTACAAATACCCATACGGAAAGAAACACGGTCTACGATTTGATCAAAATGAGAAAGTGTGGCGGTAATTTCATAAAGATTTTGTTCTCCCATATCTCTGACCCACCAGAGATACGGCGCTTCCACATCAAAATGCTCCGTTGCCGAAGTATTCCAGAGACGGAAATTTTCTTCAAAACGGCTGTCTTTGCAAACACCTTCTATTCTTAATTGGTATTCATGCACCAAATCTCCCGTTACAGCAGCTTGATAATACAAACGGAGAATGGCTTTCGATGGACGGATTGCCGCCGTACGCAAATAAATTTCTTCCAAACGTTCCTTCCTGACCTGTTCAAGACGAACAGATTTCCAGATACCGCCAGAAAGAATTCTCGGCATGATATCCCAGCCGAACATATGCGCAGCCTTACGAATGCAAAGACTTTCCGCGTTATATTTCTGATGAACGATCACACCTGCGCCGATCGGATGTTTCCGGGATTCCAGAAAAACGGGTTTGATATGTACCACAAGCTCGTTTTTTCCGCATATCAGATTTTCTGCTGAGATCGTATGTGCGATCAGCATATTATCCGTACTGCCGATCAGAACGCCATTCAAATAAATATCCGCAAAGGTATCAACACCTTCAAAAATCAGATTTTGCGGCACGGTTTCCGTTATTTCAAAAGTTCTTGCGTACCAAAGATGTAAATTTTCGCGTTTTTGCGCAAGCAGAGGATTTTCTCCGTAAAAAATATCTTCAATCAGACCTGTGCGCATGAGATCAAGTTCAAAATTTCCGGGGACCCTTGCACATACGTGAGGAAGCGTGCTGCAATTCAGTGCGCAAATGGTTTTATATTCTTCTCCCGGAGCAAGATTTTTGTTTTCAGCATAAAAAAGCTCCCAATTACCGTCCAAGGATACCGTTTTTTCAAAATCAGATTTCATCTCGTTTACCGTCCGTTTCTTCTAAAATTTTATAAATATAACCAAAAATTCACTTATAATTTCATTATAACATATCAAAATCGGAAAAACAAGGGAAATACTCTTTGCACAGGGTAAGAGAATTTGCCTTTTTGAAAATATTGGTAAACTAAAGAGGAAGATATTTTCAATTTTTATATAATTATCATCAGTTTACTTCACAATTATTTATGGCATAATCCAGCAGAATATTGATTAGTTCATTTCTTGAACGGTTTGTCTCTGCTGAAAGCCTATCTAAGCCGGCAACGGTTTCATCTTTGATTCTGATTGAAAAGGTTTTATAACCGTCTTCTCCTTTTAATGGTTTTTTATTGATGACAAGTTTTTCTTTCATAAAAATCACCTCACTAATATGATATTATACATCTTGACAAATGTTATATTATATGTTATAATTAGTAACATAACGGCTGAAAGTATGTTTTAAGAAAACTTTCTGTTAAGATTTTGATCATATTCTTGTTCGGTATATTGGTACTCCGTAAACCCAACTGTTCGGATTATTGCAGAAAAATCGAATATCATTGAATAAACAGAGGCAAAAGTTAATAAATTCTTAATACTTATAAACTCAAAAAACGTACCAATAAGATGACAGGAGGCTTGACATGCAATATAATACGTGATATAATCTACAATAGGAACATAATAAGTATACTAATACCCTATAACAGAGGGGATTAGAGAAAATTCTTGATTATTGAAAAAAATTCGTAAGTCCTGCGGATAAAA
>JAFQEK010000079.1 GCA_017399025.1 Clostridia bacterium
CATTCAGAATTTCAAGCCTGAGATAGGAAGCGGTGTCACTGTTCAGCGTTGTGTTTACGCGGATGGCGGCATAGTAACCGTCCCTTTCGGCATCGAACAGAAGCGAGCCGCTGATTTCATCCACAGTGAGCGCTTCAGAGGATTCCAGACTTTTTGTGAAAAGAATATGCGTGTATACGCCGTTTCCGTCATGCAGGTCCGCATACAGATAAACAACGATCCGATAAGAGGAGCCCTCCTCCAATCCCGCGGCGCTGAAGGAATTCTTTCCGGGCTTTGCCTCCTTGTTGACAAGGATCCTGCTTCCGTCCGTAAGGGCAACGCCAAGCCAGCCTCCGCTTACACGGGAAAGTCCGTCCCCGTCGGCAAGCGTAAAGGAAACCGAGCAAGCGTTGACCGTAAGCGAATTTTCGCTGAAATCGGAAATCGCCGGCTTTTCCTCTTGATACGGCAATCCGATTTTCACGGTATCGTTTTCGTTCATAAACCGGTCGCTTCCGTCTGCATTGATATAAGTATCTGCGATATACTCAATGTCCGTAACGGTATAAGCCGTTTCCCGATAACTGCCGTTCGGAATGGTTACGGCAACGTAAATACAGTTATAGCGCTGTCCGTTTTCCTCAATAAAGAAGGAAGAAAGTCCGCCGCCGACCTGATATTTCGTTCCGTTCAGCTTCAGAGAGAGAATCGTGTGCTGATTCGGATTGTTCAGCCAGATCTGAATATATACGGTTTCCCCGGATTTTGCGTATACCCCGTAATCGGATCCGGCAGGGAAACTTTCATTCAGATGATGGCTGCTGTTTTCAAAATATTCGTCAAGTAAGGCTTCAAAGGCGCGGGTGCTGTTTTTCGCCGTGATATGCTGAGACAGCATCATCGGACGAAGGGAGATCGCGTCCGGCAAGCCGTCAGATTCGGAGGGCTTGCGGTCCGAAGCGAATATGCCGAGATATGCGGGCGCTTCGGAGGGGACGGACGTACCTTGCGTATAGGTTTTGACCGTGCTGTAATCGCTGTCTGTGTAATTCGTACCGTCACCGATAGCTTTTACGCAAATGCTCTGACCGTCAGAGAGCTGTACGGCGGTTGCCGTTACGGAATTTTCCTCGCCGCCGTCTATTTTATAAGCGTAACCGCTTGCGTTTTCCACCGCCGTCCAGCTCGCAAGACCTGAGGCGGAAACCGTGACGGAGGGTGTACCGAGCTTTTTCGCTTGCGGCAAGGAGCCTGCCGCTGTGTAGGTGACGCTGTTGCTCCAATCGCTTGTGGAATAGGAAACCCCGTCACCGACTGCGCGGATTTTGAAGGTTTGTCCCTCTGCCAGGGTTTTTTGGGTAACGGAATTTTCAACGTAGGATAAATTTCCGTCAATGCTGATCTCAAATCTGTCCGCATGCTCATCGGGACTCCAGGCGGCAACGTTATCCGTCAGCGTGACAACGGGCGCCGTGAGCTTTTGCGGCTTTGTGCCGGACGGATTTTCATTGCAGGAAGTGAATCCCGCAAGCGCCGTCAGAACCATGCATACCGCAAGAAAAAGAGAAAGAAATCTTTTTTTCATAATCGTTCCTCCTGATCGTCTTTTGAACGGTAATATATTATTAAGTATATCATAAGTGTATCAGTAAATCAAGAATTTCCGTAAATATTATCATGGCAACGGCATTTACTTAGATGATTTTTTATCCGGGCGCGTAAATGTTAAGAATTTTGAAAAAAACGCAAAAGCATATTGGTGGCGAAATCTGACAGAGGGAAAATCAAATCCCCCGTCCGCGCACCCTGTGCGAAGTACGATGCCGGCATTACCGCTCGGCTCCCGAAGAACCGCGTGAACGAAGATTTTTTGTAACCTTTTTAAGTCCTTTCTGTTTGCGTTTTTATTTGTGAAGCGATCGGATCAGAGATCCGTTCTTTCCGCAAGCGAGGCATTTTTGTAATTTTCATCATCGGTAACTTCCCTGATGATTTTGATATCTGCAGGAAAACGGATTTCATCGTTTTCATTGCAGAGCTCCAGCTCCATGATTGCTTTATCCGACCAGAACGGATAAATATCAATTTCAAAATACTGATTTTCATACATAAGACAGTATCTGTTTTTGCGGATCTGTCTTTTGGCGGTATCGGCTTCCATCAGAAGCGTGAGATATTCGTCCTTGGTGATACGGGTTTCGATTTCCACGCGTTTGAGTCCACTGATCCTTCTTTTGATCGTTTTGACGTAAATGTAATGTCCGTTTTCTCCTCTCTGGCGCACGCGGATTTCTTCGTCCTTGCCCGATTTCAGATAGGTCTGAATGATCTCCACTTTGCGGCAGTCGGGCATGGATTCCAATGCCTTGACATTGGGATACTGAATGAGGAATTTGCGTTCGATTTCACAAGGCTCGGGTTCTCCGAGGAAGGAAGAAATTTCCGCGAGCAGTCGAAGAATCTTTTTTTCAAAATCCGTAGAGTTATCGATCACGCGCAGATGGGGATGTCCCATCCATGAGGAAATGATTTTATCGTCAAGAGCCGCCGCTTCCTCAGGCGTTTCGGTTCTTGCGCCGTTGTTTGCCGTGGTGTAAAAATCCACAGCGCCCTTGGCTGCCGAAACGAGATGGAACACGGCATCGTAACGGTCGCGCAGCTCAGTCAGACCGACACCCATGGCGGTCTTTAGGCGCGCAAATTCAGTATCGTCCATAAGCCTTATTGTCCATGGTTCCCCGATCGCAGACCACGAGAATCTTTTCCTTGCCGAATACGTTCTGTGCGGCGTTAAGGAAAACCTTTTCCTTTTCGATCTGAAGCTGCATCTGGGCTGACTGATAATCAAAATTGGTATTGAGCCCCCACGGTGAAATTCCGCCGAGAATCAGCTCCGTTGCGGTTTCAGGAATGATAATCACGTGGTAGCCCATTTCGGTAAACCTCGTCTGAATATGACTGAGAGCCGTTGTTTTTCCTGCGCAGGGACCGCCGGTCAGCACGATTTTCGTAATGTCCTTGTTTTTCTTTTCCGTCATAAGAAGCTCGTCTGCCGAAATGCCGAAAATGCTTGTGAGCTTTTGCAGTGCATCGATTTGAGGCAAACCGCCTCCGTTTTCCCATTTGGATACCGTTTTTCCTGAAAGTCCGAGCATTTGTGCAAGCTGATTCTGGGATAACCCCATGCGTTTTCTGAGTGTATAAAGTTTTTCTCCGAATTGATATGTGTTCATTCTCACACCTCCCATTTACGTATATCATTATACAGCATAACGATTGAACTGTCAATGAAAATTTATCTACTCACAGTAGAACTTTGTCTGCGCCGATCGGGGGACCTGTCGTAGAGAAAACGGTTTTTGTCAATTTTTGCCGAAGAAAATCAAAGAAAACCTGCAAAAAACATTGTGTAATTTCTGAACCGAAGAATCTGCATTTTGAGTTGCTGAATCTGTCCGATCAATCAAAAAGGATTCCCGAAGGAATCCTTTTCAAAAGGTTATGAGGGTACTGACCTTCTCATAGAATCGTTACCAAGTACAGAAGCTGCTCGACAGAGAGGGGCGAGAAAATCTTCTCTGCTCAATTTGAATAATAAACTTGATTATATGGTGTTAATTATTATTCTTGTTTTGCTCTGCCAAAGAAATAAGGGTATTGATATGGATTGCCCTTTCAATTTTGTTTAATTGCTCCATTCTGTCATTGTTTATCTGTTCCCAATATTCCATTTGCTCCAAATGCTTGATTTCGTTTTCCAATTGTCGGAATGCTTCTTCAGCGGTATTTGCCAATTTTTTGCGTATTTGGGTTAGACAAAATTCGATAGCCGCCACAGAAAAATAATCTGCCGGAACGATATCGAATAAATTCTCATAATGAATCTCTTGAATCAAATGAATTATATTTTGCTCACAGTCCTTCGCCTCTGAGGTATATTTCTGAATTAAAAAATTTTTTTTGGATTCAAAATCGTCGGATTCTTTCTTCGTTTTGATACGATTAAAAAAAGAAACGATGAATACGATCATGAATACTCCCAAAAATGGAATAAAATTTATCAGATTGCGAGAGTGAAAACCGATTATTACAAATATAAAAATTACTATACATGAGGACAACGCAGAGAGTATTGTGCAGATTCGTAACTTCCTTTTCAGACGTTCGCTTTCATTTCGCATAAAAATGATATTGTTTTGTGCCTGAGATAACTGATCCTGCTGGGCTTCCAATGCTTCTGCATATTCCAGACAGCGCATAAAGTCGCTTTGTAAACCCATTATTGCTTATCCTCTGCAATTGAACCGTTCCAAGCGAGCTTTACCGGAATAAAAAGCAAATCGTTGGCAGCAAAGGAAACGGAAATACCGTCATTGGAGAACGCTTCTCCGAAATCTTCGAGAGCGGCACCTGCATATACCGTTGAACCGCTGCCGGTAACTGCTCCGGCAAATAACAAAGTGCTTCCTATAAACTTCAATGTTTTGGCTGATTTTTTGCTCTTGGATGAAATGCGAATTTGATGGGTTCCGATGGAAACAGGGATATCCAATTGTTTCTTTTTGCTCTTTAACACGTAATTCTGGTCATCCACGGAGATATGTACTTTATATCCGACAAAATAATTGATCGGCTGTACGATCATTGCCCAAAGAGGAAGATTCGGGCGGCAGCTGACTCTGAGGGTTGCCATTCCTGCTACAGGCGTGTGGGTGGGTTGCGCACAAAAAGGACATGAGGTTGCTGTGTGTGGGATTTTTTTCATACAGTGGGGACAATACATAGAGATACCTTCTTTCTAAAATCAAACAACACCTTATAAGGTGTATATATTATTATACATCTTTTCAGGCGTTTGTCAAGAGTAAATATTAGGTATATAATTTTTTATAAAGATTATACGGAAGGGTTGGTGAGTATTTGTGAAACTTGGTGCACGATTGAAGGAAGCAAGGGAAGGAAAGGCAAGTCAATTGGAAATTGCTGAGTTACTTTATACAACGCAACAACAAATCAGTAAATACGAAAATGATATACAAGAGATTCCTTGCCGTCACATTATCACTTTGGCTCGATACTACAATGTTTCTGCGGACTATTTGTTGGGGTTAACTGACAAAAAAGATAAATATTGGTAATAAGAGTTTTATATAAGATTTCCATTCAGGATACAAGAGGAACAATAGGCGAACAGCTTCCGGCGGGTGTTGCCCGTTTTTTATTCCATAGGAAATTGCGCAAAACCGACCTCGCCGTTTGCGTTGCTGAACTGCAAGAAAACCTGCGATAGGCGAGCAGCTTCCGGCGGGCGTTGCCCGTTTTTTATTCTATAGGAAATTGCGCAAAATGAGCCTTGCCGTTTTGCATTGCCGGAATACAAACAACACTCAGATAGGCAAGCAACCATCAGCGGCGATTCGCCGCTTTTTTATTCTATAGGGAGTTTCAAATTCGACCTCGCCGTTTGCATTGTTTGGATATGGGCAAAGCTTGGATAGCGAACACACAGCTTGCAAAGCAAGCCGTTATCGAGTGGGGGGGCCACTTTTTATGTTTTCTGAAACGGCTTGGATAAAAATAAGATTCATTTGCCGGTTCTGAATGGCGGCAATCCCGAAAGGCTGAAAATGACGGAAAATGATGTGTTATTACGGATGAAATATGTGTTGCATAAAACCGAAAGACTCTCCCGAAAGGGTTCGGATTCTTTCGGTTTTATTTTTGAAATAAAAAGTATTTGTCGAAAAAAGCAAAATTTTGTAAATGAAAAACTGCATGAAAAATCATATAAATAATTCAAAAAAACATTGTGTAATTGAAATTATGTGATATAATGAATAAAGATTAACGATCCAATGAAAAAGGAGGAAAAACGAATGCGTGTTGTGATTGCCATGGACTCGTTCAAGGGAAGCCTTTCCTCCGTTGAAGCGGGAACTGCCGTACGGGAAGGGATTCTGGAAGCGTGTCCCCAAGTCCGGGCAGAAATTCTTGCGCTTGCGGACGGCGGAGAAGGTACATCGGAAGCGTTGCTCTGCTCGCTGGGGGGTGTGTGGGAAACCTGTAAGGTCCATGATCCCCTGGGCAGAGTGATCGAAGCGCGTTACGGTGCCGTTCCCGAAAAAAAGCTTGCCGTGATGGAAATGGCGCAGGCAAGCGGACTTGTTTTGCTTGCGGAAAACGAAAGAGATCCGATGAAAGCTTCCACGCTGGGCTTCGGAGAAATGATTGCCCATGCTATCGGACGGGGATATCGGGATTTTCTGATCGGCATCGGAGGAAGCGCGACCAATGACGGCGGTGTGGGCATGCTCCGCGCGCTCGGCTATGAATTTCTGGATGCAAACGGAAATCCGATCGAAAACGGCGCTTGCGGCTTGCGTACGCTTGCCGAAATCCGGACGGAAAACAGAAACCCCTTGCTTTCCGGGTGCCGTTTTTCCGTGGCGTGCGATGTGAAAAATCCCCTGTGCGGAGAAAACGGATGCAGCAGAATTTTTTCACCGCAAAAGGGTGCTTTGCCCGAAGAAATCCCTTTGATGGATGAATGGCTTGCCAAATATGCGGTTCTGACGGAGAAGGCTTTGCATAATCACTTTGCCGAAAGAGAAGGAAGCGGCGCTGCGGGCGGTCTCGGGTTTGCACTCGTTTCCTATCTGAACGCCGACCTGCGTGAGGGTGCAAAGCTCGTGATGGAAATTACGAAACTGGAAGAAAAAATAAAAAACGCAGATATTCTGATCACGGGCGAGGGAAGCTTTGATCTGCAATCCTATATGGGAAAAGCACCGTTTGCGGCAGCAGAGATGGCAAAAGCGCATGAAAAAACCGTCATCGTGCTTGCAGGCTCGGTTTCTCATACGGAATCGCTCGGGGCATGCGGCATCGATGCCGTGTTTCCCATCGTTTCGGGACCTTGTTCCCTTGTAAAAGCAATGGAAAAGGAAACTGCGTACGGAAATCTGAAACGGACCGCAGAACAGATTTTCCGTCTGATCGGATGTTTTGTGAGATAACATGCCTGAAGATTCCATTTCTCAAACCATCCAAACAGCTCCGCTTTGTTGAAAAATCCTCTCAAAATCCGAACTTATCCACAGAACAGACTGCTTTTTCACAAAACAGTGGAGAAAAATTGTGGAAAACTTGTTTGGAAACGGGGGATTTCGACAGCGTTTGTGGAAAACCTTGAACGACTTCTCACCATAGATTTACAATAGACTTGTTCGACAACTAAAATTAAATATAAAGAAAGGAAAAACAATGTATGAAACTTTGCGCATTTGCAGACGAAGCTTCGGAAACGCTTTCGGGCCAGATTGCCGCTTTACACAGAAACGGCATTTCTCTTCTGGAAATCCGTGGCGTAAACGGCAAAAATATCAAGGATATTTCCCGAAATGAAGCAAAAGAAATCAAAAGCGTTCTGGATTCGGAAGGCATTTCCGTGTGGTCCATCGGTTCTCCGATCGGAAAAATCTCCCTTGCGGATGATTTTGAAGTCCATAAGGATGATTTCAAAAGACTTTTGGAAACCGCAGATATCCTGCAAGCGGATAAAATCCGTATGTTCAGCTTTTTCCCCGTGAAGGGCATGGACGGAAAGGCAGTCAGGGAAGCGGTATATGAAAGAATTTCCGCATTGCTCGCGCTGACACCGGATTCCGTTACCCTCTGCCATGAAAACGAAAAAGATATTTTCGGAGAAAATGCCGAAAATTGTCTGTGGCTTCATGAAACGTTCCCTCGTTTGCGCGCGGTCTTTGATCCTGCCAATTTCGTGCAGTGCGGCGTGGATACGAAAAAAGCGTGGGACAAGCTCAAGCCCTATACGGAATATCTTCATATTAAAGATGCCGTTTCGGACGGCACGGTCGTTCCTGCGGGAATGGGACTCGGCAATGTACCTTATATTATAGAAGAATATCTCGCACAGGGCGGAGAAGTCATGACACTGGAACCGCATCTGTTTGCGTTTACGGGTCTTTCTGCTTTGGAAAACGGCGCTTCCGTCAAATTCGGTTTTTCGCCATACCGTAATAACGATGAAGCCTTCGATGCGGCGGCCTTTGCTTTGAAAAATATCCTTTCGGGGGAGAAATGAGGAAATAAATGATGATTATCGGTGCACAGCTTTATACCGTCCGTGATTTTGCGAAAAATCTTACGGATTTTGAAGAAACACTCAAAAAAATTGCAGCACTCGGCTGCAAAGCGGTTCAGGTTTCGGGAACTTGCGAATTTGAAGCCGAATGGCTGAATGAAAAATTGAAAGAAAACGGACTGCTTTGTGTCCTGACACATACAAAGCCGGCAGAGATTCTGAAAAATACGGAAAAAGTCTGCCGTGACCATGAGATTTTCGGCTGTTCGAATATCGGAATCGGGGCTGTTCCCGGCGGAAGACTCAATGATGAAATTTATGAAAAATTCAAAGCGGATTTTATGCCTGCCGCAGAAAAAATCAGAAAAGCGGGATACCGTTTCTTTTATCATAACCATGCGTTCGAATTTTCAAAGAGCGCAGACGGCAACCGTTTCTTTGAAAAAATGCTTGCGGATTTTCCGCCCGAACTGATGAGCGTAACCTTTGATACCTATTGGGCGCAGTTTGCGGGCGCGGACCCTGCCAAGGTTCTGCTTTCCCTCAAGGACCGTGCGCAATGTATCCATCTGAAGGATATGTGTGCGATGGATACCAATACGAACCGTATGGCACCCGTGGGACAAGGCAATATCAATTTTGATGCCGTTCTTGCGGCGGCAGAACAGGTCGGAACGGAATATCTGCTTGTGGAACAGGACGATTGCTATGGGGAAGACCCCTTCGTCTGCCTGCAAAAAAGCTTTGATTATCTGAAAAGTATGGGTATGGAATTTTAATGGAAAAATTTCCGTATGATCCGTATATATGAACGCGGTCCGATGAAAAAATGAGCAGATAAATGGAAATTCAGCACCTCTTCCGTCGCTTGATGGCGCTACCTTCCCCGCTCTCTGAAGTCGTGCAGACTTTTTATACCGTACAGGGGAAGGCTTTGGGATCTTATCTTTTGTTGTTTTTGAAGCTTTGCTATCGTAAGCCTTCCCCTGTGCTTTTATAACAAATCTGTAAATCATTGAACTACGGGGAAGGAGGACCGTTTTGCGGAGCAAAATGGTAGAAGAGGTAACATAAACATTCATTTATCGTTCTATCGAATTCACATTATATTATAATTATAAACGAAAGGAAACGGTATTCACATATGAAAAAAATCAATCTCGGTATTCTCGGTGTGGGTAATATCGGCAGAGACCACGTCAAAAGAATCATGGACGGCAAATGTCCCGAAATCCGGCTTGCCGCCGTCTGCGATCTGAAGCCCGAACGTCTGGAATACGCAAGAGAGCTTGCGGGTGCTGACCTGCCCGTTTTTACCGACGCGGCAGAAATGATAAAAAGCGGTCTGATTGATTCGGTTCTGATCAGCGTACCGCATTACGATCATCCGAAATTCGCCATGCTTGCCATGGAGCACGGCTTGCACGTTCTTCTGGAAAAGCCTGCGGGCGTCTATACGAAGCAGGTTTTGGAAATGAATGCCTGCGCGCAGGCGCATGACGTGAAATTCGGATTGATGATGAATCAGAGAACCAATTGCGTTTACCGTAAAATGCGCGAGCTTGTCAGAAGCGGCGAGCTGGGAGAGATCAGAAGAACGAACTGGATCATCACGAACTGGTACCGTCCGCAGGCGTATTACGATTCGGGCGATTGGCGCGCAACGTGGAGCGGGGAAGGCGGAGGGGTGCTTCTCAACCAATGTCCTCACAATCTTGACCTCTGGCAATGGATCTGCGGTATGCCGAAAACCGTTTACGCGCATATGCATTTCGGAAAATGGCACGATATCGAAGTGGAAGACGATGTCAGTGCCTATGTGGAATATGAAAACGGCGCAACGGGTATGTTCATTACCTCCACGGGCGATGCACCGGGTACCAACCGTTTTGAAATTACGCTCGACAAAGGCAAGCTGATTGCCGAAGGCGATAAACTCATGCTTTGGAAATCCGAAATCAGCGAAAAAGAATTTTCCGCTTCCAATACCAGTCCTTTCGGTTCCATGAAATTCAAGGTAAGCGAAGTGGAAACGGACGGAGAAAATCCCCAGCACGCAGGCGTGATGAATGCGTTTGCAAGCGCGATTCTCCACGGCACTCCCCTTGTTGCCGAGGGAACGGAGGGAATCTGCGGTCTGACGATCTCCAACGCTATGCACCTTTCCGCATTTACGGGAAAAACGATCGATCTGGAAAGCTTTGATCACGAGCTTTATTATCGGGAGCTGATGAAACGAGTTGCCGTTTCCCGCAGAAAAACCAATATCACGGAAGCCATTGCGGGCGATATGAGCGGTACGTTTTAAGCGGACAACGTCCGCCGGAAGCTGTTCATCTGTCTATGCTTGCTCATATTTAAGCAATGCAAAACGGCGAGGCGTAATTTCTTATAGAAAAAAGCTGTTGCATTGCAACAGCTTTACTTTCGGCTTTGATTATTCTGCTTCTGTGGAAAAAGCCATGATGGAAGGATTTTCTTCAATTTCCTTCATTTTTTCAAAATAAGCGTTGATCACAGCGGTTTCCAGCATATTTCTGGAAGCAGCATTGATCGGATGTACGATGTCACGGAAGGTTCCGTCAGGATTCTTTCTGCTGGGCATAACGACGAAAAATTTGTCGCGTGCATTGATTACCTTTACATCGTGAAGCGCAAGTTCATTGTCAAATGTAACGGAAACAATGGCTTTCATGGGACCTTCTTCAAAAACTTTTCTGACTCTCACATCTGTAATTTGCATAACTTTGATCATCCTCCTGATAATGGAAATTTTATTGACTGTAAAAAATTGCGGGGAAACCATACCTATGGATGTAACATAAACATATCGGGTGTCCCGCTTGTGATTTCATTATAACTCAGAAATATGAATAAATTTTGAATACAAGGTAATAAGTTTTTTAATTATAAATCGAAAAAGGGAAAATTTTGTTTTTTGTAAAATGGAAACAAAAGCAAAATCATATAGTATTGATAGCAATGAATAAAAAGGAGCACTGAAAATGAATCTTCAAACCAATATTGAAAAGGTGATGTCTGATGTCAAAAGTCTGTTTTTCGTCGGAATCGGCGGAATCAGTATGTCCAGCCTCGCCTTTTGCTGTCTTGCACGCGGATACCGTGTGGGCGGTTCTGACCGTGCATATTCTTCCATGACCGAACGCATTGAAAAAGCAGGTATGCCCGTTTCGCATATCCATGACGGAAAAAATATTGAAGGATACGATGCACTCGTCTATACGGGAGCGGTTTCCATGGAGAATCCCGAAATGGCGGCAGCGGCGCAAAAAGGAATCCCCATGATCTATCGCGCAGACCTGCTTGCGTATCTTATGAGTTTTTATAAACACCGTGTCGGCGTTGCCGGTATGCACGGAAAATCTACCTGTACCTCCATGCTTGCGCATATGTTTATACATGCCGATAAAAAACCGACTGTTCTCTCGGGTGCGGAAACCAAAGAAATGGGCGGCGCGTATATCGTCGGCGAAAAAAATTAATTTATTTTTGAAGCTTGTGAATATAAGGATTCTATTTTGCATTTTTATCCGAGTGTTTCCGTTATGCTGATTCTTGACCTTGACCACACGGATTATTTTACGAAAGGAATCCCGCAGATTCAAAATTCTTTTGAAACGTATGCAAAATTACCGTTTGCCGATGAACCCGCCGTTCTTCCTTTCTCCGTTGCCAATGCAGATGACCCGCTGCTGATGGAAGCCATGCGTGAAATCCCCTGCCTGATTACCTACGGCATTGAAAAAAATGCGGATTATACGGCTGAAAACATCAGAGAAAAAGCGGGCAGATATTCCTTTGATATCCGGAAGGGCGGCGTATTTTTCACACATGTTGATCTCACCGTCGTCGGCTATCATCATATTTACGGCTCTCTCGCTTCTGCGGCGGTCGGCGATATGCTTGGACTCACCCCTGAGGAGATCAGCGAAGGACTTTCCACGTTTGAAGGACTTTTGCGACGCTTTGAATATAAAGGTACGGTAAATGGTGCCGAGGTCTATATTGATTACGCGCATCATCCAAAGGAGCTGAAAGCAACCCTGCGTGCGGCAAAAGCCATGACAAAGGGAAGAGTGATCGCATTTTTCGAGCCGCATACCTATTCCAGAACGGCTTCTCTCTTTCATGAATTTTCCGAATCTTTTGCCGATGCCGATCTTTCGTATTTTCTGGATATTTATGCAGCCAGAGAAGAGAATCTATACGGGGTTTCTTCGGAAAAGCTTGCCTGTGCCGTTCCGAACGGCGCGTATATTTCCTCTTATGAGAATGCTGCCGCATGGATTCGCGAAAATGCAAAGAAAACCGATACCGTGATGATTCTCGGTGCAGGTACGGTGGACCGTATCGCAAAAATTCTTTTTCCGTGAGAGCAACGTTTTTCTCTGTATTCTTTTTCGTAAACATTTTCATTTATAATTGAATAAAAATGCAAAAATATGCAAAAATGCGCGTATTTTTTTCAAATGCTATTGACAAATGCCATATAAAAGCGTATAATGACATCTGTAAAAATTTTTATAAACAACTTTTTGGAGGCTTACTCATCATGAAAAAAATCATTGCGCTTGCGCTTTCGATGATGTTCATCGTATGCGCGCTTCTTATGGCCGGCTGTAATGACAACGGCGGCGAAACAGAAGGTGTTGTAAAAGCAATCGATATTTCCCTCACCGACGAGCTTTACGCATTCGGTGTTGCGAAAGACGATGCCCAACTTCTCGCAAAAACCAACGAATACATCGCAAAAGTAAAAGCAGACGGTACACTCGATGCCATCTGTGAAAAATACTTCGGCGAAGGTACTCCCACAGCTGTTGTTTCCGCGAAAGAAGACAGCAGCAAGGAACAGCTCATCATCGCTACCAACAGTGAATTTGCTCCTTTCGAATACAAGGAAGGCTCCAATTACTTCGGCATCGATATGGAGCTTGCAAAAGGTCTTGCTGATTACCTCGGCAAGGAGCTCGTAATCAAGGACGTTGACTTCGAAGCTGTTTGCACCACCGTTGAAAGCGGCCACGCAGATATCGCAATCGCAGGTCTTACCGTAAACGAAACACGTAAAGAGTCCGTAACCTTCTCTGATTCCTACTATGTTGCTTCTCAGGTTCTCATTGTAAAAGCAGACGATACTTCTTTTGACGAATGCAAAACCGCAGCAGACGTTCTCGCTGTTATTGAGCAGCAGACGGGCAAGATCGGCGGTCAGTCCTCCACCACCGCGCAGTACTACGTACAGGGCGATGAGGAATGGGAATTCCCCGGTATCAAGAATATGGAATGGGTAGGTTATAACTCCGGCGCACTTGCGGTCAACGATATGCTTGCAGGCAATATCAAATATGTTATGATCGACAAAGCGCCCGCGCTTGTTATCGTGGATGCCATCAACGCAGTAAACTGAAAAATATAAGCAAAGCCTGCCGAACGGGCAGGCTTTTGCACGTTTGAAACAAAAGGAAATAAGAATATGAATTTTGCTAGCTTTCAGAAAAAAATTGACGTCTTCTGGAAAGCCTTTTATGAAAAAGGCGGCTACACAGAGGTTTTGGTCGGACTTAAAAATACG
>JAFQEK010000080.1 GCA_017399025.1 Clostridia bacterium
TCCACGGGACCTGCCGTGGGATGAGCCGCGCGCGTATTTCCGCAAAGATCGGTATTCACGCAAACGGGAGAACCGTCCGGATTTTCGTAAAGCTCTTCCGTGATACGAGGCATACCGAGCATTTCAGTGGTAACGGTTTGCGTCTGCATTGCTTCAAAAGCAGGATCCAATGTAATTTCCAGATAGAGCCCGTCCGCTTCCCGAATGATATTCACATCGGAAGCAGTGGGAACGCAAACCGCGTTTCTTTCCAGATCAAAGGCTTCCGTACCGTCGCCATAATAGTTGTCTGCCGCATAAACGGGTTGTTTTTCACGCATATAATACTCTACGTCCCCCTTTCCGTGCTTGGTCATAACACGGTCAAGATAATCCTCAAGCGTTGCGGGAGAACCGTTATAATAGAAAGTACCGCAAAAATACTGTGTACTGGGCGCAGTCATGGTATTAAGAAAGATATTGTTATAGAAACGGTCGTCTCCGCCATAAACAAGAGCCATTCCCTTGATGTCTGTGGAATGCGCGTAATGATACGGCGTGGAACGTTCGATGACATCGTAACGGTAAATGCCTCCGCAAAAAAGATTGTGTACGTAAGCACCGCCCTGAGCGGCATTCAGCATGCTCATTTTCGAACCGAAAATATTGTTATCCACAAGATGCGGACCGTGTGTTACCTCGAACCAGATATCCTTGACGTTGTGATGATAGATGTTGGCGCTGACTCTCACGCCTTGCGCCTGCCAGTCCAGCCACGTTCCCATGGAGCAATTGTAGATTTCATTGTGATGAATCTGCGTATCGAGTGCCGCGTGAAGCTTGATTCCCGCAATTTCATAACCGAAAAATTCATTTTTGATGCCAATATTATAAATCTCGTTCCCGTAAATCTCGCTGAATGCGCCGCCGAGATGTCCGACAATGCCGTTCTGACCGCAATCGTAAATGATGTTGTTACGGATAATATGCGAACCGATGGTTTCGCGGCTCCATCCCATACGCTTTGCGGCAAACACGGTTTCGAGCTGATATTGATATCCCGCTTTTCTGTGATAGCGGTTATAAAGATTGTCGCCCGTGGAAAGCTCCTTGCCAACGCTCACGGCACTGCAGCGGGAGTCATGGAAAATATTGTCTTCGATGATCCAGCCTTTGGACCAATGCGTACCGAGGATTCCCGGCTGTTCCGTGGTGGGGGGCGCCCAGGTCGTTGCGCACTGCGCCATTTCAAAACCGCGGACGGTGATATAATTCAGTCCTGTTTTTTCCGGATAGAAACAGCATTTGCGTACGTTGATTTCTACAAGCGCTTCATTGGGATCCGCATCCTTGAAATCCACGGTGAAAACGGTTTTCTTTTGTCCAACCTTTGCCGACCAGACCATTTCATCTTCTGCGGGCGGTTTCAGGGAATTGATCTCACGGAGTGCTTTTCCGTCAAGATAGACCTGACCTGTGTGGCAGGGATGATCGAGCGGTTTTTGCATCCAGTCGCCATTGACTTCCGTTTCATACGGATTGTAATCTCCAAACATTTCGTTGTCCACGGAAGCTGTCCATGTGCCGTTTTCGTTTTTTGTCCAACCGGTCAGAATCTCCGAACCTTTGATCACGGGACGTTCTCCCTCAGCTGCCGTATACACGATCCGTTTCCATTCGTTTCTCGCACCGTTTTCAGGTTTTACCCACTCACGGTAAATACCTTCGTGAACGATAACGGTGTCGCCCTCATCCGCAAGCTTTGCCGCACGCGAGATGGTCAGAAACGGATTTTCTTTCGTGCCGTCCGCACGGTCGTTTCCGTATTTCGCAACATGATATTCTCTTGCCATAATCACAAATTCCTTTCTGTAATGAATATTTTTTGGCCATTCGCCATCTGCATATTTATTTTAACACAAGAAACCGAAAACATCAACGGTTTTTCAAAAATCCTCAGAGCAACAGCGCTTACTTTTTTTGAAAATATTGGTAATTTACGGGTGTAATGCAAACATCGAATTTGATGTCGGTAGGGATTGTCGTTGGTGTCAAGAGCATGATTGTAAACAGACATACCCGTAAACAATCTTTTATTTTTACTTTTTGATGATCAAACATGTCTGTTATATAAAAACAAAAAATTTTCGGAAATTTTTTGAAAACCTCTGCCAATCCGTATTGAAATATGATATAATGGAAGCAACAGCCGTTGAAACGGCAATATGACAGAAAGAAAAGAGGAACGGTACATGAAAACAGAATTCAAAGGCGTATTTCCTGCGTTGGTAACACCCCTCACAGCAAACGAAAAGCTGAATTCACGCGCGCTGAAATCTTTGATTGAATATGAAATCAAGGAAGGCGCGGAAGGCTTTTATATCGGCGGCGCAACGGGAGAAGGTTTGCTCCTGGATATTCCCGAACGAAAAAAGCTCTGCGAAAAATCCATTGAATATATCGGCGCGGATAAGGCAAAAATCGTTCATATCACCGATATGAATTTCCGTAACACGCTGAAACTTGCAAAGCATGCGCAGGATTGCGGCGCAGACGCGATTTCTTCCATCGCACCGACATACTTCAAATATGATGAAAACGAAATTTACGAATATTATAAAGCCATTGCCGAAAGCGTGGATATCCCTCTGATCATTTATTATACCGCCGCGGCAGGGGTAAATATCAGTCTGGATTTGTTCACCCGTCTGTTCAAGATCGATAATATCACAGGCGTGAAATGGACCTCTTCCAATTATTACGAAATGATTTCCCTGCGCGATAAATTCCCCGAAGCCAATATTTTCAACGGTCCCGATGAAATGCTGATCTGCGGTCTCGGTGCAGGCGCGGACGGCGGTATCGGTTCCACTTATAATATCATTTTCCCTCTGATCAATGAGGTTTATCAGAGTTTCCAAAACGGAAATATCGAACAGGCAAGAGAAGCGCAGAAAAAAGCGGATAAAATCATCCGTGTAATTCTGAAATATTCTGTGATCCCCGTTGTCAAAGCCATTTTGGAAGAAAGAGGCTTTGAAGTCGGCAACGCTTCTTTCCCCATGGTGAAATATACGGAAGGCCAGCGCAAACAAATTCTGAAAGATCTGACCAAAGCAGGTTTTGTTCTTTGATGCGCATGCCTCCAAAAGGAGAAAAAACGCATGACATACGTAATGTCCGATATTCACGGTCAATATGAAAAATACAAAAAAATGCTGGAAACCATCGCTTTTTCCGATGAAGATACCCTTTACGTTCTCGGAGATATCCTGGACAGGGGCGAACACTCCATGAAAATTCTTTACGACATGAGTCTGAGAGCCAACGTCATTCCCCTTATGGGAAATCATGAACATATGGCGGAATATATCCTGAGAAAGCTCAATGTGGAAATCACCGAACAAAGTTTGGAAACCAACTGGAATACCGAAATTCTCAAGGCTGTCGGCGAATGGTACGAAAACGGCGGATATCCCACCTCCAAAGAATTTTCCCGTCTGTGTCCCGATGACAGAGAATATATTCTGGATTATCTGCGCGAATTTTCTTTTTACGAAGAAATCACAGTCGGAGAAAATACATTTGTGCTTGTCCATGGAGGACTCCCTGCATTTTCTCCCGAAAAGGATTTGGAAGATTATCATCCCATCCTTTCGCTTTATACAAAAACCGATTATTCCAGAACGTATTACCCCGATAAATATCTGATTACGGGTCATACCCCAACCTTTTCCTTTGCGCCGAACTGCGACGGAAAAATTTATCGGGAAAACCGCCACATTGCTTTGGACTGCGGTGTTTGCCACGGCAGAAATCTCGGCTGCATATGTCTTGATGATTTCCGTGAATTTTACGTCTGATATCAAACCGGAGCACGAATGATCTTGATATAAGGATACAAAAGAGAGGGCGAACACGGTTCGCCCTCAATCTTTTTTGCCGTATCTGTGCATAGCAAAGAACAGCTGTATTTGCTTTGTGAAAAATCCTGTAAATTTTTGTTTACCGTTCTGTTCTTCATCGAACTCACGTGAACAAAGACTTTTCGACACACCGGAGCGGGCGTTGCCCGCTTTTATTTTTCCGAAATAAATTGGATTTCGATATCTCCGATGCCGCCGTTGATCTGTGCGCGGACGCTTCCGTTTCCAATATTACTGCTGTTCGAAACGGTTTTTCCGTCAACCGTCGCGGCACCGATTCCTTTGTTCACGGCAATACAATAATCTTCTTTTCTGCCGATAAAAATAATTTCCGTATTTCCGATGCCGCAATCAAATTCTCCTTCTTTCAGAAGCGCGGTCGTTACACAAACATCTCCAACGCCCACCTCCAGATCGAGCTCTGCTATTTGACCGCCGAAAATGGTAAATTTTCCGACACCTGTTTGAATCTCCGCTTCCTCCGTTACCGTCAGATTTTCAAATATGGTTTCTCCTGCGCCGAGCTCCATGCTGAGTTCTTTTGTATAAAGCGCTTGTACGCTCAATGTTCCCGCGCCTGTTTCAATGTCTGCATGATGAAAATAAAATTCTTCGGGAACGGTCAGAATCACTTTCACACCGGAAGCATTCCGAACCCAAAACGGAATATTTTCCTCAATCAGAAGCGTTCCGTTTTTTACCTTTGCCGTTAAATATCGGTGATTGCTTTCCAAAGCAAAAGTTTCCCCGTTTTGGATTTCCAATGCCGCCGCGCCGATGGAAATTTCCAGATTTCTAACGGTTTCCAAATCCGAAAGCGAATAGATCTTGGTTTCGCCCACAAGCTCTTTCTCATCGGAAAACAGGAAAGAGAGTGCAGCGAACGCATGTAAAATTCCGCTCAAAATGGAAACAATCAAAAGAACCGCAAGCGCAATGGCGCAATATTTAATGATTTTTTGAGTTTTTGTCATTTGATATCCATGCCTCCGAAAATACAGGTTGCGTTGATATAGACCGTCGGCAAATCTTCTCTGAAAGGAAATTTTCTCTTTTCGGAAACGCCGCCGAAAATCGAATTGGAATTGATTTTCACATTCAGATTTTCGGGAATGATGATATCAATGCCGCCAAAGATGGCGCAGGCATGAATGACACAGTCTTCCGTAACGGAAGCGCCTCTCAGATCAAAATCCAGACCGCCGAAGATACTGTTCAGCTCCGCGCCGTGAAAAGGTTCTCCGTCAAAATTGATTTTGGAACCCGTGAAAATCGCCGTACCGCTTTTCAACTCTTGTCCGTCTGTTTTTATTTTCTCGTAAACCGCCGTTTCTTTTTTATTGAAAAGATTGCCGAAAATCATTTTCAAACCGATCAGAATCAGAATGACGGGAACGGCAAGCTTCCAGATCATTCCAAACGAAAGAATATCACGGCATGCAAGAAGCAAAAGCACACCGATTCCGACACCGATGGCATTACCGAGCTTTTCACGTTCCGTAAATAAACCGATCGCGCAGGGAACGATGATGAACAGTGTCCACCAACCGTCAAAAAAGACAGGAATATTGATGTTGAATGCTCTCAATGCGAAAATGATACCGATGGCAATGATGACAATGCCCCATAAAAAACGTCCTTTTTTCAAAATAAAGACCTCCTTTTATATGTATGTGATTTTTTATATATATGTTGTTTTCAAATTTCCACCTGGAAATTTGAAATGCAAAACGAAATATTTTTTTCTTTCGCCAGATGATCGGCAAATTCCAGAATTTTTTCTTTGTTTTTGCTGACGAGCAATACCACGATTTCATCCTGCGTTTCTCTTGGCAGGAGATTGACCATTTTCTGTACGGTTGCGGGCGGAAGCGCGGTCAATTTCAGAAGAATTTTATTGACAAACGATTTTTCCTCCTTACCGATGATATCGTGCACCGTGGGAAGCAGTGCCGCAATCAGCGCACCGTAATCCATATCCTTGATCTCCAATGTAATTTTCATGGATATCTCCGTTCCGTTTATCGGCAAATTTCGGCAAGATCGGTTTCTTTCAGCTCCAGAATATCTGCAAGAAGCTGCGCGTTGCCGTAAAAATCATGTTGGCTGCTGTCATGGGCATCGCTTCCGAACGTGAATTTACAGCCGCAGTCCTTTGCCAGACGGAACATGCGGATATGGCAATCCTCGGCAAGTGCTTCGGGCGAGAGATTTTTGGAATAGGATACGTTGATTTCAAAAGCGATATTTTTTTCGGCGGTACGGTCGAAAAGACGTTTGAACGTATCATCGGAAATCATATTGATCAGAATCGAGGGATCATAAGGACAGCAGACCGCGTCAAACGGATGAGCCATGGCGGTTACGTATCGGCTCAGAGGACTGTTCAGAATGTCCTCATAAGCCTGAATCATGAAATCTCTGTGTTTTTCATAGGAGGGGATATAATCCTTGGGCATGATCATATGCGTATGGGAATTGGGAACGATGATGAAATCGAATTTTTCCGCTTCTTCCTCGGTAATGGCAATATCTCTGCGGGGCGTATGGTATTCCGTTTCACAGCCGAAATAGAATTTGATATCGGGCTCGTTTACAGAAGAAAGCGTTTCTTTCAGCTTGGCGTTATGTTCATAAGGGTGAGCGCGGTAAAATCCTCTTGCGCCAGGAATATCACCCGCGCCGAAATGATCGCTGAAGCCAATCTTTTTCAATCCCAGACGTTTTGCATGCGCGATATAATTTTCAACCGTTGCCGTTTCGTTGGCGCATATGGAGAGGTTGGTGTGTACGTGAAAGTCGTGTGTAATTTTCATTTTCAAATCCTCCATCAATATATTTTTTCTTTCGAAAAAAGCTTCTGTATATATGGTATCATAAAATTATCAAAAAGTAAAGATTTTACGTCATTTTTCCCACGGTTTTTGAATGAATGAATAAAGCGTGAACAAAAGTCTCTCACTCCACATTTTGCTCCGCAAAATGTTAAAGTGGGAGACTTCGACAGGATGACGGTGCTGCGCGGGTGTTGAGGCTTAACGGAAATATACGTAATACACAATGACGGTACGAAGTCTGCCGTCGTTTTCCAGATCGGGCGCTGTCAGAATCGCGCCCTCTTTGCTGAGAAGCTCGGAGGCTTGGAGTTCTTTGATATTACAGCGAAAAACAACGTGATTATCTGCGCTGACAATCAGCTCTCCGTTGCGGATATTGAAGCCGCCGTCCCGTCCGATGATAAGATCGGTATCGTCAATACGTTCCGTAATATAACGGAGCCTGTGAACCGCAATTTTATTTGCCATCTGCAAACGAAAAGCGGCGGTGTCCTCACGGTTTTTCTTTTTGAAAATATTGAAAAATGACATAACGGTGATTCTCCTTTTTCGGTTGTTTTAACCATTCTGTGTATATTGTACCATAAAAACGAAAAAAATGCCATGATTTTGATAAATTTTTATTTATTTACAAAATAGGTGTTCACAAAACAAAAAAAGTGTGATATAATAACTGCGAATTGCGTAAATTCAGGATTTCGCACAAAAGAAAGGATGGTCCTCATGAGTACCGAAAAAAAAGATTTGCTTTCGGAGCAGGAAAAGAAATCCCGCTTTCCGAAACGCAAAATAAAAATTCAAAAAAAAGAAAAGAAAAGCTTTGACGGTTATTACCTGATCGCGGCTTTTTGTATTCCGTTTCTCCTCATGCTTGCCGTTTACATTTGTCTGGAAAAGCACCCGTTTGGCAACAACACGGTTCTGACATTGGATATGCAGGCACAGTATGCCTATTACTTCGAAGCACTCCGCCGTTTGCTGACGGAAGGCGGAAGCTGGCTTTATTCATGGGAACGTACGCTCGGCGGAGAATTTATGGGTATTATTTCCTATTATCTGGCAAGTCCCTTTAATCTTCTGATTGTTTTGTTCCCAAAATCCATGATTCCCGATGCCATCATGTTCGTTCAGTTGGTGAAAGTTGGCGCAATGGGCGTTACTTTTGCTTATTATCTGCGCAAAACGAGAAAAACCTCCGATATGCTTTCCATCAGCTTCGGCGTGATGTATGCCCTTTCCGCGCATGCTGTCGTTCAGCTCTGTAACATCATGTGGCTGGATGCCATGGTATTCCTCCCGCTTCTGGCTCTCGGCATCGAATCCATGATCCGTGAAAGAAAGTTCATTTTGTATACGGCAATGCTCGTTACCGTATTCTGCACAAACTATTACATCGGTTACATGTGCGCAATTTTCACTTTCTTCTATTTCCTTTACTATTTCATGCTCGTACGCAAGGAGCTCCCGCAGAATGAAAGCGCAAAAGAGGGCTCGCTTTTGAAGCGTCTGTTCCATTCCAACGGATTTGAAACACTTATGCGTTTCGGCGTGTTCAGCGTTCTTGCGCTGATGATTTCCGCTTTCGTTTTGCTTTGCGCGCTCTATTCGCTCAGCTTCGGTAAATCGGATTTCTCCAATCCGAGCTTCGCACCCACGCTGAATTTTGAATTTCTCGATCTTTTCGTCAAGATGCTGCCCGGCTCTTACGATAACGTACGTCCCGGCGGCTTGCCGATGATTTACTGCGGTATTCTTGCCGTGATTGCCATTCCTCTGTTTTTCATGTCTTCCGCGATCTCCAAAAGAAAGAAAGTGCTCTCTGCGGCAATGCTCGGCTTTTTGCTCATTTCTTTCCTTGTGAACCCGGTTGATCTTGCATGGCACGGATTTTCTGCGCCGAACTGGCTGGAATTCCGAAATTCCTTTATTGCGATTTTCTTCCTGCTGATTCTTGCCTGCGATGGCTTGCGCACCGTACAGAAGGTTTCCTTCGGTAAGATTCTGACGGCAAGCGTTACCATCTCTCTTCTGGTTATGATCGTACAGAAATTCGATTACGTATTTGACCAGGGCCCCGATACCAAGCCTCTGGACGATACGAAATGTATTCTGCTTTCTCTCGGTCTGATCGCCATTTATTCCATCATTCTCTATTTCTTCCGACAGGCGAAATGGCAGAATGCCGCTTCCTTTGCGCTTGCAGCCATTGTTTGCGTGGAAATGTTCGTCGGCGCGCTGATGAATGTCGTTGATCTGGAAGCCGACGTCGGTTCCATCCGTTACGGAAACTGGAAAGACGGCAACAGGGAATATTATACCGGTTATACGGGCGCGATCAAGCGTGTGGAAGGTATTATCGGTGAGGTTGCGAAAAAAGACCAGGGCTTTTACCGTATGGAAAGCACGATTTACAGAAAACAGGGCGGCGTCAACGAACCGCTTGCTCTGGGTATCAAGGGTATTTCCCACTCTACCTCCACACTCAATTCCTCCGTTATCAAGCTTCTGAAACGGCTCGGCTATTCCTCGCAAAGCCACTGGTCCAAATATCTCGGCGGTACGCCCATTACCGATGCGCTTCTCGGCATCAAATACGTGGTTACCAAGGATAATACGCTTGATCCCAATTTCTATAACGAAGTGGCATCGGTAGATGAATATTACGAATTTATTCCCTCTAAGGATAAAATTTACGCAATGCAGAACACCAAGGCGCTTTCCATTGCGTACGGTGTCAACGAAGAGGTTTTGGATCTGGAAGATTTTATTGCGGAACCCCTGTATCTCAACGCTTTGAAGCAACAGAATCAGCTGATCAATAAGATGTTTGCGAACCGCGCATCGTACTATGACGTTCTCAAACCGATCGGCGCTACACCGACGGGCGATGTCCGCGCCATTGCATATACGCATACGTTCAAGAAAACGGACGAAAACGGTGAAGAAGTCGATTTGCCAAATGCGTTTTACGTGTTTGAAAACAAAAAGAATGCCAACGGCGATGGCTCTGTATATTTCAAGTTTAATGCCAAAGCGGACGCTCCGATCTATATGCACTTGCCCGGATATCTGTTTGCGGGCAGTGCAAGCAAGACTACGATCTACGTAAAGAGCTACGAAGGGGAAAGCACGAATGTAAAATCCTCCAAGAGCTTCACCTATTTCACAAATGAAACCTGGACAGTTCAGAATATCGGTACCTTCGACAAGGGCGACAGAGTGGAAGTAGAAGTAAAGTTCGAGGGCGGTCCCCTTTACGTTTCTCAGGAAGATAAATACTACTTCTATTACGTGGATTACGCGCAGATGAACAAGGTATTCTCCGAGCTTTCCATGAACAGCATGACCGTGCTCGAATACGGAAACGATTTTCTCAAGGGTACCATTGATCTTCCCGAAGGTCAGGAGCTGATTTTCACCACCATTCCTTACGATGAGGGTTGGAAGGTTTATATCGACGGAAAGCGCGTCGATACCGTAATGGCGTTGGATTCCCTGCTTGCCATACCCTCCACGGCAGGCTTCCACGATATTGAATTCGTATACCGCCCCGATTGCGCGGTCTACGGCGGCTTGATCTCCGTGATCGGTATTGTGCTTTTTGCTCTGGCAATCGTTTGGAGCCGTATGCGCCGTGTACGCGCGCTCGTGAAATGCGATAACGGCAAGACCAAGCACTTCTTCCATTACGAGGGCGATTCCGTGACTGCATGGAATTGCGAAGCTTTGGAAAACGAAGCCTGCAAGGAGCTTTCTCCCGAAAATACAGAGGAGAATACTGAACGGGATGAAAAAACTAAGGACGCAAAAGAAAGATAACTTTCTTAGCGCTCACATGAAAATAAAATCGGAAAACTGAATTTGAAAATGGCTGACGGATCGGATTTTCGGTTCATCAGCCATTCCTGTCGGAAAGGATATCATATTTTGAAAATTGTACTTTTTGCCTTGAATGGCTCGTATTCCCATACCAATCTTGCGGTGCGCGCCATCGGCGTTTCTCTGCAAAAAGCGGGGAACGAGGTTGTGATCGTTGAGAAAAATCTGAAAGATACGAGGCTTTCCGTTCTGGAAACGCTCGTTTCCCAAAAAGCGGATGTATACGGCTTTTCCGTTTACATCTGGAATGCAAAGGAAATGTTTTCCTTTGCTTCCGAGCTGAAAACGCTTCTTCCGAACGCGCTTACGGTATTCGGCGGTCCCGAGGTTTCCTTTGAGGATGAGAGCTTTTTCCCATCTCATCCGGAAGCGGACGTTATTCTTGCGGGCGAGGGTGAGGAAGCTTTCGTTTCCCTTGTCCGCTGCTTTGAAAACGGAACGCTCCGAAAACCATGTGTGATCATGGCAAAGCCGTACAGCCGTTTTACGGAAAGCGGTATCTATTATGATGAAATCGGAGAAGCGCCGCACGGGCTTGTGTATTATGAATCCGTGCGCGGCTGTCCCTTTTCCTGCGCGTACTGCCTTTCCTCCCGTGCGCAGGGAATCCGTGCGAAATCTGCCGAAAAAGCACTTGCCGATCTGCTTGCTTTTGAACGGTTTACGGATATCCGTACCGTAAAGCTGGTGGACCGTACCTTTAATTTTGACAGGGAACGCGCGAAAAAAATCTGGCGCGCGCTTTCCGAAGATATTTATACGAAAGAATACCATTTTGAAGTTTCGGCAGCGCTTTTGGACGAAGAAAGCTTTGAGATTCTCGCCCGCGTACCGAAAGGAAAATTTCGTCTGGAAATCGGTGTACAGAGCACCAATCCCGAAACCGTCCGTGCGGTCAGCCGTGCGCTGGATACGGAAAAAACATTACAAGCTCTGGAACGCTTGCATGAAAAAAAGAATTTACACATCCATGCGGACCTCATTGCAGGTTTGCCTTACGAGGGATATGCCTGTTTCGGAAAATCCTTTGACGATGTTTACGGAAAGGGCAATGTGCTTCAGCTCGGTATCCTCAAGCTCCTGCGCGGTTCCCGTATGAGAAGAGAAGCCGAGCTTTACGGCATTGTATATTCTCCCAATCCGCCTTACCGTGTTCTGCGAACAAAGGAGCTTTCTTTTGAAGCGCTTATGCGCCTGGAACGGATGGATGGGCTCAACGACCGTTTTTCCAACAGCGGAAAATTCGAATATACCTTCCCGTATCTGCCTAAGATCTGCGGTTCTCCGTTCGGATTCTTTGACGGACTCTGTGATTTTGCAGAGGAACGCTTTGCTTGCACAGAGATTGCGCGGCTGCCCCAGACGGAAGCTTTCCGTTTGCTTTGGGAATATGCGCAGATGATAAACCGGACGAAAAAGCCGCTTCCCCTGGAAGAAATCCGTCAAAGGCTCTCTTTGGATTTTCTTTTGGGCGAAACCCGAAGACTGCCTGCGTTTCTGCATACGGAAACCGTGAGCGCAGAAGAAAAATATCGGGCGCTTTCTTCGGTGGAGGCAAAATACCGCCCCGCTTGCGAAACGGTGCGCTTCCCTTGGCTTTCCGAACGGATTGCCATCGTGGACCGTGTCCGTAAAACGGTAGATTTTTTTGATGGAATGTGAGAAGGGTAACCGCGTTTGCTTTTTATAAGAAAAGCGAAGATGAACACAGATATGATGGAACGATAAGGAGATGAAACCATATGGCTTTTGATGCCGGTATGACGGCGGCGGTTTGCAACGAGCTTACCGAAACGCTGGTCGGCGCGAAAATCGAAAAAATATATCAGCCGTCGGCAGACGAAATCGTTTTGCTTTGCAGAGGCAGGGGAGGAAGCAGAAAACTTTTGCTTTCCGCTTCGCCTTCAAGTGCGCGCGCCTGTCTGACGGAGCTTTCCCGTGAAAATCCGAAAACCCCTCCCATGTTTTGTATGCAGCTCCGTAAGCATCTGACGGGCGCCGTGATCTGCGCGTTCCGTATGTACGGCTTTGAGCGTGTGATCGAAACGGAATTTTCGGCTTTTGACGAAATGGGTTTTGCCTGCAAAAAATATTTGCATACGGAAATCATGGGAAAATACAGCAATCTGATTTTTACGGAAGAGAAAAACGGAGAAAAGAGAGTATTGGGTGCGCTGAAACCCGTGGATTTCACCACGAGTTCCAAACGCCAGGTTCTTGCAGGTATGGCATATGAAATGCCGCCTTCGCAGGATAAAACCAATCCTCTTACGGAACATGCGGCGCATTTTGAAGCCGCGGTTTCTTCGTATCCGCAAGGAAGAACGGCTGAAAAATTTATTTTGGATACCTTTCAGGGAATTTCGCCTCTGATAGCAAGAGAAATCGCCCACCGTGCGGGCGTTTTGGGGAAAACGATCGCAGAAATTCCGCGTACGGATGTACTCTGGCATGCGCTGAAAGCATTTCGGGAAGAAATTGCCGAAAAATCGTTTTCACCCGTTATGCTTTGCCGCGAAAACGGTGAACCCTTCGAATATACGTTCCTGCCGATTGCGCAATACGGAACGGCGGCACAGGCGCAGACTTTTCCAAGCTTCTCTGCCATGTTCGATGCCTTTTTCGGCGCGAGAGAACGTGCGGCCGCCATGCGTTCCCGTATGCGCGATATGGAAAGCGTGATCGGCAACGCGAGAAATAAGCTGATCCGAAAGATTCCTCAGCTCAGAACGGAACTTTCCGAATGTGAAGAGATGGAAACGTTCAAGCTTTGGGGCGATCTGATTATGGCTTCCATTTATATGCTGCATAAAAAAGCCGCTTTTTGCGAGGTAACGAATTATTACAGCGAGGAAATGGAAACCGTCAGAATTCCCTTGGACAGCAAGCTGACCCCCTCGCAGAATGCCGCGCGCTATTATAAGAAATATACGAAACTGAAAACCGCGCGCTCGATTCTCACGGAGCAGATCAAAAAAGCCGAAGAAGAGCTTTCTTATCTCGAATCTGTGGAAGGCGCAATGGCGCTTGCCGAAAACGAGGATGATATTCTCGGCATCCGCGCAGAGCTTGCGCACGCGGGATATATTTCGGCAAACGCAACGGCATCCAAACAAAAGGAAAAACCCGAACGCGGCATCCGAACATGCAAAACCACGCTCGGCAGAGAATTTTTCATCGGAAAAAACAATATGCAAAACGATTATCTGACCATGAAGCTGGCGAAAAAATCCGATTGGTGGTTCCATGTCAAGGGAGGCCACGGTTCGCACGTGATCATGTCCTGCGAGCCGGGAGAAGATCCCGATGCACGTGATTTTACGGAAGCGGCGGCTGCGGCTGCGTATTATTCGGCGCTCAGGGAGAGCGAAAACGTCGCTGTGGATTATACCGAGGTCCGCAACGTGAAAAAGCCTTCCGGCTCCGTACCCGGTAAGGTGGTGTATTATACGAATTACACCGCTTACGTCAATCCCGCAAAACCCAAAGAATGATTTGATACACTATTTTATATAAACGAAAGGAATTCAATGATGGAAGACAATTTTGAATGGGAAAATCATCCCGATTCCGGAAACGAGGACACTGCTTGGGAACAGACCGCTCAGGCAGAAGCCTTGGAACAGGAAAGACAAAAAATGAAACGAAAAATTCGTTTTTCGGCAAATCGTATCGGTTGGACGACCGTACTTCTGATTGCGGCATGGATGGGCTTTATCGTTCTGTTCGAACTGATCATCGGTACACTTAACAGCTTTGGCATATCCGGTGCAATGGAATTTTATAACAAATATATTTTGATCGTCAACGAAGTTACGCTTGCCATCGCCATTTCCGTTGCTGGCATGCTGTTATTGGCACTCCCGAAAACGGCAGAAGAAAAGCGCCCGATGGAATTTTCGCGTTTTTTGAAGCTTTTGGTGATGTGTTTCGGTGCGGCTTATATCGGAAACATGATCGGAAATTTGTTTTTGACCTTCTGGAATGCTTCTACGGGCAATTCTGCCGGAAATGAATTGGAAGCACTCCTCACAGGGATGGATCCTTTGATTATGTTCCTGTCTGTCGGTATTCTGGCGCCTCTCTTGGAAGAACTTTTCTTCCGTAAGCTTCTGATTGACCGTTTGCGTCCGCTTGGCAAAGCTGTTTCGATTCTCCTGCCCGCATTTCTCTTTGCGCTTTTCCACATGAGCGCAACACAGCTGATTTATGCGTTTGCGGTCGGTGTGATTCTCGCTTATCTCTATTATGAAACGGGAAATTATTGGCTGACGGTTGCCGTTCATGCTCTGTTCAATTGGATTTCGGGTTTCATTCCCATGCTGTTCTTGCCCAAACTCAACGCTTTTTTCGGGAAATATACGCAGATCACAGAGGGTTTGCCGGAAACTGCGGGTGTGGATGAAATAACGGAACAATTGATCCCTCTGTTCGAGACCTACGGCGCAACGCTTGCTTTGTACGGCTTTTATGCGCTCCTTGTTTTTGCAGTCAATATCACAGGCGTGGTTTTTCTTTGCATGAATATCAAGAAATTCCGCAAGCTCGGAGAGGAAAGTGTGCTCCGTGTTTCCGAAGTGATCAAGGCTGCCATGCTTAATCCGGGTATGGTCGTCTGTACGCTTGCTTTGGCTGCTTTGACGGCGTTGACACTCTTTACGCAATAAGTTTTTGATCGGGATTCAAACACAATACCGCCGTTCGGAATCTATATGCAGAAAATTGCGTGTTTTCCAAAAGGAAAACACGCAATTTTGTTTTATGTCATGGAGTACGGTAAAGAAAACGAAGATAAAGGGGGATTGAGACGGCTGAGGCAAGCACCGAAAACAATCGTTGATCTTTTCTTCGGACTCACGTTTCATCAGATCAAGCGATAGACCAAAGGCTCCTTTTCGGGAGGCATATCCGAAAAAGACAGCGCTTCCCGGTACATCGTTTCCGCTTCGCCGAGTTTTTCGGCGCGATTGGTATGCAGATAAGCAAGAGGTTCTCCGCAGCAGACGAAATCTCCTGTTTTCTTCGCGAGAACAATGCCTGCGGAAAGATCGATCGGATCGCCTTTCTTTTCTCTGCCTGCGCCGAGAAGCGTGGCGGTTTTGCCGATCAGCGCGCAGTCCATACGGGAAAGATAACCTTCCTTTCGGGCGCTGATCTCATAGACCGTGCTTGCAAGAGGAAGCCGTTCCGGATTTCTCACACAGCAAGCATCTCCGCCCTGCGCTTCGATCATCTCCGAGAATTTGCGGAGCGCAGAACCGTCTTTCAATGCGTGTTTGCAACGTGCGTACGCTTCCTTTTCATCTTCGCCGAGAGACAAAGCCAACATTTGCGCGCCCAGAACCAAGGTCAGCTCTTTGAGGTCAGAGGGACCTTTTCCGCTCAGAATCTCAATGGCTTCTTTGACTTCGAGCGCATTTCCGACCGCACAGCCGAGAGGAACATTCATATTGGTCAGAACCGCACGGATGTTTCTGCCGTGTGCTTTTCCTGCCGAAACCATTTTTTCGGCAAGCGCCTCTGCGCCGGCAAGCTCTTTCATAAACGCGCCATTCCCCACTTTCACATCAAGAACGATGGATTTTGCGCCCGCTGCCAATTTCTTGGACATGACGCTGGAAGCGATCAACGGGATCGAGTCCACCGTTGCCGTTACGTCGCGCAAAGCGTAAAGTTTTTTATCCGCAGGCGTGAGATTGCCCGACTGCCCTGCCACGCAGACACCGTGGGTTTTCACAATGCCAAGAAATTCTTTCATGGAAAGCTCTGTACGAAAGCCTGGAATCGCTTCCAGTTTATCAATCGTACCGCCCGTGAAACCGAGTCCTCTGCCAGACATTTTTGCCACGCATGCGCCGAGAGAGGAGACCAGAGGCGCTAAAATCAATGTGGTTTTGTCTCCCACACCGCCCGTACTGTGTTTATCCACCGTGTGGTTGCCGAGCAGACGGAGATCGGTCATATCACCCGAATGCGCCATCAGTTCGGTCATTTCGGAAATTTCCGTATCCGTCAGGCCGCGAAAACAAACCGCCATCAGCCATGCGGACAGCTGATAATCGGGAACGGTTCCGTTCACAGCACCGTCCAAAAGCAATTTCAGCTCCTCCCGTGTGTGCGCAAAACCTTGTTTTTTCTTTTCGATCAAATCCTGTATACGCATGAAAAACGACTCCTTTCCTGTTCAAGCAAATTTCGGAACGGTAAATATTACTTTGAATTTCGTTCAGCGATCCAATTCCACAGCCATACCGAGCGCAATTTCCATCATTTGTGTATAAGCGGTTCTTCTTTCCTCTGCCGTTGCGTACTCTTTGCGTGTCAGATGGTCGGAAACCGTACAGATAGCGATCGCATTTTTGGAAAGACGGGCAGCATTCATATAAAGTGCTGCCGCTTCCATTTCCACGGCAAGAACGCCCATTTTGATCCATCCTTCATTGACTGTGGGATCGTCGTGATAAAAATTATCTTCGGAAAGAATATTGCCAACGTGGAGAGGAATCCCCAATTTTTCGGCAACGGAATCGGCGAGCTTCAAAAGCTTATAGCTTGCAGTCGGCGCAAAGGTTCCGGCAAGATGGTATTGGGAAGCGAAATTGGAATTTGTGCAAGCGCCCATACCGGCAATAACGTCTTTGAGGCGCAGATCGTCCGAAAACGCGCCTGCCGTACCGATACGGATGATGTTTTCCACGTCAAAGAAATGGAAAAGCTCATAACTGTAAATTGCCATTGAGGGCATACCCATACCGCTTGCCATAACGGAAACACGGGTGCCCTTGTAGGTTCCCGTATATCCTTGAATACCGCGGATATTATTGACCAATACGGGATTTTCCAAATAAGTTTCGGCAATAAATTTCGCGCGAAGAGGATCTCCCGGCATTAAAACGGTTTTGGCGAAATCTCCTTTTTCCGCCGCAATATGAGGTGTTGCCATAAAAATCAATCCTTTCTGAATCAAAAAATATTTTTTCTGTCTTTATTATAATTATAGCCCGAAAAAATTTTTCTGTCAATAGATTGACCGCAAAGCAAAAAAATGTTATAATAAAAGCGGGCAACGCCCGCCGGAAATTGTTCGCCTATCTGAGTTTGATTTGCAACCAAACAATGTAAAACGGCGAGGGCAATTTTACGCAATTTCCTACGGAATAAAAATGTCGCTTTTTGCGACGGAATGGAGTTTATTATGGCTAAAACAGTTCAGCAGATCATGGATCTCATCCGTGAAAAAGACATTAAAATGGTCGATTTCAAAATGGTGGATATCAACGGTCAGTACAGACACGTAACCATTCTTGCCGAAAACTTTTCGGAAGACACCATGAAATACGGCATTGGCTTCGATGCTTCCAACTACGGATACGCCGTCGTTGAAAAAAGCGACATGGTATTCATTCCCGATCCCGATACCGCAGTGATTGATCCTTTCTGCGAAATTCCCACGCTTTCCATGACGGGTAACGCAATGATCATCGATCATCCCGAAAACCGTCCGCTTCCCCAGTATCCCCGTAATATCGTTCTTGCCGCAGAAAAATATATGAACGATCTCGGCATTGCCGATACCATGCTCATTCTTCCCGAATTTGAGTTTTATCTTTTCGACCAGATTGGCTGGGAAGTCAGCGGCAATCACATCGGCGTCATGATGGATGCCAAACAGTCGTATTGGAACAGCGCAACGGAAGGAAAAGGTGTTATCGTTCCCAAGCAGAAAAATTACCACATCGCAAAACCCTTTGACGTTGCTTACGAATGCCGCAGCGAAATGTGCCTGCTCATGAAAGAAATGGGCATTGAAATCAATTACCACCATCCCGAGGTTGCCGCTTCCGGTCAGTTTGAAATCGAGCCCCAGCTCGGCAAAATGTCCACCATGGCGGATGCAACCATGATGATCAAATATATCATTCACAACACCGCACTCAAATACGGAAAGACCGCAACCTTTATGCCCAAGCCGATTTACGGAGAAGCGGGAAGCGGTATGCACGTTCACATGCTTCTTCTCAAAGACGGTGCGCCCGTGTTCTCCGATGATAACGGCTATGCGCATCTGAGCGAAACCGCGCACTATTTCATGGGCGGTCTGCTCAAACATATCGCTTCTCTTTGCGCGCTGACCAATCCCAGTACCAATTCCTTCAAGCGTTTGGTTCCCGGCTTTGAAGCACCCGTTACGGTCGGTTATGCAACCTCCAACAGAAGTGCTGTAATCCGTATCCCCGCTTACGCAAAATCTCCCGAAAAACGCCGTTTCGAGCTTCGTAATCCCGATGCAACCTGCAATCCTTATTTCTGCTATGCCGCAATTTTGATGGCAGGTCTTGACGGTATCAAAAATAAGATCGATCCTCACGCAAACGGATGGGGTCCCTACGACGTCAACCTCTATCATCTCAGCGATGAAGAAAAAGCAAAGCTTCATCATCTCCCCGCTTCGCTTCCCGAAGCTTTGGATGCACTGGAAGCCGACCACGATTATCTCACCGCAGGCGGTGTATTCCCCGAAGAGCTTCTCAAAAACTTCATCAAAACCAAACGCGAAGAATGCAGTGAGCTTTCCAAGATTCCGCACCCCGCTGAATTTGATAAATATTATAATCTTTAATTCGATGAAAAAATCCCGATGACTTAGCCTTGAGTGCTAAAGAATAGAAAAGAGCCGATATGGATTTATTTCCATATCGGCTCTTTTCTGTTTCGACTGCTACCGCCTTGGGTCAATGTCGTCAACTTCATGAAGAAATATCATAAAAATTATAATGAATTTAAGATTTGCAAAGCAAATTCTTTCCTTCCTATTCCGCGAACGGCGCGAATATCACTTTGACGAAGTCAAAATATCACGTTTCGCCGCAGGCGAAATATATCACTGCAATCTCGGCAATCTTAATTTGACGACATTGCCGCCTGTTACTCGAAGAAAAATTCTTCAACTGTTACATTTCCGTCAAAGAAAAGCCAGAGAGTGTGTATACCGTAAACATTTTTACAAGAGGATGTTTTCCACTCAAAATCGGTATTATCAATTTTAATGCGGGATATTTCTGTATTTCCATCGATTTTAAGAGTGATGTTACCTTGTCCTTGCGCTGACACTTTGAACGCCGAGAGCATTCCTTCTCCAAAGTTAATGTATTTGTACTCTGCCCAATCGGAGATACCCCAATGTCCGCCGCTTTTTGATACCAGCACTTCTTTTTCATCGATTTGACCGATACGGCATTTTCCAATCATACGGCAGGCTGTTCTGGCGCGAATTGGCAGAAATGCATGCATTGGTGCCGACGCTCCTTGCGAGGTCTGTTCCGCTTCGCGAATGAATCCGTTTTTGTCAAAGCTGATTGGTTCAGCACAAACTCTTCTGCAGGTATGCAATCCTTGAGATGACCGATGATAAAAGACATACCACTGACCTTTGAATTCGGCAATAGAACCATGGTTGTTCCATGTATTGGGGTCGCAATAGACGTTGTCTATGATCACTCCGCCCTTTTTGTATGGACCTAAGGGGGTGTCTGCTATAGCATAGGACATACAGGTTGCCTTCCCACGGGAAATATCGGTGTAAATCATGTAATATTTATTTCCGCGGCGGCGAATACTTGCACCTTCGTGAAATCCATGTTCCCATTCGGTAATCATTCCGTTCTGAAGGCTTTCGGGTATAATTCTTTTCATATCCGAGGAAAGCTTTGCTCCGCGGAGTGAAAATTGCCCCCAAAAAAGATATCCTTGCCCATCTTCGTCGATGAAGACAGCAGGGTCAATGCCGTCTCCGTCTGCAATTTCTATTCTTTCGGCTATCGAGAATGGTCCCGTGGGGGAATCTGCCACGGCGACACCTTCTGCTTTTGGAGTTCCGCAAACATAGAGAAAATATTTGCCGCACTTTTCGATGGCATCGGGCGCGTACAGCTTCGCTTTCTTGTTCCACGGAATGCCGTAAAAAGTTTCGTCGTTACGAAAGATAACGCCATGATCTATCCAGTTTTCCATATCGTCAGTCGAGAAACAGTGGATAACGTGAGAACAGTATTCCGGATTGGCAGAGTGATCCCACGAACCGTACAAGTAAAGTCTGCCGTCAGGCATGACACGAGCTTCCGCATCAGGCATGAAGCAATTTTCGGGTAATAATGGATTCATATTTTTCTCCTATAGTTTACTGAACTTTCAGAGTTTGTTTGAATAAGACAATGATCACAGACTTTTGGGCAATGCAAACGGTGCTTTATCTTCCGTTTCTGCTTCGAAATTTCTTTATTCATCCGAACGGAGAATATATTTTCCGCCACCCGTCAGAACCTTTGTTTTGCCGTTATCCCATTGCACAAGACATTCTTCCACACCGCTTGGCAGCTCCAGATAAAGAACCTCGCGTTTGCCATCGCGTTCCACGCGCGCGTTGATATTGCCACAGGGAGTCGGAACGCATGCATCCGCAAAATCAAGGCTTTCCAGATTGGGCGCAACCGTAATTTTACGGAAGCCATCCTCCGTGGGACGGATCCCCGTAACCCATGCGGGCAATTGCCATGCGGGAGAGGCTGTCCAGCCGTGGCAAAAGCTTCCGAGCGCATCGTAATAATGGGTTGCGTTCATTTCGGGCACGTCCAGACGTTCCCAGCAGGTACGGCTGTCAAAATCGAGCATTTTTCCCCATGCGAACCGAATATCGTTCAAAGCTTGCTTGATATAACCGCATCGGAAAGCAGCTTCCACTCTCCAAGCCATGGAAAAGCCGAGCGCAGGCATAACCGAGCGCAAAGCGCGTTCCATACCGATGGCGTCTTCCTTACCTGCAAGAACGGCGTAAGGCGCAGGATATTGGGAAATATCGAAAAATCTCTGTTTCTTTCTGTCAAGATACTGACCGTGAACGGCATCGTAATAATGTGTTTGGATATGCTCGTCCAAACGCATTTCCATTTCCTTTGCCCACTGTGCGTTTTCGTTCTCTCCCGCTTTTTCAGCCATGCGGAAAAGGCTTTGGAAGGAAGCGAGTAATTCCAAAAGCAAAGCACCTTTGGAAGAAAAGCTGTTTTTGGGATTCATTGTGCAATCGGTCAGAATGGTGTAATTGAAACCCTTATCATCCCGTTTCTGCGCGTAATCGTCAATATACCACGTTCCGGGCGTTTCCAGATCAATCAAGGTCAGCAAGAATTTTGCGGCATCGAACGCGCTCGGCAAAAGCTCGGTCAACACACTGCAGTCCCCCGTCAAGATTAGATATTCTTCCACAGCAATGATATAATCGCACATATAGTTGAGAATGATCCAACGGTTCTGACCGTCTCCGGGAATACCGGGCATATAGGAAATGGCTTTATCTTTTCCGTGCTGTTCGGCACCGCCTCTGGCAGAGCAAGCAGGAATGGCACCGCAGTCATAACGGCTGTCGCGGATCATCATGAGGCTTTTTTTCGCAAGCGCCGCATCGCCCGTCAGATAAAAGGCGCTCGGGAAAGTAACACGGTAATCTCCGATCCAGAGCAAGCCGTCTCTCTTGACACCGTCCTCGTAAAAATTCTGCATGCAGGCTCTTGCCGTTGCCGCCGAAATATCCCAGATACGGTTGAGTTTTTCATCGCTGCAACGAAAGCTTCCGCTTTGTACGGCAGGAAAAACACCTTTTTCGGCAGATACGCCATGAACGGTTACGTCGCCCTCGCTCTTGACGGAAAGACAAACAAAACGGAAGCCTCTTCTGCCCTTACTCGTCAGCGTATGTCTGCCCTTGGAAAGCTCGTATTCATCGGTAACCATCCGATACCAGGAGCTGGCAAGCGGTTCTCTTCGCATGGCAAGCTCAGCATCCTCTTCATAGTCCATGCGGATATATGCGTTTGCTTCACAGGAAATTTCAACCGTAACACAGCCGACAACTTCACGGTCAAAATCCAAAAGCGTATGGGATTCTCCGAAACCGCCGAGAAAAACAGCTTCTCCCTCTTTTTCAACCAAGGAAAGAGGGGATCGTACCATACGAGCGGTCGTAATTCTCTGCGGAAATACCGTCGTATATTTCAAATTCGGATATTTTTCAAACATAACATTCACCTCTTTTTGTTATTTGTACAAAATTCAATCTTTATATCATAAAACGCAACGGAATAAATTCTGAGGGTATTATAGCATAAAAAAACATTTTTTTCAAGTACGCTTTGATTTTTTACCAGGGCAACAGCATTTACTTTTTAAGACTAATTTTATAAAAACTATGATTTCATCAAATTTCTGTTACTAAACTTTTTTCTTTATTACTCATTGCTCCGTCAATGAGTGAGAAACAAAGTTACAAAGAAAGAACCTTTGACGGCTTACCGTCAAAGGGAACAACCTTAGGCAGCTCGACCGCCTGTGCAGATTTTTTGCTTTCAGCGGAGATGAACTTGTAAAAATCGAGACGCAGGTATGTACATTTTGGCGCTTGCGCCATAATGTGAAAATCACCCCTGCTATTTTTACAAATTCATCTTGGGATTTTTGTGCGAATTTTAATTTTGAACCGAATTTGTTCCGTAATACACGAACGAAATATCTTGATGCAAAAATTATTTTTTCAAAATAAATGATAAAAAAGTAAATGCTGTTGCCGTGGATTTTTTACCAGGGTTTTTGAACGAGTGAATAAAAAAGTAAAGTCTACGTATACTAACCGTATCTTCTTGTGAAAAAGAAAGGATATATCAAATGATTGAACAGGATACGATAAAATTGCTCCGCGAATGCGATGCGGGCATAAAAATGGGTATCAGCTCCATTGACGAGGTTCTGGAATACGTGAAATCCGACCGTCTCAAAAAATATTTGTGCGATTGTAAAACCGAACACAACAAATTGAACACAGAGGTACAGGAAGCTTTGGACCGTTTCGGTGATGAAGGAAAAAACCCCAATCCCATTGCCAAGGGGATGTCGTGGATGAAAACCAATCTCAAGCTCAGTATGCATGAATCCGATCACACCATTGCCGATCTGATCACGGATGGCTGTAATATGGGTGTGAAATCGCTGAACCGTTATCTCAATCAATACAAAGCCGCCGATGAAAATTCAAAGGATATTACGAAAAGACTGATCAATCTGGAAGAAAAGCTTGCCATTGATATTCGGGATTTTCTTTGATTTGAAATTTCAAAAATGAAATAACCCTTGATTGCGTTTTTTTCTTCACAATCAAGGGTTATTTCTGTTCGATTTTGATATCTAACATCATTTTTGTTTTCCTCTCTTTCCTTGTCTGTCTGTTGCTCATTCTTTAAGATCAAAATCGTTCTTTCATTCTCTTTTGAGAATAACGCTTTTTGTCTTTTACAATGTTACAAGAGACGAATTTTTCAACTTTTCATAAAGGTTTCCGATTTTGAGAATGAATGATATTTGTTTCCTTTTCTTGTCAACAAATGAACAAAACCTCTTTTATGAAAGTTATGAATTTTAGAGTTTCATTGGACTGTACCTCCTTCTTTGTGATTTTATTATAGCATATATTTTTCCGGTTTTCAATTGACATTTTGTAAGAAATTCACAATTATTTTTTGTTGCAATCGGAGAACTTTGAAAGAACATACAAAAAATGCTTTACACGGAGATTTTTTTATGTTATAATAAAAATGTTGGTGTGCGGTAAAAAACGGATGTCGGCAGAATGTTTTCTGATACGGTTTTCTTTCTCTGTGCTTTTGTGCAGGGATTTTTTTTTACAGAAAACTTAAATCCCACGCGGGGCGTGAGAGCCTTTTCGCTAAATTTTAACACTTGTTCACACTTTATTCACTCATTCAAAAACCTTGTCAGGATTTTCAGGGCAACAGCATTTACTTTTTCATCATTTATTTTGAAAAAATAATTTTTGCATCCAGACATTCCGTCCGTGTATTACGGAACAAATTCGGTTCAAAATTAAAATTCGCACAAAAATCCCAAGATGAATTTGTAAAAAAGCGGGCAACGCCCGCTGGAAGCTGCTCGCCTATCGCAGGTTTTCTTGCAGCCGAACAACGCAAACGGCGAGGTCGGTTTTGCGCAATTTCCTATGGCATAAAAATAGCAGGGGTAATCTTCACATTATGGCGCTTGCGCCATAATGTACATACCTGCGTCTCGATTTTTACAAGTTCATCTCCGCTGAAAGCAAAAAATCTGCACAGGCGGTCGAGCTGCCCAAGCTCGCCAACTTCTTTTTTGTAACTTTTTTCTTTTTGGCAAAGA
>JAFQEK010000081.1 GCA_017399025.1 Clostridia bacterium
ACGATTCCCGATTCCTGGTCTGAGTGACTGGACTTGAACCAGCGGCCTCTACCACCCCAAGGTAGCGCGCTACCAACTGCGCCACACCCAGATTCATTCAACGTTAACTATTGTATCACAACACTTTCAAATTGTCAATAGTTTTTTTAATTTTTTTTGATTTTTTTGAAATTTTTATTTTTCAAAATATCCCGCATCCGCAAAGATGCGGGATATTGAAAGAAACGTAAATCAAATTATTTGATTTCAACTTCTGCGCCTGCAGCAACGAGGTCAGCTTTGATCTTTTCAGCGTCTTCCTTGGAAACAGCTTCTTTAACAGGCTTGGGGCAAGCTTCAACGAGAGCTTTAGCTTCCTTGAGGCCGAGACCGGTAACTTCACGAACTGCTTTGATAACAGGAAGTTTGCTGGAACCGAAGGAAGTAAGGATAACGTCGAATTCAGTCTTTTCTTCAACTGCGGGAGCTGCTGCACCGCCAACTGCTGCTACTGCAACGGGAGCTGCGGATACACCGAATTCTGCTTCGAGAACTTTAACGAGGTCTGCAACCTCAAGAATTGTAAGAGCTTTGATTTCTTCAACAATAGCTGTGATTTTTTCAGATGCCATGATAATTTACCTCCATATTGGATTTTTAGTAAGTTTTTTAGATTTGAATAGAAGAGAAACTACAAGAATTAAGCAGTAGCTTCTTCGTTGGTCTTGTCGACATAAGCTTGAAGTACATGAGCAAGACCGTAGAGGGAAGACTGAAGGCTTCCGAGCATTTTTCCGATAAGGATTTCCTTGGACGGAAGTTCTGCGAGATCGTTTACACCTGCAACGTCGAGGATTTTACCGTCAACGAAACCGGCTTTGATTTCAAAGGTTTCGACCTTGTCGGCGAATTTCTTTGTGATTTTAGCGGCAGCAACCGGATCTTCTGCGCTTGTTGCAACAGCAGTCATACCTTCGAGAACGTTTGCAAGTTCACCGTAACCGGCGTTGATGCAAGCCTTCTTGGTAAGAGTGTTTTTAACGACAGCGTATTCAACACCTGCTTTGCGAAGTTCTGCTCTGAGCGCTGTGTCGTCTTCAACGGTGATACCTTCGTATTTAACGATAACACACGCAGAAGCTTTCTGCAGCTTTTCGGTCAGATCAGCAACAATTTTCTGTTTGGATTCAAGAACCTGTGCACTAGGCATGATTTCACCACCCTTCAATAAATAAACAGCCAAGATTATTTATACAAGTCCAAATGTATAAATAACAAAAAAGCCTTTTCTGCAAATCCATAGATATTGCAGGAAAGACTTGAAAATAATCATTATTCAAAAATCTCTCCTCGGCAGGAAAGCTTGGCTTTTACTTCGAACCTGCTGTCTTAGGATTGCCATAATAGTATACAGTATAAAGAGAATTTTGTCAATAGGTTTTTCATAATTTTTTCAAAAAACTTGAATATTTCTCAAAAATTATTTCGCTCTTACAGAAATTTCTCCGCCTGTTAAAATAATGTTTTCTTTTTCTGTGGTTTGTATGATAAGACCGCCGTTTTCATCCAAATCCAATGCAAGTCCTTCCCCGTTCTGCACTCCGAAAAATCGAATTTCTTTTCCGAGCACCACACTTTTTTGTTTCAAATAAGAAAGAACGGATTTTTTATTTTCCACAAGCACATGTTCAATCTCATCCAATACGCAAAAAAAGAGAGCTTCTTTTTCATCTTCATTCAGAGGTAAAAAGGCGACGATTTCTTTGATATTATCCGGGAATTCAACCTCACCGACATTGATCCCGATTCCAACGACATAGGAAAGGATATCTCCGCCCATACTGACAGCTTCCGATAAAATACCGCAAACTTTTTTTCCTTCTAAATAAATATCGTTCACCCATTTGATTCCTGCTTTAAAGCCCTTGGCTTCAATAGCACGGCAAACAGCAGCAGCCATTGCGCTCGTGAGAAATTCCGGATCGAAAGGGATTCGTTTAGGCGAAAGAATGATACTCATAAAAATACCGTTTTCAGAGAAAAAGCTTCTACCGAGCCGTCCTCTGCCTGCGCTTTGATGTTCCGCAAGCAAAACACCATCCCGTACACCTTCCAAAATCATCTTTTTTGCTTCCGCATTGGTTGAAGGAATTGATTCATAATGATAAATTTTCATAAAAACCTCTTTTTCATTTTATTAATAAAGAAACACTTTGAAAAAGCGGCAGAAAAGATATCTCTGCCGGCGTTTTATTCTTTTTCTCAAGATACGGTTTCATCCGTTATTTGTTCGGAAGCTTCATCGGATGTTTGTGTTTTGGTCTGTTCGGGAACGGTCAATCGCTTACGCATAAAGAAATAAATGATCGCACCAACGGGGAAAAATACTGCAACGGTAACGGCAAGTGCCGAAGGATGGGTGGAAATTTGGCTAACAGGAAACAGAAAGTATAATTTTAATTGGAAATTAAACGAGGAAACACTTTCCGTTATAGCAAATCCCAAATGGAAAAGTGTCAGAATTATCCAAAGAATTTTATGATTCAAACGTCGTTTCAGGCAATCAACCAACATCCAAACACTGAACGCTATACAGAGCAAGGAGAAGAGGATCAAAAAGATATTTACAACCGATATAAATTCTGTTTTTTGAACGAATTCTGTGGAATCGAGAAATTGAAGTCTTGCAATACCTTCCACCCCGTCCATGGTATAGATTGTAACCTGGCAAGTCTTACCGTTATCGGTTACAACTTCAAAAAGCACTTCTGTTGTGGTAACACCGTTATTCCATTTTTTATACCAATTTTTCTGTGTCAGCTCATAAGATTTGGAATCCTGTAAAACTTTTCGCATTTCATTCCAAAGAGGAACAAAATTTTCTTCGGAAGCAACGTGGCTAACCATACCGTAAGCTGCATGATAATCATTTTGAATGGTGTAATCAAGAAACGTTTCACAAAGCGAACGGCTTTCTTCGGAATCTTCACTGACTGTACAGCCTGTGAACAGCAACGACAAGGAAAGAATCACATAAATGATCAAAACAAGTTTTCTTTTCATAAAAAGCCTCCATCAAATTTGATATCTAAAGTATAACATGAACCATTCTGAAAATCAAGATTTTTTTGAATTTGCTCAACATGGCAACAGCATTCTTCCCTGTCCTTTTTATTATTTACCGACGCAGAAGCGATGGAAGATGCTGTCCACAATATCAATGGTAACCTGTCTACCATCCAATTCTCCGAGTTTACCCATAGCAAGCTCCAATTCGGAGCAAGCGGTATCCTCTCCGAAATATTCCAAAGCAACCAGAGCACCCTGCGTATGTACCAAAGCCTCACTGACAGCGGCATACTGACGGGCGTTGGTAATCACAGCCTGATCAGCGGTGGAAAAATCGCTGCTTTCAAATGTTTCCTCAATCAAGGAAACCAAGGTTTCACGGCTGTCTGCATTTTTTGCGCAAAGCAGAATCGGTTCCGTTTTCAGAACATCTGCAATTTTTTTCACATCCGCTTCCGTTTTTCCGGAGTCAAAAAGATCGCTCTTATTGCAAATCGCAATTACGGGAACACCGATGGATGCGCGTTTTTTCACATGGGAAAGAATTTCTTCATCTTCGGCATCCAAGCCGTGAGAAAGATCAAAAACGGCAAGAATCAATTCTGCGTTTTCCAATGCCTCCATACTTTTTTGAACGCCGATACGTTCCACGAAATCCTCCGTTCCATGAACCCCCGCCGTATCAAAAAGACGGAGCGTGACATTTCCCGCCGCGACGGTTTCGGAAATCACGTCTCTGGTTGTACCTGCAATATCCGTTACAATGGCACGTTCCTGCTCGGCAAGCAAATTCAGGATGGTGGATTTTCCTGTATTGGGTTTACCGAAAATAACGGTACGCACCCCCTCGCAAACGGCATGTCCCGTCTTATAAGAACGCTGCAACGCTTCCAGGGAAGCAATGGCGTGCTGAATTCCCTCACGGATTTCTTCCTCGCTGAGAGAAGAAAGATCCTCGTCGGGGAAATCAATGGTTGCGTAAACGCCCGACACCACATTGCGCAGATTTTCATATACGGCATCGGTTTTCCTACGGATTGCTCCGCCGAGATTGGCACGGGAAAGCGCCAAAGAAGCTTTTGTCTGCGCATCGATCATACCAATGACAGCCTCTGCCTGTGAAAGAGAAAGCTTCCCCGCAGAAAATGCCCTGCGCGTAAATTCTCCGGGGCCTGCTTGTACCGCACCACAGGAAAGCGCGCGCATAAGGATGGATTCCGTCAACAATATACCGCCGTGGCAGCTGATTTCCACCGTATTCTCTCCCGTATAGGAATGGGGTGCATGAAAAACGGTAACGAGCGCTTCATCCAAAAGCGTACCGTCTTCATCTGTGATATCGGAAAGGGAAACGGAAGCATGACGAAGCTCCGAAAGTTTTTTCCCGCTTTTTGGGAAAACGAAAGCTTCGCAAACAGAAATGGCATCATCGCCCGAAATACGAATGACAGCCACACCGCCTTTACCGCGAGGTGTGGAGATCGCGGCAATGGTTGAACCAAACATGGAATACATAGCTTTGATTCCTTTCATTTAATATTTAAAAATAAAATTCATAGAAAAAAGATGGCTGAAAAATCCGTTTTGGAAATCACAGCCATCTCTTGAGATCTGGTTCAAAAATAAAGATTTCTTACCGAACCGTCCGCTTTATTGCGGATTGTTGCTGGAAAATTCTTTCAGCTTTGCAAAATAGCTGTCAAGGTCCTTGGCTTTTTCGATCTTGCGGGGCGCAGGACGGGATGTATCGGGACGCTTATAAGAATATTCCTTCTGCATTTCCTTGCGAGGCTCGGATTTTTCTGCCGCGGATTTTTCACGCTGATCTGCTTTTGCCTTATCGTAAGCAGGCTTTTCACGGCGTTCCGTTTTTTCTCTGCGATCGCCGCGCTTCTGATTTTGCTTTCTTTCAGGTCTTGCTTCCGTAGGTTTGGTTGCGCCTTCGGGGAAAATGATGACACGTCTGTTTCCTTCGGAGCCGACGGAGTTTGTGGAAACACCATCAATTTTCTGAATCTCAGCATGAATGATACGGCGTTCATAAGCATTCATCGGTTCAAGAGCGATATTTCTTCCCGATTTTTTAACCTTTGCCGCCATTTTAACGGCAAGCTTACGCAGAGTTTCTTCTCTCTTTTCACGATAGTTTTCAATATTGACGGTAATTCTGGTATATTGGCGTTCTTCATCATCCTTTTTGTTTGCGGCAAGGTTGACGAGATACTGGAAGGCTTCCAAGGTATCGCCGTGATGGCCGATCAGAATGGATGCGCCTTCACCTTCGATGGTAATGAGCGATTCGCCGTTGCCATCGTCATGAATCTGAATTTCAGCCTGAATCTCAAGGTCTGCCATGAGCGTTTCGATGAAATTACGGGCAGCTTCCAAGGGTTTGAGGATATAGGTTACTCTTACTTTGGCGAGAACGGCACCCATACCGAAAAAGCCTCTTTTGGGTTCTTCCAGAACCTCAATTTCAACATCTTCGCGGGCAACGCCAAGCTTGCTTGCACCCTCAAGCGCCGCTTCTTCGATCGTTTTTGCAGTTACGATGATATCTTTTTTCATTATAATTCTTTCCTTTTACAGTGTGAGATGATATGAATGGTCTTTTTACTTTTTGTTTTTCTTCAAAGGCGCCTTTTCAATTGCCGACTGACCGGAGGGTTCCGGTTCTTCTTCTTCGGCGCGTTCGTCATAAACGGAAACATATTCACCGAGGTCGGCATACTCATCGTCATCCAAGGGACGGGAGAGCGCGATTTTTGTTTTGTGATAGGTTTCTTTTTTGCCTGCTTTACCGTTGTATTCTTTTTCTGCGCGTTTGAAATCTTCTTCCGTAAATTTGGGAAGCGGCATGGTCTTTGCCAGAATAAACTGCTGGAGCATACCGAGCAAGTTATTGAATATCCAATAAATACCGATTGCTGCAGGAACGGTAAAGGCAATAAAGGTCGTCATACCTGCCATGAAAATATTCATAAATTTCATGGAACCCTGTGTCTGCTGATCCTGCATGGGTTGGAAAGTCAGTTTTTTCGTCAGATATGTGGAAAGCAGAGTAAAAATGCAGTTGAGAGCGGGAACGAGAAGGAGCAGTGAAATAATGTCGTCACTCGGTATCTGTGCAAGATAAGTGTTTCCGCCCAATCCAAAGAAGCTGAGATTCGGAATTGCATCGGAGGTCACCTGACCGAGTCCGCTCTCTGCGAGCACGGCATTGATCTCGTTCAGTTTATCCGTGATATAAGGAATCATCTGAATCTCTTGTGTCGTATTAATATTGATCGTTTTCAGATATTCCGCAATCTTATTGATTACATCGGTGCTGAATCCGCAGATAAAACTGAGCGGTTTGGTGATCACGCTGTAAAGCATAAGCATAATCGGCAATTGAATCAAAAGCGGGAGACAGCCGGAAGCGGGGTTGTAACCTTCCTGCTGATACAGTTCCATAACCTCGGTTTGCATTTTCTGCTGCGTCTTCTGGTCATTTCTGCCCTTGTATCTGTTACGGATGGCCATTTCTTTCGGTCTTACCATGGCCTGTTTGATGGAGTTTTTCTGTTGTTTGATGGCGAAAGGAAGCAGTATGAGCTTAACAAGCAACGCAAAAATAAAGAGCGCTAGCAGATAACTGCCCGTCCAGCTATTGAAAATCGAAAGTATCTTTCCAAAAAATTTTAAAATTGCATTCATTTTTCTGGATTATCTCCTTTGTTTTGTTGGAACGTTAATTGTCTTACCGTTTTCTCTTTGGGACAGGGTCGTAGCCACCCTTAGAAAAGGGATTACAGCGCAAAATACGCCAAACGGTCAGGACAAAGCCAATGATGAAGCCCCACTCCTTAAAAGCTTCAATGGCATAAGAAGAACAGGTCGGCCGAAATCTGCAACAGGGCGGCTTGAGCGGAGAGATAAACTTCTGGTAAAATTTCACCAGATAAATACCAATGTATTTCATCCGTTTTCATTCTCCGTTCTTGCGTTTCGGGCAGATTCCGTTGTTTTTTTCGGAAAAGCATCATCGAAAAGCGAAAGTCTTTTTGCGGCAAAAAGAAGATCCGTATAAATATCCGTGCTTTTGGCATTTACTGCCGAATCACGAGCTGTGATGACGATGAGCTTACCTTTTTTAATATTCCGTTCTGTTTCCAGTTTCTGATACGCGGCGCGGAGAATCCTTCTTACGCGCGAGCGTACGACCGCTTTTCCGAGTCTTGTTGAAACCGTGAGTCCGACACGGTTGATCCTCTTTTTCAGCGGGTTTTCCCGTTGTAAACGGGAAGCGTGGTAATCGGTCAGAACATATACCACGATATGCTTGCAAACGGTTTTCGAACCTTTTGCATATACCTTTTTATAAAGGTGATTTTCGGAAATGGCTATGTTTTTCACACAGATTCCCCCAATTTGGTTTCCCAAAAAATTTCGGATAATCAAGTGCAAAAGAAAGTTTATCGGAAAAATCATCCGATAAACCGTCTGTTGCAAAAAGGAAAAGCCTATGACCAAACCACAGGCTTTCTTTATCCGATGTGTTTCAATCCGTTAAGATGAATTAGTAAGAGAGTCTTGCTCTGCATTTTGCGCGTCTTCTCTTCAGAACCTTGCGGCCGTTTGCAGTTTTCATTCTCTTTCTGAAACCATGCTCTTTTTGTCTCTGACGTTTTTTAGGCTGGTAAGTAAGCATTCTCTTTACACCTCCTTGCAACCGCAGACATAAATCTGCGCAGATTGCTACATTACAAACTTTATTATCCCATAAAATCGCGCAATTGTCAATAGAATTTTGATTTTTCTTCAAGAATATTTCAAAAATTTTTTAATTTTTTTTGAAATATATGAATTTTTAGCAAGAATTCTTGACTTTCCCACTTTGTTATATTATGATAAGCATAGTGCAAGTCATTCAAATTAATAGGAGGAAATTTATGTCAGCCATATTGGAAACCAAAAATCTTCCCCAAGATTACCGTCCGGTTGTCATACTGGAAGCCAAAAACCTTACAAAAAATTACGGTCCAACGGTCGGTCTTTCCAATTTCAGTATTTCTTTGGAAGGCGGAAAAATCATCGGTCTTCTTGGCTCCAACGGCAGCGGAAAAACCACATTGCTCAAAATGATCGCGGGAATTTTGCAGCCGACATCGGGAATCGTTACGGTAAACGGCTTAACCATCGGAACGGAAACCAAAAAAATCGTTTCTTATTTACCCGAGCGAACTTATCTCAATTCATGGATGCGTATCCGTGATATTCTGGACTATTTTGAAGATTTTTATGCGGATTTTGATAAAGCGGCCGCTATGCGTATGTTGGCATCTCTCAGCGTAAACGAAAACGAAAAACTGAAAAACCTTTCCAAAGGAACACGCGAAAAAGTGCAACTCGTATTGGTTATGTCGCGCAAAGCAAAAGTATATCTGCTTGATGAACCGATTGCGGGTGTGGATCCTGTCGCACGGGAATTTATTTTGGAAACAATTCTTTCCAACAGAGCGCCGGACTCCACAATCCTTATCTCCACACATCTGATTGCAGACGTGGAAAAGGTTCTGGACAGTTTTATTTTCATTCGGGACGGTCAGCTTTTGATGGCAAAGGACGTAGCAAGCGTAAGAGAAAGCGGCAAAACTGTGGATGAACTTTTCCGGGAGGTATACAGATGTTTATAAAAGGTATGAAATATGAAATTCGGGCAGTTGCTCGTATCGTCCTGCCGATGTTTATCATCTTTTTATGTGCTGCCATGCTCATGAGCGCAGGCTTTATTCTGGACGGCCGTGTGTTTCATTTTGCACAAGCCGAAGAAAACGAAGGGCTTCTTACCATCTTCCATTTGGCGGAAATACTGATTGGAATCGGTCTTTTTATACTGATGGTTGCCATTAATATTTCCGTTTTTGTCATGGTCATCCGTCGCTTTTATACCTCGTTCTTTACAGATGAAGGTTATCTCACTTTTACACTGCCACTGACGACAGACTGTCATTTAATGATCAAAATTGCATCCATGTTCTTTTGGATTCTTTCATCAAGCCTTGTAACGATGATCGGCGCTTTGATTATTTTTGGCGGAATCAGTATCGGTTATCCCGATATCATGAACGAAGTTCTGTCCGAAATCCGATATGTTATGCAAATGGCATTGCCCTTATTGGAAAACGAAATCCGTGTTTCCCGTATCGTGCTTAGCATCATTTCTATGATTATTTCTTTTGTTTTCCAAAGCATGCTGCTCTATTTTTCTATTACTCTCGGATGCATGATATTCCGTAAAAACCGTTTGGTCGGTGCAATTCTCAGTATTTTTCTGGTAGACAGCATCTATTCGTTCTTTTCTTCTTTCGGTACTTCCATACTGAGCGTGTTCGGTATGGTATCCCAAACCGCATTTACGGTTGCCTATATTATCGGCATCGTTATTTCCGTTGCCGGCATTATTGCGCTGTATTGCGCAATGAAATACATTTTGGAACGCAAATTGAATCTGGACTGAACCAAATATAATAGTTATGAAAGGAATTTTTAAAAATGAAAAAAGGATTTATGAAATATACCCTGCTCTGGCTTGTTGCCTTGGCAATCTTCAATGCCGTTGCATTTCTGACTCCCGGCATCGATGGGGCCGACAAATTCACTTCCCTGTTCTGGATTGAATACGCTTTTATCACACTCGCCTTCTTCTCCCAGTTGTTCTGTACCGCCCTGGTATTCAAAAAAGATCTTCTGAACAAAAAGTTCTGTAATATCCCCTTAACAGCAGTCAGTGTCATCATTTTGCTTCTGCTCACCGTTGCAGGAAGCATATTCACGGCGATTCCTTCCGTTACCTCATGGATTGCCATCCTCGTTTGCTATCTGATCGTCCTTGTACATTATATCGTCAATATCACAGCACTTGTTAATTACGACGATAAAGGCGCAAACGCAAAAGGTTTCATTGCAACATTGAAGAATACAACGGATGCCATGGCGCAAAAAGCAACAACCGATGAAATGAAAGCGCTGACCGACGAGGTTTGTACAGCAGTTCGTTCTGCTGACACTTTCTCCGATGCGGCACTTGCAGGTGTAGAAGATAAAATTCTGAAAAAATGCGAAGAATTTTCCGTTTCCTTGGAAACAAATGACACGGAAAACGCCAAAACACAGGCAAAACAATTGCTGTCTTTCATCAAAGAAAGAAACGCAAAATGCAGAATTTTGAAATAATTCCGGAAATATAACCAAAAGCTGTTTTCAAAAACCGAGACTTCGGTGTGAAAACAGCTTTTTTCAATCAAGTTTTGTTTCCTTGAGAAAAAGAGAAAATACAAATAAAATTTCAATTCATTTTGTCAGAGAACTGATAAACGAAATCACAACATCCAAAAGAATTGTACAAAAATCCCAAGATGAAAGCGAAAAACAGGGTTTTTGAATGAGTTAATAATTTGTGAACAAAAAGAAAAAATGTATTTTCAAAGCGAAAAAACGATGTTAGAATAAAAAGAAAATGGAATTGTCAAGAAATGTGCAGTCGAAAAAATCCCCTAAAACAGATAAATCCGGATAAATGCCGCTGAATTGACGGAGTGGAGCGTAGCGAAACGAGGGAAATTCAGCGGCGGCGCGAGTCCACGATCAAGCCGCAAGCGCGGCATTCGATCTTGCCCATTCACGGTAAGCGACCGGAGGCAATCCTCCCGG
>JAFQEK010000082.1 GCA_017399025.1 Clostridia bacterium
CGCCGTCGATTTACAAAAAACAGAATACTGTGGATTTTATCAAAAAAGAAAATACGGAGCTGATGATTCATGGACGACACGACCCTGCCATCGTTCACCGCGCGCGTGTTGTTATTGACAGCATGACGGCACTGATTCTTTGCGATATGCTTGCACTTCGCTATGGTACGGATTTTTTGAAAAACGGAGGAAACAGAAAATGAAATACGGCTTGATCGGGGAGCATCTTCCGCACAGTTTTTCCAAAGAAATTCATGCCAAAATTGAAAATTATCCTTATGAACTCCATGAAATCAAAAAAGAAGACCTTGATGAGTTCATGAGAAAAAAGGAATTTACTGCAATCAACGTTACTATTCCCTATAAAAAAGACGTCATTCCGTATCTTTTCGAAATTGAAGAAAACGCAGAAAGAATCGGCGCGGTTAATACGATTGTCAATCGAAACGGTAAACTTTACGGCTATAATACCGATTTCTTTGGTATGCGTGCGCTGATTCAGAAGCTCGGTCTTGATTTTTACAGAAGAAAAGTCGTGATTTTAGGTACGGGCGGCACATCCAATACAGCCATTGCCGTTTCCGAAGCTCTCGGAGCAAAAGAAATCATTACCGTAGGCAGAACAGCAAAAAAAGACGTTATCACATATTCCGAACTTTACCGTTGCCATACGGATGCCGATTTTATCATCAATACAACTCCTTGCGGTATGTTCCCTTATCCGGACGGTAATGAAAAAATTGCGGGAACACCGATTTCTCTTGAATCTTTTTCTGGATTGAAAGGAGTTGTGGATGCGGTCTATAATCCTCTGCGCACCAATCTTGTCATGAATGCAAGAGAAAGAAATATTCCTGCCGAAGGCGGTCTTTATATGTTGACGGCACAAGCGGTTGCCGCTTCGGAAAAATTTTTGAATGCTTCCTTTGACCGTACGCTGAACGATCGCATTTTTCATGAAATTTATAAGTCAAAAGAGAATATCGTACTTTCCGGTATGCCCGGAAGCGGAAAATCCACAGTCGGTAAAATTCTGGCTTCCATACTGAACCGAACATTTATTGATACCGATGAAGAAATCGTCCGACTTGCAGGAAAAGAAATCACGGATATTTTCGCCGAAATCGGAAACGAAGGTTTCCGTCGGTTGGAATCGGAAATCATTCACTATATTTCTTCCGAATATCAAGGTGCGGTAATCGCTACAGGCGGAGGCGCAATTTTAAGGGACGATAATGTTCGCGCGCTGAAACGAAACGGAAAAATCTATTTTCTGAACCGTCCTCTTGAACAAATCGTTCCGACCGCAGACCGTCCTCTTGCCTTGGATTATGCGGCATTGAAGGCACGGTTTGAAGAGCGCTACGAAAGATATCTTTCTACATGCGATAAAGCAATCAAAACGCTTGAATCTCCGGAAAAAACCGCCAATCTTATCAAGGAGGACTTTTTCAATGAAAATCATGGTGATTAACGGTCCCAATCTAAATATGCTCGGCATTCGTGAGCCTGCGCATTACGGAAAAGAAACCTATGCGGATCTTTTAAATAAAATACAAAAATACGCGGACCAAAAGGGTGTTTCCGTTTCCTTCCGCCAATCCAATCACGAAGGTGATCTCGTGGACTATATTCAATCCACATATGGAATTTTTGACGGAATCATCATCAATCCGGGCGCTTATACACACACAAGCATTGCCATTTTGGATGCAGTCAAAGCGGTCGGCGTTCCTACTTGTGAGGTTCATATCTCCGATGTCAACGCCAGAGAAGATTTTCGCAAGCAAAGCTATATCCGCGCTGCTTGTGTTCTTACCGTATCCGGACACGGAACTGACGGTTATCTGGAAGCCTTAGATTATCTTATCAAACTCAAAGGAAACGATCAAATATGAAAGTTATTTTTATCCCCTCTCGTTTAAGCGGAACGATTGCCGCGCCTCCTTCCAAAAGCATGGCGCACCGTATGTTAATCTGCGGCGGTCTTTCTCCCGGAAAGATCAGCACGATCAACGGTATTTCCGATTCCGAGGATGTTACGGCAACGCTTCGCTGTCTGGAAGCGCTCGGCGCTTCTTATGAAAAAAACGATTCAATCGTTACGATCAAAGGCACGGATATCCGAAAAAGCATGCCGAAAACCGCTCTTCGCTGCAATGAAAGCGGCAGTACGCTCCGCTTTTTTCTCCCACTTTGTCTTTTGAGTGGTAATGTTGCCTCCCTTGTTGGTACGAAAAAACTTTTTTCTCGTCCTTTGAGTGTATACGAAACCATTTGCAAAGAACAAAACTTGCTTTACCAACAGATGGAAAATGGCGTTTTTGTAAAAGGAAAAATTTCTGCGGGAGAATATAAGATTCCCGGGAACATCAGCAGTCAATTTATCACAGGTCTTCTTTTTGCACTTCCTCTTTGTGAAAATGACAGCATGATCCGTATCATTCCTCCCATTGAGAGCCGTTCTTATTTGGATTTGACCATAGAAGCACTCACCGCATTCGGCATTGAAATTATCTGGAGTGATGATAAAACACTTTTTATCAAAGGGAATCAGACTTACTCTCCTGCCGACGTTTCCGTGGAAGGCGATTATTCCAACACTGCATTCTTTGCTGCTTTATCTGCTTTTGGGCACAACGTCAATATTACGGGCCTTTCCGAAAATAGCCATCAGGGAGATAAAGCGTATATCCAATTTTTTGAATTGCTTTCCAAAGGAACACCGACCATACATATCGGAAACTGCCCCGATCTCGGCCCTGTTCTGATGGCTGTTGCTGCTGCCAAGCACGGTGCCGTTTTTACGGGAACCAAAAGACTTAAAATCAAAGAAAGCGACCGAGGTGCTGCCATGGCAGAAGAACTTGCGAAATTCGGCGTTGCCGTTACCGTACGAGAGGATTCTATTGTTGTTTACCCCATTCAATTCCATGCCCCCACGGAAATGCTTTATGGTCATAACGACCACCGTATCGTAATGGCTCTTTCCACTTTGCTTTGCTTTACGGGCGGTGAAATAGAAGGTGCGGAGGCAGTCAAAAAAAGCTTACCCGAATATTTTGATCTGATGAGATCTCTCGGTGCGGATTTTACTGTATGTAATCAAGAAGGAGGAGAGAAATGAAACTGCATAAAGATCATAAAATTCTGATTGTCGGTCTTGGTTTGCTCGGAGGCAGTTATGCAAAAGCGCTTACCAAAAAAGGCTTTTACGTTACGGCAATCACAAGAAGCCAAAGCTCCATTGATTATGCACTTTCCGAAAAAATGATTGTCAAAGGCTCTGCATTCGTGGATGAAAACTTAATCGGAGAAGCTGATCTTGTGATTTTTGCGCTCTATCCCCACATCTTTATAGATTGGATTCGGGAAAATCAGAAATTTTTCAAATCGGGAGCCATCATCACGGACGTTACGGGCGTCAAAGAATCCGTTGTCGGTGCCATTCAGGGGATGCTCCGTCCGGACGTGGAATTTATTGCAGCGCATCCGATGGCAGGACGCGAAGTTTATGGCGTACAAAACAGCGATGACCGCATTTTTAACGGAGCAAACTATGTAGTTACTCCTTCCGAAAAAAATACGCCCGATGCTGTTGAACTTTGCCGTGATCTCGGAGAAACACTCGGTTTTGCCAAGGTTTCTGAGCTTTCGCCAAAAGAACACGATAAAATTATTGCTTTCGTTTCGCAATTGACACACTGTATTGCAATATCGCTTATGACATGTCAAACTACGGAACATTTGGAAGATTATACGGGAGACTCTTTCCGCGATCTGACGCGAATCGCAAGATTGAACGAAGATATGTGGAGCGAATTGTTCTTGATCAACAAAAACGCGCTTCTCCATCAGCTTACGTTATTTGAAGGAGAATTGAACCGTTTGCGCTGTATGTTGGAAATCGAAGATGTGGAAGGACTGAAAAATATGATGCGTTATTCCACAGAAAGACGCGCACTCTTCGATAAGAAAACAGATAAACACTAAAAGAAAGTATATAAACTTTATTTATTAAAAAATATCATTAAAAATATTAAAAATTGAAAGGATGGTAATTTATTATGAATATGGAATTCATCGGCAAACTGCCGATTCCGCAGGAGATTAAAGCAATGTACCCTGTTACGGCAGAATTGACAGCAATCAAAGAAGCAAGAGATATTGAAATTCAGAAAGTGTTCAGCGGAGAATCCGACAAGTTTATTCTGGTTATCGGTCCCTGTTCTGCAGACAATGAGGACAGTGTCATCGATTATATTTCCAGACTCAGAAACGTACAGGAAAAAGTAAAAGATCAGATTGTTATCATCCCTCGTATTTATACGGGAAAGCCGCGTACCACAGGCGATGGCTACAAAGGTATGCTCCATCAACCTGATCCAAATTCCAATCCCGATTTGATCAAAGGTATTATTGCAATCCGTAATTTGCATATGCGTGCGCTTTCTGAAACCGGTTTCAGCTGTGCAGACGAAATGCTTTATCCCGAAAACCACCGTTACTTGAACGATTTGATCTCCTACGTTGCCATCGGTGCACGTTCCGTTGAAAATCAACAGCATCGTTTGACTGCCAGCGGTCTCAATATTCCCGTCGGTATGAAAAATCCCACCAGCGGTGATATTTCCGTTATGATGAACTCCATTACGGCGGCACAGCACGCGCACGAATTTATTTACAGAAATTGGGAAGTAAAGAGTAAAGGAAATCCGTACGCACATGCCATTCTCCGCGGTTACGTGGATGAAAAGGGACACTCTTTCCCCAACTACCATTACGAAGATCTCCTGCACCTCAGCGAAGTGTATGCCGAAAAGAATCTGAAAAACAAAGCGGTTATCGTCGATACAAACCATGCAAATTCTGGAAAGAAGTATCTGGAACAGATTCGTATCGCAAAAGAAGTGCTCCAAAGTTGCCGTCAGAATCCGGATATCCATAAGCTTGTAAAAGGCTTTATGATCGAAAGCTACATTGAGGACGGTGCACAGAAAATCGGTGAAGGCGTATACGGAAAATCCATCACCGACCCCTGTCTTGGTTGGACAAAAACAGAACGTCTTATCTACGATATTGCGGAAGCACGCGCTTAAAATTATATTTTTGCCAAAAACGGCGGCTGACTACCTTTCGGTAGAAAGCTGCCGTTTTATGTTATTTAACGTGAGTTCGATGGAAAGATCAATGATTGTTTGCGGTACTTGCCTCATTCGTCATTATGCCGCTTACGTTGTCAAAATGACACCTTCCCCATACGCCAACGATACACAGACTTTTTATGAAAGCGGAGGTGAAGGGCTTGCGGCACGTAGATTTCAAGGATTAGAGATTTTTCTCAAAAAAAGAGATAATCAGATTGGCATCGCGAAAACGCGCGTTTTTTTGATTTGCTCCAAACAGACCTACGATATATTCCCTGCCGTCATCCAATCTGAATGAAAACACAAGCGAATATTCGCCTTGAATGGATCCTGTTTTCAATCCCGTTGCATAGGGGGAATAATATTTGCTTTGTGGATTCAGTAAAAGATTTGTATTTTCCCATGTGTTGGTATGACCGCTTGCATAGGTAACAAAGTCTTTATGCATCGAGGCATATTTGCGTATCGTTTCATTTTCCAATGCGTGTCTTGCAAGAATTGCCATATCTTCTGTGGTTGTATAGTGTTCTTCCTCCGCATATCCATCAGGAACGGTCAAAACCGTACCGCAAAGTCCGATTTCTTTTGCATAGGCATTTGCGCCTTGTATAAAAACGGCAACCGCTTCGGCTTCATTCGGCAAATCCTCTTGCAAAGCGTGTCCGACCGCTGCCGCAAGAACATACGCAGCATCGTTTCCCGACGGAAGAAGCATGGCTTCCACAAGCATTTCCACGGTCAGGCGATGCCCTTTTTTTATGTATGCCAAAGAAGAGCCCTCTTTCACAAAAGAAAGTTCCTCGCCTGCTGTAATCACGGTTTCTTTCGGTAGAACGGACAATGAAAACAATGCTGTCAGTAATTTGGACGTGCTTCCCGGATAAATCACTTTATTTTCGCCTTTTGTAAAAACGAATTGATTTTTCTGCACGTCATAGACAAACCCCTGGGGAGATTCTATTTTAAATTCACAAAGAACGTCATGATACGCAATTGCATGAATACTTTCTTGATCATGCAGAACCGCATTAGCCCGACGATCGGAACAAGATATGGAAAAGACCATCCCCAGTATGCATAAAAGCGCAATCAGTTTCTTTTTCAACCGACATCATCCTCCATATATTTTTATTTAGAAAAACAGTAATTGGAAAAACCGCTCGAAGTTTTTTGTGTTCCGTCCGCATAAAGCCAAAGTGCTTCCGTCTCGGGTATGGATTCGACCAACGAAAGTCCCTCTTCAAACGGCATACAGAACAAAGCGGTAGAAAGTGCATCTGCCGCGGCAGAGTCCCGACAAACCACAGAAACAGAAAGAAAATATTCGCTCGGCATAAGCGTTTCAGGATCAATGATGTGATGATATTCTTTTCCATCTACAATGTAATATCTTTGATAGGACCCGCTCGTTACCAGACTTTCTCCTGAAAAAGAAAGATACGCAAGATAATCCTCTCCGCCTTTCAAAGGATTTTCAATTCCGACTGTCCACGGATTTCCATCCCCATGTGTACCCACGGTACGTACATTTCCACCGATATTGATGATATATCCCGAAATCCCATCTTCTTCCAGCATTTGTGCCGTCATTTCTGCGGCATAACCTTTGGCAACCGCGCCAACGTCAAGAAGCATTCCGGAATCTGTAAGCGTTACCGTTCCGTTTTCCGAATCAATCAGAAGATCTTTGGGATTCATATGTAAAGAAGCTTCTGTCAGTAATTCCGAAGGAGGAAGTGTTTTCCCTTCTTTCCTGTAATCATGCCAAACGGAAAGAACACTGCCCATGGAGATATTGAGTTTTCCGTTCGTTTTTTCATACATTTCTTTGGCGTAAGTAAGCATATCCAAAATACGGGAATCTGCCTCAATTGTACGCTCCCGATTGAGTGTGCAAAGATTTTCGATTCCTTCATAGGTTTTATAGATATCAAAAAGACGGTGGTATTCGGAAAGCTCAGAAAAAATTCTGTCTTTGATATCATTGAATTCCTTTTGATTTTTTGCGTAACCGATCACCGTGGTAACAGTATCAAAATAATCAAAAGAATACCCCGTATACTTTTTTGTTCCGCACAAACAAAAACAAAACAATAATGAAATTACCAAGAGAAAAGCAATGATTTTTTTCATTACACACCTCCGAATTTTTCCATTCTTTTTAAAATCATAGCACTGCACAGCCCGACAAATATGCCCGAAAGCGTTCCAGTGAAAATCAGCACAGCCATATAATATCTGAGCGAGGGCGTTTCCAAGAGGAGCATCGCCGTTAAAATTTGACCAAGATTATGAGAAACTGCACCCGTAATACTGACACCGATCATAGAAAAAATACCAATTTTCCGTAAAACCGCCATTACAAAAAGGCTGAAAACCGCACCCGACAAGCTGTAAATAAAAGTAATCGGATTACCGAACAATAGGCTTGCAAGCACCAAGCGAACAAAAGAAACAGTCATAGCGCAACCCGCTCCGAAACGGTATAATACAAAAATAACTGCGATATTGGCAAGTCCTATCTTGATTCCCGGAACAGCGGACCAAATCGGCGGAATCAAGGTTTCGACATAAGATAAAATCAAAGAAAACGTGATACAGAGCGAAAGAAAGACTGTTTTTTTCAGTTTTTTGTTCTTCATCTCATACACAACTCCTTCTTTTATCCCGTGCGAATCGTAACTACGACTTTATGAGGATAACAAATGATAGTTTCCCCTTCCCGAAAAATCGGTTTATGTGCACAGCAGATTCCGTTCGGGCAATTTGCAGAGCGCATAAAAGCTTTTCCGTTTTCAATTACCAAAATGTTTTCCCTACTCTCCGACCGTATTTCCACAACGTCATCCTGATTCAACGGATAGGAACCGATTATTTCTCCGTTTATGCTGACAGTAACAAAATCTCCGTCCGAGGTTGTCAGCCAATAAAAAATGCCCAGAAAAGCAGCAAGCAAACACAAAGCAAGTATCAGCATAAAATCGTTCTTTTTCATTCCGAATTCTATTTCTTTTTTCTGTGAACGATGCGATTCGGTACTGTTCTTCTGTTTTTTTATGAATAGGAAATTCCGAGAAGGGATTCCCTGCTCGGAATTTCTTTGATGTAAATACATATCCGTCATCTTATTCTTTTACCGTTTGGACGGCAGGCAACATGCTTTTCAAAGCACCTGTCGGACAAGCTTCTGCACAGGCACCGCAACCCACACAAATGCTGTAATCGATTACGGCAAGCTGGTTCACTACTTTAACAGCGCCGACAGAACAAGCTTTTTCACATTTTTTACAGCCGATACAAGCATTTTTACAAGCCTTTCTTGCATCTGCACCCTTATCGTTGCTGTTACACATCATCACAACAAAAGCAGAACTCGGAATCATGGAAATTATTTTTTTCGGACAGGTATCCTTACAAAGTCCGCAACCGATACATAAATTTTTATTGATATGCGCAATGCCGTCTTTCAGACAAATGGCATTTTGAGGACACACATTGACACAATCACCGATCCCGATGCAACCGAAACGGCAAGCATTCGGTCCGCCGTACAACATGGAGGCCGCCTTACAGGAAGAAATCCCCGCATATTCAGCCTTTTTTGAAGTCGATGTGCAATTCCCATTGCAATGTACGAAAGCAATCTTGCTTTCAACGGTTTCCGTTTCCACACCGAGAATTTTTCCGAGAGCATTTGCGGTATCCTCAGCACCTGGTATACAGAGGTTCGGTTTTGCTTTTCCTTCCGCAACCGCAGAAGCATAATCGTCACAACCCTTATATCCGCAAGCACCGCAGTTGACACCGGGAAGACAAGATCGGATTTCTTTTACCTTTTCATCTTCTTCCACCGCAAAAAAGCGGGAAACCAATGTCAAAATAATACCCGCAAGCAAGCCTACGGCAATAACTACGGCAAGAGCAATCAAAATTTCATTCATTTCATTCTCTCCTTAACCAAAAATCGTATCCACAATACCGGAAAATCCCATGAAAGCAAGCGAAATAAACGAAGCGGCAATCAGAGTTACGGCAAGACCTCGGAAATTTTTCGGAACTTCCGATTCATCGATACGGGAACGCACGCCGGAAAACAGAACCATGGCAAGCAAAAAGCCAAGTCCGCAGCCGAGCGAGCTGATTACAGATTCCAAAAATCCGTACTCATCGGTAATATTATTGATAGCAACACCAAGCACGGCACAGTTGGTTGTGATCAAGGGAAGATATACGCCGAGTCCCTTATGAAGAGTGGGAGAGAACTTTTTGAGCAAAAGTTCCAAAACCTGAACAAGCGCGGCGATGATCAAAATGAAAAGAATGGTTTGCAGATATCCGAGATTACATGGTTCAAGAACAAAATATTGAATGGGCCACGTTGCCACGGTTGCCAAAAGCATAACCGCCGTTACGGAAACACCCATTCCAACTGCCTGCCCCAGCTTTTTGGATACGCCAAGAAACGGGCAAATACCGAGGAATCGGCTGAGTACATAGTTATTGACCAAAACAGAGGAAAGTAAAATTACGATCAAAGATTTGAAAAGTTCCATTTAAATTTCCTCCTTTGTCTGACATTTTCCCGTATGACAATGCATGGCGGAAGGACATCCTGTACAAGAAAAGTCTTTTTTCTTGGGACCTTTGCCATGCGTAACAGCACAGACCAACGCAATCAAAAAGCCGTAAACGAGCATGCCGCCGGGAGCTTTTACCAAAATTTCAATTTTATAAGGTTCCAAAAATGCGATGGGAACGCCTGCAAAACTTGCGGCACCGAAGACTTCTCTGATCGTTGCCATCGAGCAAAGCGCAAGCGTGAACCCAAGTCCCATACCAATACCGTCAAGAATAGATTTTCCGACGGTGTTTTTGCTTGCGAACATTTCCGCTCTGCCAAGAATGATACAGTTTACGGTAATCAAAGCGAGA
>JAFQEK010000083.1 GCA_017399025.1 Clostridia bacterium
AGTGATATTCTATTCGCCCATAAAGCTCGCAACGCTCACACGGTGAGCGGGCGAATACCACTCGGCGCGAGCCGAATATCACTGCGTACACAATGCAATTGTGCGCAATATCACTCGCCACAGGCGAATAGAACTGGCGTGCGGTCATTTTTTCAAACCAATCATAAGAAATTACGTAAAATCTCGTTTTTCATATGAACAAAATGTATATCCGTATCAATTTCATCCGGCACACATCGCTAAAATATCAATCAATTTCTCTCCATAAAAAAGATGCGGCTGAAAATTTTTCTCATCAGATCAAACGGAATGACCGTAAATGCCAGAAGCACGGTATCGCGGATCATGGCAAACGAAAGCGCATGCGTACGAAACATCGTTCCTCCAAAAAAAATCAGAAGAATCTGAACAACGCTCACCGCAAGCATGATCAGAAGAAAGCCCTTGTTTTTTTCAATATTTGCCAGAAAACGGATTCTGCTCGTTCTCGCATTGAAAGCATTGAAAATACCGCAGAAAACGAAAAGCGTAAAAAATGCCGTCATAAAACCGACGAAATCGTTTTCAAATCCGTAAAAATCTCTGAAAGTCGGAACCATCAGAAACGCAGACAAAAGCAAAACCGTATAACCGCCCGTAATCAAAATCTGTCCGAGCATTTTTCCCGTGATAATCGGTTCTTTTCTGCTCTTGGGCATTTCCTCCATATAAGCCTTTTGCGGTGCTTCTCCCGCAAAAGCAAGACCTGCCAAAGTATCCATGATGATATTGATCCAAAGCATTTGCGTTACCGTTACTGGCGTATCCACACCGATGAAAGGTCCGATCAGGGATACGCAGACCGCGCAAAAATTCATGGTCAGTTGAAAAATCAAAAATTTCCGAATGCTGTGAAAAATCGTTCTTCCGTAGAGAATTGCCCTTGTGATGGAAGCAAAACGATTATCCAGAATCACAATATCACCCGCTTCTTTGGCAACCTCCGTACCGCTTCCCATGGCAAATCCCACATCCGCTCTTTTCAATGCCGTGGCATCGTTCACGCCGTCTCCCGTCATACCGACAACCAAGCCCTGTTCCTGCGCAATACGGACAAGACGGCTTTTATCCGTCGGAAGCGCACGGGCTACCACACGCAGAAATTTCAATTTGGAAGCGATCTCCCGATCATCCATATCCGAAAGCTCGTTTCCCGTCCAGATGATTTCTTCTTCCTTACCCGTCAGAATACCGCATTCCTTTGCAATGGCAACCGCAGTTTCCCGATTGTCGCCCGTGATCATGACCGTTTGTATACCCGCGCGCCGTACCGTTTCCACAGAAGCTTTTGCTTCGGGGCGCAAGGAATCCCTGATACCAACAAGTGCAATCAAGGTCAATTTCGCTTCTCTTTCGTCAAAATCACGGTCTGCCTCCGCAAGTAAAAGCACGCGCATGGAACCCGCCGTCATTTCCGCAAGCTTTTCCCAGAGAACGCCCGGAACGCCCTTTTGATAACATCCGTTTTTGTCGTAAAAACCCGTACATCTCGGCAACAGCTTTTCGGGCGCCCCTTTGATTAAAACCGTACCGTCATCCAGACGTGTCCACGCATATTTTTTTGCGCTGTCAAAGGGAACTGTTTTTTCTTTTCCGATATTGGCAAAACTCTTATAAGCAGGCGCCGCAAAAGAAACGAGAGCGCGTTCGGTGCTGTTGCCGCCAATGGCTTTTCCATTCGCTGAAATTACCGCCGTTCCGTTACAAACGGAAGCGCGCGCTACCAGATAAGCGTATTTCGTATATTTAGAAAGCTCGGAAAAGCTTCCGAGGCATTCACCGTTTCCCGTGATCACACGTTCCGCTTTCAGATTCCCGCAGGTCAACGTACCCGTTTTATCCGTAAACAGTAAATTCAGACTTCCCGCCGTTTCAATTCCAACCAATTTCCGTACCATAACGCCCGCTCTCTGCATGCGCATCATATTGGAGGAAAGTACGACGGTGATCATCATCGGCAGTCCTTCCGGAACGGCAACCACAATCACGGAAATGGCAAGCAGCAGCGCGTGAATCAGATTTTGCGCCATCATAGGAAGATTTCGGCACTCTTCCAAAATCAGGATACTGTTGTAATGATTATCAATTACCAACGCATTGAAAATATCTGCCAGCGCAATCAGAACGGCGGCCGTATATCCGATGCGGCTGATTTGCTTTGCAAGCACGGTGAGTCTGACTTTCATCGGACTGTCAACCGCTTCGGTTTGCAATTCTCCCGCAAGACGTCCGTATACAGTATCATCTCCGACACGCTGAACCAGCATAATGCCCTCGCCTTCGCTGACTGTAGTACCGCGATAAAGAATTCTTCTTTTTTCTTCGCCCTGCGCTTCCTTTCTCGTTTCCTTGCTTTCACCGTTCAGCGCGGATTCATCCACGCGCAAAAAGCCTTCAATCAGAATCCCATCCGCAGGAATTTTTTCACCAGCTTCCAGATAAACAATATCTCCAACCACAATTTCTCCGATTGGAATTTCACCAAGCGCACCCGCACGCTTCACACGGCAAACAAGCTTTTCCGCTTCTCTTTGCAAACGCAGAAAAGCCGTTTCGCTTCCGTATTCAGAAAGTGTGGAAACAAACGTGGAAAGAAATACCGCAATCCCGATCCCAACCGTTTCAAAAATATTATGAGTCTGAAACATCAGAAATACGTTGACCGCAAGCGCTGCCATCAGAATTTTGATAATGGGATCGCCGAAGCTTTCCAGATATTTCATAAAAAAAGATTTCCTTTTGCGCGCAGTAAATAAATTGTTGCCGTGTTTTTTACGGGAATTTGCTACCTCCTGCGCATTCAATCCCGTGAAACGGTATAATTTTGCATTTTCCTTTGACGGTGTCATGATCCTATCTTCCTTTCGTTTTGATTCTTTCAAAATGTATTCGGAAAATTGTTTTTCTATGACAGAATTTTTTTGCAGAATCCGAAAACTTTCGCAATCCCAAATCCAAGCAAAGCACCAAGTAAATTCATCAGCATATCGTCCGCATCGGGAACACCGATTCTGAAAATTCCCTGTAACAGCTCACACGAAATGACCGTAAGCGCAATCACGCACAAAGTGTGATCGGAACGGCGCAGTGCTCTGAACAAACACGGCAGAAAAAAACCCATCGGCAAAAATAAAATCAGGTTTCCGCCGATATTAGAAACTGCAAGCCAAATGCTTTCGGTATCTCGTTTGATACAGGCATACCGAAAATACCGCATAATGGTTTTCAAAGGCACGGCGTTGCCGCAATCCGCAAAATATGCTTCGATCGGTATTTGCAGATTCGGTTTTCTGAAAAAAAACAAAACTGCGGACAATCCAAAAATATATAATAAAAATGAGATGTAAAAAATCTTTTTGGCATATCGCTTCATAACAAACCTCATCCCCTGTTTTTACTGATTATCTCTGTATGCTTACAAAAAGGAAAAGATGACAGAAAAAAATTTTCCGCAGATCAAAAAAATTGTAATAAAAAGAAAAAAATATATTGAAATTCCTAATTTTTTATGATATCATAATAGAATAAATTTCGTTTTTATCGGAAAGGAGAACTTTTTTGAAACCTTATCAAAATCAAAAATATTTGACGATTGCCGTTTATGCACTCATCGTCCTGATATTGACCATATCCATTGTTTTCTTCTTTTTGAATCTGGATTTTGTGGATCGTTTTATCGGTAAACTGTTGGATATTTGCGCACCTCTGATCTACGGCGCATTTATCGCTTACGCGCTGAATCCATTGATGAAACTTTATGAAGAAAAGGTTTTTCGTCCGCGAAAAAAAGGGCGTCCTCTTTCCCGTACTCTCCGAAGAGGACTTTCTGTTACCGCCTCCCTTCTTTCCGTTGCCGTTTTTCTGACTTTGTTCATCGCCATGATGGTTCCTCAGCTGAAAACCAGCTTAAAAGATCTCATTGATAAATTCCCCGAATACATCGCCTCGATGGAATCACTCGCGCACTCTCTGGCGCAAAGCAACGAAACCGTTGCGGGCGTTGTCAATTCCGCTCTGAATTACCTCGATAATCTCATGTCGCGCTCCTATGAATTGCTCCAGGAATATCTTCCCGTTCTTACGGGAATTCTGCAATCCGTGGCAACCGCGGTTCTGGATATTCTTCTCGGCTTTGTTTTCGCCGTTTATTTCCTTTGTGCAAAAGAATATATTATTGCACAGACAAAAAAGATTTCCAAAGCATTGTTCAGCGAAAAGATTTACGGAAAAATCGCTTATTTCATTGCTTTGACAGACCGCACGTTCGGAAAATACTTCATTGCAGCCGGTCTTGATTCTTTGCTCGTCGGTTTCATCACGTTCCTGCTCGTTCAGTTTGCGGGAATGCCCTACGCTCCCCTGATTGGTGTGGTCATTGCCATTACCAATATCATTCCGATCTTCGGCCCGTTTCTCGGCGCAATCCCCTGCGCCATCATCCTTTTCGTTTGCAAACCTTCCTATGCGCTTACATTCGGAATCATGATTCTGATCGTTCAGCAAATTGACGGTAATATCATCGTTCCCCGTATTCACGGCGCTTCCACGGGACTTCCTCCCGTATGGATTATCGTTTCCATTACCGTCATGTCCGGACTTTTCGGTTTCGTCGGTATGTTCATCGGTGTTCCTTGCTTCTCCGTCGTTTATACCCTGATCAAACAGTACGTGGAAGGACGTCTTGACAGGAAATCGTTTTCAAAAGACACCGTTTCCTATATGAGCAGAGAGGAACGAAAACGTTTTGTAACCGAAGATGCACCCAAACCCTCTCTCAAAGAAAAATTCACAAAAATTTTCAAAAAAACAAAAAAAGAAAAAACGGGATCTCGTTGAAATCCCGTTTTTTTATTTTTCAACTTATAGAAACGCATTGCATTCAATCAAATATAAATGGAGTAGCGTTTTTCTCGGCATAATTTACCGCCAAGATATGTCTCATGGTTTTATCGACAAATTCCGAAACGGGTGCTTTGCCGATACCCTGTACGGTTGTTTCAAGAATACCGTTTACAGGCGTTTTCCATTCATCGGAAATACCATTTTCTCCAATCATCATACCCAAAACGGAACCGACTGTCGCACCGTTACAATCGGTATCAAATCCCGTCTCCACCGCCATACAGACAGTTTTTCCAAAATCGCCTTTACCGTAAAGAAGCGCCGCCGTAACAATCATTGTATTTGGAATCGTATGACACCAATCGTAATTATCACGGTCATCCCACGTCGCATGAATATCGGCAAAAACCTTTTCCTGAGAAACACCCATCTCATATTCTCTCAGCAAATGTGTAACTGAAGCATGCAGTCTGGAGGTTGCGGGAATTTGAGCAAGCCCTCCGCGAATGACATCCTCTCTATTTTCCGATACAGCGGCGGCAGCAAGCATGGCAGCGACAAACATTTCACCGTAAATTCCGTTTTTTACATGGGAAACCGAAGCATCGCGGAAAGCCAATTCTGCCGCGGCTTCGGGATCCCCCGGGTGGATATACCCGAAATAATCACCTCTGATCTGTGCGCCAATCCATTCTCTGTAAGGATTTCGGAAAACCGCACTTACCGGAGGCTGTAATCCGTTGATATAATTCACGAGCGCCGTTTTCTCTGCAGTAAAATAAGAACTGAGAGGCTGTGTTTCAAGCCAGAGCTCCAACACGTTTTTCGACGTAAAATTTCTGCCGTATTTTTCAATCAGCAATTGTGCGAGCACAATATAATTGGTATCATCATCCCAAGGCGCAAACATCATTTCATCCGCAAGACAGCTTGTACGGATTGTGCTTTTATAATGAATATCCGCGCGTTTGATATATCGATACATGGGATAATTTCCGGCATCGAGCAAAAATTTTTTCAGTTCCGCAAAACGGGTACCTTCTGCCGGTTTTCCAAGAATACATCCGCAAATTCTCCCGTACCATGCACCCGAAATTTTTTCTCTTAAAATCTCTGTTGTCAGCGTTTTCGGCGAAGAAAGCGCATGAGGCTTGCGCAAAGAGCAAATTTCTTCATAGGAGGATGGCTCCCGAAAAGGATAGTCCTCCCTCATCGGCGCATCAGCAATGATTTCAAAAAGCGTATCTGCAAGTACCGCTTTTTGCGCTTCTTCATCCTGCATATTGCCAACCGCACGGAACAGTGCTTCATACTTTTTAATATCCAGACCTTCCTCATAAGATTGGCGGTACTCCGTCAGAATACCGCCCACATAGGATATGTCCGCTTTTTTCATATTTGTTCCCAATTGATATTTCTTTCGATAAGTCATATTTTTCTCCGTTACAGTCCTATATTGTCTACAATCGTTCTTCCAGAATATCTGCTATGCGTTTACACGCAAAGCCATCGCCGTAAGGATTTTTCGTTTCCGACATCGCGCGGTATACTGCCTCGTTTTCCAGAAGCAATTTGAAATTTTCATAAATACTTTCTTCTTCCGTCCCAACCAATTTCAGCGTCCCTGCCTGAATACCCTCAGGGCGTTCCGTAGTATCGCGCATGACGAGAACGGGTTTTCCCAAAGAGGGCGCTTCCTCTTGAATACCACCCGAATCTGTCAGAATCAGAACGCTTCTCGCCATGAGATTATGGCAGACAATCACATCCAATGGTTCCACGATACGGATATTTTCACAATCGCAGAGCTCCTCTCGTGCCGCCGAACGGACAAGGGGGTTTTTATGAATCGGATACAGCGCTTTGACATCGGGGTACTCTCTCAGCACACGGCGCACAGCGCGAAACATTCTACGCATGGGTTCGCCCAAATTTTCCCGTCTGTGTGCAGTGATCAGAATCAAGCGGCTGTTGCCTGTCCAATCCAAAAGTTCATGCGTAAAATCCTTGCTGACGGTTGTTTTCAAGGCATCGATGGCTGTATTTCCCGTAATAAAAACCGTCTCTTCCCGTTTCCCCTCACGCAGAAGATTTTCCCTCGCAAGAGCTGTCGGCGCAAAATGATAATCGGCAATCACTGAAACCGCCTGTCTGTTGAATTCTTCCGGATACGGACTTTTCGTACAATACGTGCGTAACCCCGCCTCCACATGACCAACAGGAATCCCTTTGTAATAACACGCAAGCGCAGCGGAAAACGTGGTTGTGGTATCACCGTGAACCAATACGATATCCGGCTTTTCCTGATCGAGAACAAATTGAATTTTGTTCAAAATTTCTGTTGTAATATCAAAAAGCGTTTGATTTTGTTTCATGACCGAAAGGTCATACTGCGCCTCGATCCCGAATACACGCAATACCGAATCCAACATTTCCCTGTGCTGTCCCGTAACGCAGACGATCGTTTTGATGTTTTTTCTGATTTTCAGCTCGTTGACAAGCGGACCCATCTTGATGGCTTCGGGTCTTGTACCAAATACAAGCATGATTTTTTTCATTTCCGTTTATCCCTTTCATATCATCGGTTCTAAAAATCATCTCAGCAAATTTTTATAAAAAAGTTATTCTTTCGCTTCGATTGCCAGACGGATGGCAAGAGCGCCGAAAGTATATATATCTTCTTTCTCATAATACAAAGACATCATATCGTTCAGATTTTCCGTTTCCGGAGGAATCCCCAGCATGCGGTCCGAAAAATCCCACGCCATGTCATTGAAATGCGAATACGCATGCAAACCGACCACGCATACGCAAACGGTTTCATCTTTATTTTCCGTGTGTGTAAAAACAATACGGTCGCCGACACGGATTTTTTTACGTTTCTGATCCAGAAGCCGCATTTCCACGCGCTTTTCTCCGTCGCGGATTTGGAGAAAAGGCTCTGTTTTCAGCGACATTGCATGTGTCTGCGAAGTAATCTCCTCGTCCTCAATCACCAATACGTTTACCTGTTTACTCTGAACCGTGGAGGTGTCGATCGCAGCAAGTCCCGGCGCATGGAAAATCGAAAAATCTTCCGGATTTCTATTTCCGTCAAACAAACAGCCGAAACGGGATGTCCTGTGTCCGCAAACGATGGTTTTTCCTTCCAACATGGCACCCTGCTGATATCTCCGATACCACTCCGTAAAACGCGCGCGCTCCCAGAGTCCCGGCTGTTCATAACGGAAATCTTCCTTGATACTGCATATGCCCGCATCATCTGTTTTACAGGGAAGCCATCCGTGTGTAAATACATAATGCTCGGTTTCAAAATAATCATACATATCATCCATAAAAGCATGCAATGCCGAAAAGATGTCTTCTTTTCCTTCAAAATGCAATTTCAGCGATGCCTGATAGTAAGGATCCGGATCTCCGAAAACCTCATCTCCGAAAAAATCACGGAGCGTACAGTCAATGCCGTTGGTAAAACCGCCGCTTCCGATATGTTTTTTGTCCATAAGCAAAGCAAGCATATCTTCATGATTGCCTTTGATCAGTATCTTGTTTTGAATTGCGTTCAAATATTCAAAAACCAATCGATTTTCGCTTCCTCTGTCAAAGCAATCTCCGCAAACAATCAGAAGCTGGGTTTCATCGCCCGGAACAAATCCCGCATTTTCCAGAGCAAATTTCAATTCTTTATAATGGCCGTGAATATCTGAAACGGCAAATATCTTTTTTCGCATAAAATCTCCTCTTCCCAAATCTATCGTTTTCTCTCGCTTCTTTATATATTATATCCGAAGCAAAATCTTCTGTCAATAGAAAAACTTTTTATCGACAGGGTTCACGCATGAAATTCTTTTTCCTCTCATAAAATACAGTAAAAACATTTTTCGGAAAAGAGGTTTTGTATCATGGAAAAATACAGCATGAACAAATTACGTAATAAGGAAGTTATTAATATCTGCGACGGCAAACGGCTCGGTTTTATCAACGATATCATTATCGATATCTGTTCAGGATGCATCTCCGCCATCGTTGTGCTGTTCGATTGCAGAATGTTCGGTTTCGGCAAATGTGAGGATCTCGTGATCCCGTGGGGAAAAATTTCCTGCTTCGGCAAGGATACGGTACTCGTCAACGTGGAACCTGCGACCTACGAAAAATTCTGCTGCGAAAAAAAGTTTGAGAAAAAATAAATTTTTTTCAAAAAGCTATTGATTTTCTGTTTCAGTTGTGATAAAATATATTGGATTTTCGGAAATCTGCATCCGAAAATAAATAAAAATAAAATCCGCACACAGCGGCGGCGTGCGCTTGGTGACCGAACGGTCCTTGCACGGGC
>JAFQEK010000084.1 GCA_017399025.1 Clostridia bacterium
ATTGATGAAGCGGGCGGCAATCTTGATGAGCGAGAATGGTTATTGTTGATTGAAGCATATGAGAATGCGCATCAATACGAAAAAGCGCTTACTGTTTGTGCTGATGCTCTACAGAAATTCCCGGATAATTGGGAACTGTGTATCAACATGGGTGACATCTACTACCGCATGGAAAAATACAACGAGGCAATCGTATGGCTCGAAAAGGCAGGAGAAATCGGAACATATTTCTGCGACGAAAAATATGATATCGCGCTGTGCTATCAAAAGCTCGAAAAATTCAAGGAAGCATACCAGATTTATTTGGAAATTGCGGATATCCACCGTAAAAATGGATATGATGTTGAAGCGGAGCAAGCTTTAGGATATGCAAAGGAAATTGAAGATAAAATAAAACAATAATTTTGTTACTTTGCACACAAAAGGACGAAGAATTTTGGGTTCTTCGTCCTTTCTTGTCGGTAGGTAACATATTCTCAAAACTGTCCTCAAGAATACGCGGCATAAAAAACCGACTTTTTCTGTTTTTTCTCTTATGAATATATTTTTTCAGCTTTTCTCTTGCTTTTGCTGATGAAAAATGTTATAATAGACATACGTATTTACACCTATTTGCAGAAAGGAATCTCCATCATGAAAAAAATCAAAGTTGCCGTTCTCGGCTGCGGAGACCGCGGCTGTATTTACGCAGACTATTCACTCCGCAATCCCGAAGATATGGAAGTAGTTGCCGTTGTTGATACCGATAAACTGCACAAAGACTCTGCACGCATTCGTTATTCTTTGCCGGAAGACCGTGCGTTTGACAGCGTGGAGGCATTTATTGAAGCCGGCATTGTTTGCGATATCGTGATCGATGCAACCATGGACCGCGCGCACTACCCCACTGCTATGGCACTTCTCAACGCCAAATACAATATCCTTTTGGAAAAACCCGTTTGTCCCACGAAAGAAGAGCTTCTCGACATTCAGAAAGCGGCTCATGACAACGGATGCAAGGTCATCGTTTGCCACGTACTCCGTTATACCCCCTTCTATTCCGCCGTTAAGAAAATACTTGCCGAAGGCAAGATCGGAAGAGTACGTAGCCTTATGCTGACCGAGCATGTCGGTATGGCGCATTTTATAGACTCCTTCGTCCGCGGAAAATGGAACAACGAAGAAGAATGCGGCTCCGGTCTGCTTCTTGCCAAATGCTGTCATGACATGGACCTCATGTGCTGGCTTGCCAACGAAAGCCGCCCGAAATTCGTAACCAGTCTCGGCTTCCGTGAAAACTTCACGCTCGATAAAGCACCCGAAGGTGCAACCGCGCTTTGCTTCGACTGTCCTCACGAAAAAACCTGCAACTATTCCGCAGTAAAAATCCATCTTGACCGTGATACCATGCCCTTCCAGACCTGGGCAGGCATCGGCAAGCCGATTGATACCATCACAAGAGAAGAAAAAATCGAATATATGAAGCGTTCCGCATACGGAAAATGCGCTTACAATTCCGGCGGTGACATCGTGGATAACCAGAACGTCATCGTTGCCTTTGAAAACGGTGCTATGGGTACGCTGAATCTCGTCGGTGCCTGTGCAAAAGCAGAACGTTTTCTTCATATCGTCGGCACGAACGGCGAAATCGAAGGCGTCTTTGAACACAACGAGTTTACTCTGCGCGTCTTCACCAGAGAAGGCAAGCGTTATTTCTACGATACCGAAATCGTTAACACCAAGGAAGGAAGCGAAACCGGCAAACACGGCGGCGGTGATAATGAAATCATGCGCCACCTCGTGGAATATCTGCGCACGGGCACGCCTTCGCTTTCCCTGACCTCCATTGACGATTCCATCGAAGGACATCTCTGCGTTTACGGCGCTGAAATCGCCCGCAAGGAAGGCAGAACCGTTTCCCTTGCCGAGCTTCGCGCGTAACCCCTGTGAAAGCCAATTCCCCTCGTTTCGTTTGGAAACGAGGGGATCTTTATTAAGCATATATTGTTCAATCAAAAACGGTAAAATTCAACGCATGCTTCTTTTTATATTTTTGATATAACAAACCGTATAGGTCAACAGAACCGCCATTGCGAAAAAAACGGAAAAATTCACGATACAAAGAGTGATCCATCCCATCGGAAGAAAAATAAGTGTCAGGATATATACACCAATACCGATAATCCATCCCAAAATCAAAGCCACCGTTTTTATTTTTTTGATTTCCATCAAAACAGAATCAAAAACACGGCTTGCAATCACACCCATTATGATATATGCGGCAAGCTGAAAACAGCCAATGACACTCATCATAGGGAAATTCACAAGATTCGGTGTCAATACCGTAAACGATGCAAGCACGGACCACGCGCAATAATAACCGCAATGCTTTTTTACACAAAGACAAATCAAAGCGCACAAAAGGACTGAAAATAAAAGCGGTATCAGAATATACATATCTTCCGAATGATCTGCAAGCAAAACGGTCAGAATCAGTCCGATTACAACAATACACAGAAGAATGCATCCCATGATTTTTTGTATACCGAACGGTTTCGTTCCGTTTTCTTCTTTTTGAGAAACCGGATTTTCCTGCGCATGCCGTCCGAGCATCTCATCAAGGGTAATTTCAAAAACATCGCAAAGCTTTACCAATTTATCCAGCTCGGGAACGGCGGCGTTCGTTTCCCATTTGGAAACCGATTGCCGTGATACGTCCAATAAAGCCGCAAGCTCGCTTTGCGACAGTTTTTTTGCAATTCTCATTTCATAAATTTTATTTCCGAGGCTCATAAACATTCCCGCCTTTCATTTTTTATTCATTATAGCAAAAACTCAGCCAAAAAGCAACCAATCACGCTTGGCAATTGCGCAACCGACGGTTGCAAATACTCGTTTTGCCGTAAGCAAACAGCTTTTTTCATATTATTTTCAAAAATTTTTCAAAATTTTGAGACCTGTATGAAAAAAAACGTACTTTATGAGTGAAAGATCTTTCAAAGAAAACCGGAGGGGAGGTAAACAGCATGGATGATCAGAAAATCACGGAACTGTATTTTTTCCGTGACGAACAGGCAATCAAAGAAACAGATATCAAATACGGAAAGCTTTGTCTCCGTATTGCTTACAATATTCTGAGGAACGATGAGGATGCCGAGGAATGCGTGAATGATACTTATATCGGCGTATGGAATGCGATTCCGCCGAAAAAACCGGACAATTTCATGGCATTTATTTGCAAAATCGCACGAAATACCGCGCTCAAAAAGCTGGAATCCGCCTCCAGACAAAAACGCTCGCAGGCAACAGTCATTTCCCTTTCGGAGCTGGAAGATATTCTTCCCGACGAAAGCATTGCCGCAGACGTCAGCAATGAGGATATCGGTAAACTGATCAACAATTTTTTACGGAAAGAAAAACCGGATATCCGTAACGTCTTTATCCGAAAATACTATTTCTTTGATTCGGTTTCAGAAATTGCAAAACGGTATTCCTTTACCGAAAGCAAAGTCAAAAATATGTTGTATCACACCCGAAACAAACTGAAAGAATATTTAATCAAGGAGGGTATTGAAATATGAAAATACCGAGAATTGCAGAATCTGTCAACCATATAGACAACGATCTGATTCTGGAGGCCGCACGCGAACGAAAAACCGCAAAAGCAACGCCTTTTCTCAAATGGAGCGCGCTTGCCGCTTGTTTTTGTATACTGATCATGGCGGCTGCCATTGTGATTCCTCTGTTCAAACCAGAAGCCGGCATGGATAATCCTTTGTATAAAGATGTTCATATACAGGAACCGGAATTTGCAATCGTTTGGCCGTGGGAATACAAAACCATTTACGAGCAATATACTTCTCTTTCCTATCAAGGTAAAACTTACAGCGGCAGAGCAAAAGAGATCCGCGCAGAATTGCTTGGAGAAGCACTCGGCAGCGTACAAGCAAAAGGTTATGACATTTATACCGAAAAAGAATATACGGAAAACTTTGAGATTTATAGCATAAACGGCATTTCAGAACAATATCTGATCGCTGCCGAAATGGACGGAAAATTCTACGTTTTTGATGCACATGAGCCAAATGCGTTCGCAACACTCGGAGAAATGATGAACGCATTCGCAATGGAACAAAACATTCAACTGGACCGCTTTTCCGTTCAGGATAAAAATCAAAAAACAAAGTATTATTCTTTGACTGACGGAGGTACTGTTTGGGAGATTCTGGATGCATGTAAAAATGCAAAAGCCGTCAACGATACCGAATGGCGTCCGCAAACAAGTTACATCAGCTTCACTGTTACTTCCGAAGCCTTAGGTGTTTATAGAAATGTTATGTATATAACCGAGGATGGATATCTTTGGACAAATGCTTTTAATTATGCCAATATTTTTGAAATTGGAGAAGATGCGGCAAAACGAATCATAGATCATGTAAAAAACCATTCCGAACAAACAGAATCTGAATCTTATCAGATCACAATCGCAGGAAAAATCACAGAGGTCGGAGAAAATTATTTCATTCTTGACACCACACCCGTCTGCGTGAATGAAAAAGACGGAAAAATTTATAAAATCATGGCTGAAGATATCAGAATCCAACGCGTTCTTTCATTTGAAAAAATCAGCATCGGAGATATCGCCGTCGTAACCTATGACGGCAAAATCAAGGACGGTAATCTCATTGAAAGCGCTTCCGATTTGCAAAAAGGATTTCTTTCAAGCGAAGACGGAAACATTCTGATTCCCGAATAAGCTTTTTCCTTCTATTCCCGTCCGCATGAAAACGTTCAAAAGATGAATTTTGTATAAAACAAACCGCTGTAAACGGATTTCCCGAGTACAGCGGTTTGTTATTTACATTATAAAATCAGGGATGGCGCGGTATAAACTCTTGCGGCAAGCTCTTGATTGAGTAAATACAGACTTCTCGGATCGGAACCGAAAAGCTCCATTTTCGTGATCAGATCATTGGCGTTGGTTTCTTCTTCGCCCTGCTCCTTCACAAACCAATCCAGAAACTGCATGGTTCTGAAATCCTTGACTTCATACGCCGCCGCATAGATATCATTGATCAGGGAGGTTACATATTCCTCATGCGTAAGCCCCGCTTTCAGAACCTCCATGTGATTTTCAAACGTCAGATCGGGTTTGGGAATGGCTTCCAGAACCACCGTTTGATTTTCGTTTTGCAAATACTGATAAAACAGCATGGCGTGGTCGCGTTCTTCCTGCGCCTGAATCATATACCAATTGGCAAAACCATCAAGGCCCTTTGCCTTGAAATAATTGGAAAAGTCCAGATACAGATACGCGGAATAAAACTCTTTATTGATCTGACTGTTCAGAAGCTCGTGTACTTTCGCGTTCATCATATCATGGCCCTCGCTTTCTTTCAGATGTCTGCTTTCCAGAGTCCGTGGAGATTGCAATATGCGTATACGGCAATCGGTTTTTCATCCGAAAGCGCAAAGCTTACAACGGGCGCTTTTCCGACTTCGAGATTTTTTCTCTGACCGCCTTTATCCGTCTGAAGGTATACCCATGCAATGTTGTGCTCCTGCACCATGGGATGTTCGATGGAACCAACCGAAACGTTTACGATCTTGCCTTCAACATTCACAACGGGAATATGCTTTTCATGGCTTGCTTCTACCACGCCGGGTTCCAATCTTTTCATTTTCTGTCCGCAACACATCATGGGGACGCCCGCATCGTGGATCATACCGATCAAATTACCGCAATGTTCGCAAATATAGAAATTCTGATGTTTCATTATAAAATCCTCCGTTTTTTCATTTGGCAACACCGTTTACTGTATCAGTTTTTTATTTGGCGTGCCTGTCGTTTATTGTTTATTTTCTATGTTTTTATTATACTGCCTGTTTTGAAAAAAATCTGTGACTGAGTCACATTATTTTGAATGATTTGAAAATAAATATTCTTCCGCAAAATGCGCGGCAACTGCGCCATCGGAAGCTGCCGTTACCACTTGTCTGAGCGCTTTGGTACGAACATCGCCAACTGCGTAAACACCGGGAATATTGGTTTTCGTCGTTTCGTCGGCGATAATGTACCCCGCTTCATCCAAAGAAAGAACATCCGAAAAAAGTTCTGTCGCAGGTTTTCTGCCTATGCTGATGAAAAGACCGTCCACAGAAAATTCCCGTTCTTCATCGGTTTTGAGATTTTTCACTCTGACACCGTTCAATCTTTCGCCCGCAAGCAATGCGGAAACCGCCGAATTCCATATAAATTCCGTATTTTCGGTTTTCATCAAGGGTTCGTGATAAATTTTCGTTGCGCGAAGCGTATCTCTGCGATGAACGAGATAAACCTTTTTTGCAAGACGGGAAAGATAGAGTGCATCCGAAACTGCGGAATTTCCTCCGCCGACAACCATAACGATTTTATTTTTATAAAATCTGCCGTCGCAATGTGCACAATAATGAACGCCGCGTCCAACCAAAGCTTCTTCCTCTTTGAGCCCAAGTGCCTTCGGACCTGCGCCCGTTGCAATCACAACGGTACGGGAAAAATAGTCTCCTGCATCCGTGGTGATTTTTTTGATTTCGGGAAGCAAATCTACAGAAAGCACCTCTGCGTATTCGGTTTTTGCGCCGAACCGTTCTGCGCCCGCCTGCATTTGCATACCGAGCGTAAAACCGTCGATTCCCCCATCAAAACCGGGATAATTATCAATGATATCCGTCAGCGCCATCTGACCGCCCGCTGACATTTTTTCTATAATCAAGGTATCCAGTCCTGCGCGCGCTGCATAGAGCGCCGCCGTATAACCCGCAGGACCGCCTCCGATGATGATCATATCATGAATATGCTTCATCTTCATTCTCCTCTCGGTTTATTATTTCTGATTTTAGTATATATTATTTTCTGAAATTCTTCCGTGACTTTATCACATTTTTCCCTTTTTTCCAAAAAAATAATTGACATATCTCGAAAATCGTATCATAATAATGATATACGAAGCAAAAAGGGGCATTTTTATGAAAATCACTTCGCTACTTGAAAATACAACCGTACGTTTCGACATGAAAACAGAACACGGTCTTTCGCTTTATATAGAAACCGAAATCGGAAATATCCTTTTCGATATGGGGCAAACCGCGCTGTTTGCTGAAAATGCGAGCATGCTCGGCATTGATCTGCGCAACGTGGATATCGCCATTCTTTCTCACGGTCATTACGACCACGGCGGCGGTCTTGCCGAATTTTTGAAGATCAACGACCATGCTCCTATTTTTATTCATCGGGATGCATTTCTTCCTCATTATAACGGAACCGAAAAATATATCGGTCTTGACATTTCTCTCGCAAATCATCCGAGAATCATTTTCACCGATGATCTGTATCAGATTGCGCCTTCCGTTTCCCTGTTTTCCTGCAATGGAAAGAAAAGAAAATATCCTCCCGTCAATTCCGGTCTTACGGAAAAAACAGGAGATCAATATATTGCAGATGATTTTCGCCATGAACAATATTTACTGATAGAGGAAAACGGAAAACGCATTCTTTTCAGTGGCTGTTCCCATAAAGGAATCCTTGATATTGTTTCATGGTTCACACCCGATATTCTGATCGGCGGATTTCATTTTTCAAAAGTGCCGCCCGGAGAAGAGCTTTGCCAAACGGCAAAAAGTCTGAACGCTTACCCCACTGAATTTTATACCTGCCATTGTACGGGAGAAGCGCAATATCTTTTCATGCAAAAAGAAATGTCTCGCTTGTATTATCTCTCCTGCGGAGAAACCGTCATCATCTGACGGGGAATACCCGTCAGAAGCCGCTCAGCGGCAGAAAGGATATTTTTATGGAAAATCAGAGCTTACAAAAATTATTTGAAAACACATTTCCTTTCTGGAGCAAAATGGAACGTTATGATCGGGAAACCTTTCTGCGCTCCTCCTTTTGCATTCATTTCCCCAAAGGAACCAATATTCATGACGGTAACGAATGCACGGGTGTGATTTTAATCAAATCGGGAAGTCTGCGCCTTTATCTTCTCTCCGAGGACGGAAAAGAAATTACACTGCGCCGTTTGTTTCCGGGCGAGATTTGTGTGCTTTCCGCCTCCTGTGTGTTTGATACGGTAAATTTTGATATTTTCGTTGACTCCGAAGAAAACAGCGAATGTGTGGTCATCGGCGGCTGTGCTTATGAAGACCTTGCGCGGCGTATGCCCGACGTCAAAATTTTCACATTGGAAAGCGCGCTTGCAACGTTTTCCGATATTATGTGGGTTATACAGCAAATCCTTTTCATGAGCATGGATAAACGGCTTGCCATTTTCCTGCTGGATGAATCTGCAAAAACGGGAAAAGATACCGTAAAATTAACACACGAGCAGATCGCCAAATACATGGGATCTGCCCGTGAAGTCGTTTCCAGAATGTTAAAATATTTTTCATCTGAGGAAATCGTTACCTATTCAAGAAGCGAAGGTATACGCATTCTGGATAAAAAGAAACTGCGTGCCTTAACTTCCTAACATCGCAAGAATCTGTGCCTTGGGACGCGCACCCGAAACCTGTTTGATAACAACACCGTTTTTCATCACAACGAGCGTAGGAATGCTGTATACGCCGAACTCTGCTGCAAGTTCTTCTTCATTATCCACGTTGATTTTTGCAACCAGGATATCGGGTCTTTCTTCTGCAATCTCGTGCAAAACGGGCGCTACCATACGGCAAGGACCGCACCAATCCGCATAAAAATCAAGAAGAACGGGTTTATCGCTGTTTTTAACCAAATCGAAATTATTTTTTGTAATCATCATAACTGACATTGTGATCTCTCCTTTTCGTATTGTTTTTTTACATCTATAGTATACCCTGTTTTTCCTTGAAATTCCGTGATTTAGTCACATTTGCAAAAATTTTATTTCCATCACAAAATTTCTTATAAACGAAAAGACTGAACCGAATGCTTATAAAGGGCATTGGATTCAGTCTTTTTCAGATTCAGACGATTTGATAAGATTCTGCAGATACGTATAATTTTTGATTAAACCTAACGCGGTACACAAAAACGGCAAAGGGGTTAGCAGTCGCAATGGGGAGTAAAAATTCCGATATCGCGGGATTGCTCCTTATGATCTGCTCACAGTAATAAAGGTCGCCGCAGGAGGGAAAATTTCCCTCATTTCCATGACTGTGAATCATTCCCACCATCTGAACGCCGTCTTTTGCCCATTCTTCCAGAATCTCATTGATTTTTTCATAATCAGGTGTATACGAATCGTCCGTGGAAATCCCCGAAATATCAAAATAAAATTTTGATATCGGTTCATTCGGGCGTGCGCCCAAAACACCGCCGCATTCCGGTTTTCTTATTCCGAGCGCGTTTTGTATTTCGTCAAACGTATTCCGACAAATGGAAATCATACTCAGCGATCACAACCGCCGTTTTTCAAGCAGTAATTTTCCCATGTATATTCGCCGATATAATTGATGTAACCGTAACGAGAAAGATTGTATTTCGTGCAAAGATTGTTATTTACATCGCAGTAGTAGCACTTGGAGAAGCTGCCGGGGACGAGTTTAACAACGGGAGTTACCTTTTGATTTGTATTTTTGTTTTCGTTTTTCATTGTGATATTTTCCTTTCTGTTTTATTGTTTAATGCCGCAAGAATGGAAGCATTCATAATATTCAAGACACTTAAAGAACACTCTTTTTCTTTTATTCAAATTCAACCTCAACAATATCTAATCCATTACCATAATTTACAACATATATAATCAAAGTCTTGTTGTCCTCAAAACAAATATCAGCACCCTTTGCAGAAAGCACTTCATCCGCATTCCACTTAAGATATTCTCCAACCAAATAAGCATCGACATCTCCTAAGTTGGAAACAGAAATCACATCTCCTAAAAATTTTTTTACCGCAGCAAATTTGAAGCTCTTATTAGATATTTTTATATTTCTTTCACCTGGTTCAATTTCTATATCCATAGGATTCTTTGACGATACATACTCTTGATCATCCACCATTACGTGTATCTTATACGGAGCCTTAAACGGTTTTTCTGGACGCGTAAATGGCACGTTCTTTTTTCGATCAAAAAATGATTGCGGCTTTACTTTCACAATTCTTAAAGTTGATGACATAAAAAAATCCCCTATCCTTTCAATTTTTAAAATACTTACCCCAAAATTTTACTTTTATAAAACAAAAATATATTTGATGAAGCAAGAAGTAATTACATCTCATTTATATTTTTAATAATTATATTTCAACTGTTCAATCAGTTGATTTTCTTCTGCTGTCAATAATCGAATATTCTTTTGATATTCTCTAAGTTTTTCTTTATAATTTCTACCGAGGTTAGATTCAAGATCATCAATCCTATTTTTCCAATGATCACAATCTTCTTTTGCGCTTTTAATCAAGAAAATGGAAATAATCGGACTGAAAAATACCAATACATGAATCAGCAAAAGCATCACAACCACAGCATTTCCTGACCAAATACGACCTACAAGCACTAACAACCAGATTCCCATCGTTAGCAAAATCAAAAGTCCCATAGCGAAAATAACTTTATAGTCATCGGAAAATCCGTATATAATTAACATAACCGATAACGGAACCAATAGAATGGATGCGATTAAAAAAATAATCGCTCGTGATTTATTTTTTAAAGAAGCATCATACATTCTATCAGCACGTTCATAATCCTCAATTTCTTTTTCAAGACACACGCTTTCTTCAATCAATTCCGGCATTTTCATTCTTTTGGATTCAAGTTCTTTTAATTTTTGGGTTTTAATTTTTGAATCTTTATAATTGCCAAGAGATTGAAATACTTTATACGCTGCAGCATAATGCTTCATTTGAAGTTCATGTAAACCATCCTGATACTGACTTTCTTGTGTTCGGTCTGTAGTTTCATCGGTTCTTTCATCCCCCTCAAAAAGCTTAAAACAACCAATATAATTTCCGGTCTTTCCCTCAAACACCTTTGCATTTCCGTCTTTAAATACATATACAGCAACTGACTCCGGATAAATTTGAGCCACAAGGTTTTTCATTGGTAACTTCTGAAGTCCATTTTTTGTTGTTATATATGTTTCATCTTTTGTAAATCCGCAAGCACTATATCTGCAACAACAGACATCGAGAATATGATTCCACTTCGTTATTTCCCATTTTCCATATACTTCATCTCCAAAACACATAACTGTTCCATCGTTTTTCAATATAAGAAAATAATTCACATGAAATTCAACATTCGCAATATCGTCACCGGAAAGATGAATCAGAATCGGTTTCTCGCTGAATAAATCTGTACGATAAACTCTATTGTCTTCTGTTATGATTACAGTATCATTATCACCGCAATATAATTTTTTAACAGCCGATATTCCTTCCAGCTGCAATGCGCCTCCATCTTTGGCACCACAATAAAGCAAGGAACCGTCATTGCATACGGCAATGGTGTGTTTGTGTGCTGCATAAATGTTTTTTACATTTGTCCAATTTTCCACATTGCATTGACCGTCATCATTTAAGCCGCACGCTAAGACTGTACCGTCACTTTTCAATCCTACGTTATGAAATAAACCGCAAGCAATATCAACGATATCATGAAATTTTTCAATTCCTTCCCCCGGAAATCTTCCGTCTTCAAAAATGTCCCCTTTCGTAGATAAAACCGTTCCGTCTTTTCTTAATCCAATCGTACGAAGAGGTCCGCATTTTATTTTAATAATATCCGTCCAATCCGATACATCGCATTGTTGAGCCCCATTATCACCCAAAGCTCTCACTGTACCATCAGCCAGCACTCCGGCAACATGAAACCATCCAGCACTGATTTTTTCTTTGACAAAACCGTATCTTGCTTGATGTTTTTGAGTTTCCGTCATCATTTTTCCATCCTTTTTATATAATTTTTCTATATGCGAATTTACTAAATAATTAGTACATATATATTTTATATGATTATTTTTGGTATGTCAAGGCATTATTACAAAATAATACTAAAATTATAGTAAAATATTAAAAATATACCGAGGTTTTGTTTATGAAAAATCGAATCAAGGATTTACGCGAAGATGCCGATATGCGCCAGATTGATCTTGCCAATGCCGTCGGAATCGATCAAAGAACCATTTCCAATTACGAAACGGGAAAAACCTTTCCCGATAGCTTTGCACTGATCAAATTGGCTGATTATTTCAATGTTTCCATTGATTATCTCGTCGGACGAACGGATTATAATATGTTCATCAAAGAAGAACAGAATATTGAAATGAAGCAAATTCGTGAGGAAGCGGAAACTTTATATTCCACTCTACACCAATTTCTTGGTAAATAATTTTCTGAATATAAAAACGTCTGAATCAAAAGCTTTTCATAAGCGATTGATGCAGACGTTTTTTCGTATATTTTCTATCTATGATTTATTTCCTTAATTTTCTTTACGAAACCGATTCCAAACGTTCTCAAACCACTGATCGCTATCGGGAAGAGGACGGACAGGTTCAAAGAAAGAGGTTACGGAAAAATCCCGATTCAGCGAAGTATTCTGAACGAAAGCGGCATGCGCAGTATCCATTTCAACCTCAGCCGAAAGAAGCTCTTCTCCCGTATCTTCCGTCAGAAGATACGAGCCTCGGCTCTTTCCACCGTGGGCGGTATAATCGAGGATTGCACCGAAATAAGTAAGCTGTGTTTGTAAAATATCGCGGTTGATGAGCGCTTCAACCATCCATTCCGTATCTTTCAACCGATAATCCTCCGCAAAATGTAAAAGTTCTTCCTTACATTCTGCCATTGCCGTTTGAATTTTGGAAGGGTTACGCAGAAAAGCCGCGCATTCGGACATCCGTTTTCCCATCTTTTCACGGCGCAGAAGAATTTCATCTCTCGTTACCGTTCCTTCCTGCATACAAAGAAGTGTTTGAATTTCGCTCAAAACAGAATCAAGAACGATTTCGGTCGGTGGGCTCGGAGCAATCTTCTTTCGGGAAACGGCAATCGCGGCAAAAAGGCTTCCCGTTTGTGTGGAATTGAGTGCCGAGCCGCCCGGACGGTAAACGCCGAATGTACCTGCACATTCACCGATGGCATAGAAATTTTCCAAAGAGGTACTTTCGCGGTTGTTTTTCACGGCAAGACCGCCGTTACAATGCTGTGCGCAAACCGCAATTTCCAACCGTTCCGTATACAGATCAATGCCGTGAGAAGCATAAAGATCAATGGCGGGGCGGTTCATTTTTTCCAATCTTTCAATCGGAGTGGCAAGAAGCGCGCCTGAATTTGCAAGATATTCCCTTGCTTTTTCGGAAAGCTTTTCCGTATTCAAAGCACCGTTTTGATCTGCCGCACAAGGATTTCTTCGATAGTCTAAAAATACTCTTCTTCCTCTGCATTTTTCACGGAAAACGGCAAGATCCACACGGGAAGAACCGCCCGAAACCGTTTTTTTCGGATCAAAGGGCCATTCGTAGCCTTTGCTGAAAATGGCGTGAAGCATTTCTTCTTCGCTTTCAAACGCATCTGCCAGAAATTCTCTCTCGTCCTCACCGTTTTCATCCGTAGAAACGTATCTCGGCAAAACCTGCTGATAGGTTCCCGAAAGATTCCATCTGAATGTTACGGAAGCAAGACCGTATTGCGATTCCGTCAGATTTGCTCCGTCCGCGCCCGCCCAAAATGCCGCTCCGAGCGAGCAGGTCTGACTCGGCGGATAAACCGTATCAGCATAGATGGCGGAAGGACCGCCGACCGCGTAAAGAACCGCGCCTGCCGAAAAAATACACATTCCAAGAGGGTTTTCTTTGCTGATCTCTTCCCGGCAAAGCGTCAGAAACCCCCTTGCCTGTCCGTTCTCCGTAAGAATTTTAATCACACGGTGGCGGTCGTAGATCGGGATTTGCTTTTCCATTACCGCTTTTTCCAAAGCCTGCGTCATATATTTGGAAGTCAGCGGACCGCAGGAGGTGGCTCTCGTGGTTTCATCGTGGTCGGTTTTATAGCCGACGTATTCTCCGTATTCATTCATCGGAAACGGTACGCCGAGCCCCACGAGCTTGAAAAAACCTCTCGCGGAAAGAGCCGCGTCCGTAAGAGCAATATCTCCGTGCATGGAGCCGCCGCGCATAAGCGCTTTTGCCATATCGTAAACACTGTCCTTGACACCGCCCGAAAGATTGAGCTTATAATAGGTCTGCTTATCCGAGCCCGTATTACGGGAGGTTCCCATCATTTTTCCTTCCGTAACGATCACGGTATCGGTAACGCCGAGCGAATACAACGTATCCGCCGCATTATAACCCGCGGCTCCGCTTCCCACAACTGCCGCCGAGGTCATGATATGCGGTATTTTCCAACCGCCCACAGAAATATAATTCATAAAATATCCTTTCCGAAATATACGCTTCTCTTGAAATCTTCACAAACGAATACCGACTTCTCACCAGTCATTTTTATATCAGAAATTCTGATAATCAAAAAGGCGATACGGGAGTATCGCCTTTCATAAATTATAGGAAATTGCTCTGATCTGCTCCGCCGTTGCGTGGCGCTTTCGATTGGAAACAACTGCAATACGGCGGCATTTTCAGGTGGGCGTTGCCCACTTATAACGTACGGATATGGAAACCGCCGTCAATATTGATAACCTCGCCCGTGGAATACGGAAGTGCGCCCGAAGCAAGCGCGGAAACCGCCTTGGCAATATCCTCGGGAACACCCATACGGGCAATCGGAAGCAAGCCGTTCGCAATCATATTTTCATATTTTTCCGTCACAGCCGCCGTCATATCCGTACGGATAATACCCGGACGGATTTCATAAACGTTAATACCGTATTCCGCAAGACGAACCGCGAACAGCTCGGTTGCCATGGCAAGTCCCGCTTTGGAAATACAGTATTCTCCCCTGTTTATGCTTGCCGTATAGGCTGACATGGAGGTTACGTTCACGATGGCTTCACCGCAATGCGCTTCGACCATGCGATTTGCCGTATATTGCGTCAGGAAAAACGTTCCTTTCAAATTGATATCCAGGAGCCTGTCCATGCTTTCTTCCGTCATTTCCAGAATATCCTGACGGACAAGAGGTGCAACGCCTGCATTATTGACAAGAACATCCACTCTGCCAAAGGTTTCAAAAGCGGTATCCACCAGATTTTTTCTTGCCTGCTCCGAAGAAATATCCGTCGGAACATAGATCGATTCCGGAGAAATTGCTTTCAGCTCGGTAATATATTCCGCCGCCTTTTCTTCATCCGCACGCGCCGCCGCAATGACGGTAAAGCCGTCTGCCGCAAGCTTCAAAGAGATCGCTCTGCCGATTCCGCGGGAAGCACCCGTTACAATCGCTGTTTTTTTCATATTTATTACCTCAAAAATTTCTCATTCTCAGGTTTCGTTTTCGCCCAAATGATCAAGAACATAAATATAGCCGTCGTTTCCGTCGCGCAGACAACCGTTCACACGGGTAATCGTCGCTGTGCTGAGCCCCGTTTTTTCAACAATATCCGCATACTTTGCACCCTCGGAAATCAGTTTTGCCGCGTAAAGCCGTTTGGACATTTCGCGAAGCTCTGTTTTCGTACAAAGATCACCAAAAAAATTTTCGCAATCCTCTACCGTGCGAAGCGTTAAAATTCCTTCAAAAAGAAGATTCAAATGTTCATCCGCAAATTTTTTTCCCATAACACTCACCTTCATCTTCAATATGCTATCATCATAACATAATCTTTCGGAAAATGCAAGGATGTAAGCGTTTCTATTTGAATAAAAAACGAATTTTTTATCTCAGATCCATGTAAGCCTTCCTCTTTTGCTTGCTTTTATTACAAAGAAAAGCAAAAACGGCAAGCTTTAAGTCATCTTATCGGAAAGGCGTTGTTCCGTCTTCTCTGTAAACAGCCGTACGGCAAACGGAATAATCGTCTTTCTCTCCCGGGATACCCGTTTTTTCCGCAAGAAAATCAATGACATATTTCGGATTTACGAAGTTCATGTCATCACAGCAGAGTTTGACACGCAGAACCAGACGGCCTTCTTCCTCCGTAACGGAAAGAATTTTTACAAATTCGGTAACGTCCAGCGTTCTTGTGCCGATTTTCGTGGTTTTTTCAATCACGATCGGTGCTTGCAAAGCCTTGGATACTTCTTCAACATGAGTGTCCGCATTGGCAATTTCCATGCGGATTTCATAATCTGCCCAGCCGATATCATGGAATTTCGTTGTCGGTTCATAAGCCTCCAACGCGCGCAGTCCATCGGGAAATACGGAATTGAGCGTATCACAGATCACCTCACCCGAAACTTCCTCCGTAATCTTGAAATCCATAAATTCGCAAAGACTTGCCGTACCTACGGAAAGCGGAACGGAAAAGACGGTTTTGGGATGGGGATTGAATCCCTTGGTATACCAGATCGGCAGCTTGGAACGCAAAAACGCCGATTTCACCGTACGGTTCAGATCCAAATGCGAAATGAATTTCAAGCTTCCCGTTTTTGAAAATTTAACTCTTATTTTTTGAGGCCCGGACAACATGAGCGTTCACCTCCCAATTGATTTGCGCCGCAGCCGTTACAGGTTTCGCGGCAGTTTCTCGTTGTTGTTTCCGCATAGGCACGGTGGCGTTCGCGCAGGAAAAATTCCTTCGTAACACCGATATCAATATAATCCCAAGGCAAAAGTTCGTCTTCTCCAAATTCGCGATTGGCGTAAAACGCGGGATCCACACCGGCATCCTCGAAAGCTTTCAGCCATTCATCGTAATGGAAATGCTCGTCCCAGCCGTCAAAGCGGAGTCCTCTCTTATGAGCGGCTTCCAAAGCGGCGTTCAATTTTCTGTCGCCTCTGGCAAATACGGCTTCAATACGGCTGACCTTGGCATCGTGATAATTGTATTTGATCTTTCTGTCCTTGATTTTGGAATCAAGATATTTCTGTCTTTCCAGAAGCTCGTCCATATCGCACTGCGCTTCCCACTGAAACGGTGTAAAGGGTTTGGGAATAAAGCAAGCGGTGGAAAGGGTAACGCCCGGCGCTTTTTTGGGACGGTTCGGCGTACGGTAAAATTCTTCGATGACGCTTTCCGCAAGCTCCTTGATGCCGTCGAGGTCTTCATAAGTTTCTGTGGGAAGTCCCTGCATGAAATACAGCTTGACCTGTGTTTTTCCGCCCTCGAAAGCCACACGGCATGCACGGAGAAGATCTTCTTTTCTGACGTTTTTATTGATCACGTCTCGAAGTCTTTGTGTACCCGCTTCAGGCGCAAACGTCAGCGAGCCCGTACGGACAGTTGAAATCTTTTCCATCAGCTCCTTTGTGAAGCTGTCCACACGCAGCGAAGGAAGAGAAAGAGAAATTTTTCTTTCATCCGTCCATGCCAGCAATTCATCGGTCAGCTTATCAATGCAGGAATAGTCGCTGATGCTGAGGGAAGAAAGCGTCATTTCATCATAACCGCTGGCATCGGCAAGCACCTTGGCCTGTTCGCAGAGAACATCCGTCGTTTTTTCACGAACGGGACGCCATACCATACCTGCCTGACAGAAACGGCATCCGCGAATGCATCCGCGGTAAACCTCCAACGTGATTTTATCCTGTACGATCTGAATAAAAGGAAGAACCAGCTTGGTGGGAAACGGCGACTTGTTCAAGTCCTTGACGATTCTTTTTTTGATTTTGACGGGAATATCGTCGTAAAGAGGTGTGAAAGAAGCCAATGTTCCGTCTTCGTTGTAAGAAGGTGTATACAGAGAAGGAACGTAAACGCCTTCAATCTTTGCCGCTTCATGGAGATAATCTTTTTTACAGAATCCTTTTTTCTTATGTTCCTTATATAGTTCAACAAGCTCTTCGATGACCTCTTCGCCCTCGCCAACCATGCAAAGATCAAAATAATCTGCAATCGGCTCTGCATTATAAGTACAGGGCCCGCCCGCCATAATCACAGGATAAGATTCATCGCGGTCCTTGGCATACAAGGGAATACCCGCAAGCTCCAGCATATTGAGCACGTTGGTGTAGCAAAGCTCATACTGCACGGAAAAGCCGAGAATATCAAATTCCTTCAAGGGATCTCCGCTTTCATGCGCCCAGAGCGGAATATTTTCTTCTCTCATGCAGGCTTCCATATCCACCCACGGCGCATAAGCGCGTTCTGCCCAGGTATCTTCACGGGAGTTCAGAACGTGGTAAAGGATGCGCACACCAAGATTCGACATGCCGATTTCATACGTATCGGGGAAACAAAATGCAAAACGCACCTCCACGGCGTTTTTGTCTTTGATAACTTGTCCCCATTCACCGCCCGTATAACGCGCGGGTTTTTCCACTTTTTTCAAAATTCTTTCCGGTATTTTCAAGAAATTACCTCCGTTTCCATTAAAAAATTTTTCTATGTTATAAAATATTTTATTTATTTTGAGGAGCGGCAAACCGCTTTCATTTTACAATATTCACACGGCAAGCCGTCGTTTTCCATCGGCTGTGCGCAGGCTACACCTTTTTTCAATTCGGATGCATATTTCAGAACGACTTCCGTAACCTCTTTTTTCAGATCGGAAAAAGCACCCGCGCCGATAATATTCGGTTTGTCCTTCGTAAGATCGGCTTCCTTGACGGGAATAAAATCTCCTTTCAACGCAGGTTCCATCGCGCGCAGAACATCCTCATTTTTCAGGAAAAGTCCGCTTGCGGAAATTGCGCTTTCAAACGCCTCCGTGTCGTCTCCGATCTTCATATCCACCTGAGGCGGACGGATTCCCGTATATAAAACAGCGGCGGGGAGCGGTTCGTTTTGGTATCGCTTTTCTCCGTTTTCCCAGATAGAAAACAGATACAAAAGCATTTGCATATCCAATCCCAGCTTGACATTTTCAATCCG
>JAFQEK010000085.1 GCA_017399025.1 Clostridia bacterium
ACAGCATGGGCGCATGGACACAGACCAAAGCACCCACCTGTACCGAAAAAGGTTCGCAAAAACGCACCTGCGCAAACTGTGCGCATTTTGAAACGGGAGAAATCGCGGCTACGGGCCATAACCACAAAGCCGTGGTAACCAAACCCACATGCACCGAAAAGGGTTATACTACCCACACCTGCGCTTGCGGAGATTCTTACGTGGACAGCCGTACCGAAGCAACAGGACACAGCATGAGCGCATGGACACAGACCAAAGCACCCACCTGTACCGAAAAAGGTTCGCAAAAACGCACCTGCGCAAACTGTGCGCATTTTGAAACGGGAGAAATCGCAGCTACGGGTCATAACCACAAAGCTACGGTAACCAAACCCACATGTACCAAAAAGGGTTACACAACCTATACCTGCGCTTGCGGACACAGCTATAAAGGAAACGAAGTCAATGCCAAAGGCCATACGGAAACGGTAAAGAAAGGCATATCCGCAACTTGTCTGAAAACAGGTTTGACCGACAAAATTTTCTGTTCCGTGTGTCAGACAGTTCTCCAAGAGCAAACCTTGATCCCCAAAAAAGACCATCTGTTCTATGCGGACGGATGTTCCGTTTGCGGCATGACGTTTGCGGATAATGACGGTTATCTCTGTCTTGGCACGTTGCCCAACGGCGCAAATCTGCAAAAATTTTATAATGAGTTGGATTGCATTGCCAAGGAATTTCAAACAAGCGGCAAGGACCTCGTTTGCGAAAACGGTAATTTTGCCATGCTTGCCGCTATCCGCGAAGAGGACTTCGGGATAAGCATGGAAGAAGCCGAACTCGTATTCTTATATTACAGAAATGACCATCCGTATTATTTCTGGTTCCAGATCTACGCAACCTTGGACTATGAGGAATCGGGCAATCTTATTTCAAGCGATTTTGCTTTGATCATTCCGAAAGAATACTGCCTTGCGGCAGACCGCGCAAAATATGAAAAACAGGTTCTCGATACCCTGAAAGAATATCTTGCGCTCGTCAAGGACGAAGATTCCGCTTATGAAATCGCGCTTGCATTCCACGATAAGATCATTCTGGAAACAATGTATTCCGTAGGGGAAGATCTCTATGCGTTATGGGCGCACAGCATCATCGGTTCGATGGTCAAAGGAAACGGTGTTTGCGAAACATATGCAAAAACTTTCCAACTCCTTCTGAACTGCGCCGGTATTGAAAATATCTTTGTCAACGGATACGGTGTCAGCGGAGGAACAAAAACCGAACACGTATGGAATCTGATCCAATTGGATAACGGAAAGTGGTATTGGTGCGATCTGACCTGGGATGACGGAGAAAATTATCCCGTCGGCTGGGGTGTTCGCCACGACTATTTCTGTGTCAACGATACGCAAAACACCAATCATTACCGCGATGCCGGTTACGGCAAAGATTGCAACGGAAACGGCCGCTTGGATCCGGATGATATTTCCGTTTTCCTTGCAGAACACCTGATTGACAGCTACTACCGCCTGCCCGCCCGCGCAGAAACAGCCTATGACGGAAGCCTGCGCGATGTTTTCGCCGTAAACGATTTGCAGTTCGCAATTTCCGGTTATCGTACGGTTCAGTTCGTCCTGACCATGAAAACGGGTATCATTGATATTCCCGAAACCGTAGAATACAACGGTGTGATCTATACGGTAACCTCTGTCGGAAGAATCAAAGCTGACGGCAGCTATACAACGGGCCCTGTTGCCAATCCAAATTCTGCTATACTCAATCTTCCCAAAACCGTGATTTATATCTGGCCTAACGCGCTTCCCAAATCTTAAAACCAATCAATATCACGCCCGTGTGTTCTTCGGAATACACGGGTTTTCCCTTTGTGTTTTTCATAGAACGGTTATTTTTGTTTATGTGTGCAAATTTATCTACCAATATTTTCGAAAAAGTAAATGCTGTTGCCCCGGGCATTTCGCTGCAAAACTCTTGTAATTTTTTTCAAAATATGCTATACTGAAAACAAAAAACATGAGGTGAACGAATATGAAACGCTACGCTATTTACGGCGCAGGATCGCTCGGAACGGTTCTTGGCGCCTATATCACGAAAAACGGAGAAAAAATCGATCTGATCAACCGCAACCGCGCACACGTGGAAGCTTTGAAGCAAAACGGTGCAAAAATTACGGGAACGGTAAACATGACGGTGCCCGTAACCGCGCTCACACCCGATGAAATGAACGGAAAATACGATGTAATTCTGCTTCTGACCAAACAGCTTCTCAATGGGGAAGTCGTTTCTTTCCTGAAAAATTATCTGGAAGAGGACGGGGTCATCGTTACCCTGCAAAACGGCTTGCCCGAGCCCGGCATCGCCGAAATCATCGGCAACGCGCACACCATGGGATGTGTGGTTGAATGGGGTGCGGCTTTGGTTTCTCCCGGTGTTTGCGAGCTGACAAGCGCACCCGAAGCACTCTCTTTTCATATGGGCAAAATGGAAGGCATTACGGATGAAAAATTTGCCGAAGTCAAAGCATTGCTCGAAAACATGTGTCCCGTTCACGAAGAAAACAATCTGCTCGGCGCGCGTTGGTCCAAGCTTCTGATCAATGCCACTTTTTCGGGACTCGGTACGGTGGTCGGCGGTGTGTTCGGAGACGTTTCCGAAAATAAGGAGGCGCGCAAGGTTGCCATTCGCTGTATGAAAGAATGTATTGACGTCGGTCATGCGGCGGAAACGGAATTTGCGCCCGTACAGGGAAAAAATATCGTTTCTCTGTTCTATTATAAAAATAAAATCAAACGCGCAATCGCCACGTTGCTGATTCCCATTGCCATGAAAAAACACCGCGCGATCGAACCCTCTATGCTTCAGGACCTGAAAAAGAACAAACCTTGCGAGATTGATGCCATCAACGGCGTGGTCTGCGAATGGGGCAGAAAAACGGGTGTGCCAACCCCGATCAACGATAAGATCGTGGAAATCATCAAAAAATGCGAAAAAGGCGAATTGAAACCGCAAGCGGAAAACATCAGACTGTTTGATAGCTTATTATAAATGCCGAAACGGCAAATAAATCCGAATGGACATGGATTACATACGACCCCCAGAAAAACACAACCGAAACAGTACGCCAATATCTTTCCCTCGAATCTGAACTGAAGCCCGAACTTTTACTTGACAAATGCATGAAGGAACAGTGGAACAATTCTGATTATAAAGATTTATCACTGAGCGTAACCACGCTGAAAGGTACGGACTATTATAAGGTCATCACGGATGAAAACGGAAATGTTTCTATTGTGAATGAAGCCAATTATATCGCGCTCACGCCGCAGAATTACACGCTGTATCCTCTGAACAAGAAATAAACGCAACAAAAAACGCAGCCGGAAGACTGCGTTTTTTGCATCTATATATTTATAAGATCAGCCCATAAAAGCAAGCCAGAGGCTTTCGACACCGAGAAGGAGCGCAAGCATACCGAAATTGCAAACGGAGAAGAGGGCGACATACTTCCCTGTTTTTTCGGGATAATGCTTTGTATATTCGCGGAAAGTGATCAAACTCGCCAAAGAAGCGATCAGCGTACCTGCGCCGCCGATATTGACACCGAGAAGCAATTCTCTGTAATTATCCGTAAACTGAGAAAGCAAAACGGCACTCGGTACGTTACTGATGACCTGACACGAAAGTGCGCTTACGAGAAGCGTATTTTTTTCGAGAAGCCATCCGAAAAATTCCTGAACGAAAGGGATCCTTGCCATATTGCCCGCGAACACGAAAAATGCGCAGAATGTAAGCAAAAGCGGATAATCGACCTTTTTCAGCGCATCGCGGTCAAGAAACATGAGCGCAAGCGGAACCAAAACAAGACCGATCTGATAGGGGATCACACGAAAGACGATGATAACAGAAAGCGCAAAGAGCGCAAGGTAAATCCCCGCACGGCGGCGGTTGATCACAACATCATCGTTTTCGATAGCCAGAGGCTCGGATTTGACGAAAATAAGGCAACAAAGCGTGATAACCGCAATAGCAATCAAAAACGGTAACAGCATAATGCTCATAAATTCGCCTGTGGGAATATTGAACTTGGAATATATATAAAGGTTTTGAGGATTGCCGAACGGTGTCAGCATACCGCCGAGATTGGCGGCAATATTTTGCATAACGAAGGCGAAGGCCATATATTTCTCTTGCTTTGCCGATTGCAAAACCATAAATCCAAGCGGCAGAAACGTGAGAAGCGCCATATCGTTAGCGAGGAACATCGACCCGATAAAGGTGATGTACACAAGTGTCAGGACGCAGAGCTTTGCGTTTTTGCAAAGCTTGATAATGCGTCTTGCGAGCGTAACGAAAAATCGAATGTTGCGAAGAGCACAAATACATGCAAGCGTACAGAAAAGACAAGTCAGTGTCTTGAAGTCAAAATATCCGAGATAGCCGGCATCGGGCGGAATCACGAGAGACGTAACAAATGCCGCCGCCAAAGCAATCGCAAGAACGGTATTCTGACGCAGAAAATCACGGACGGTATGCGCCGCCGTATGAAGGAGTACGCGGACGGAAGCTCTCTGCTGTCCCGATTTTTTCGGTTGCAGGAGAATATGCTTCGATCGGATGGAATGTGCCATTTCAAAAACCTCCTAAAAATATGCTCGCAAACAGATGTATTATATCACAAACAAATTCTGAATGCAATACTTTTTTGAAAATTTTTCCGATTTTTTTGTGTCTTGAAAAATAATCCGCCAAACAACGAAAAAAACAAACTCCAATGTTGACAAATCCATGCATTTTCTGTTAAAATCAAAATATCAACTTATATAAATATCATAAAAGGAGTTCGTTGTATGAAATATCCGATGGAAAAATGGACACGAGCAAAATTTTCTCCCTGCATACCCCTTGGAGATAACCGTTCCTGCATCACCGCTTGCGAAAAGCACGTGGAACTTTCCCGAAACGCGGCTTGCGAAGGTACGGTTTTGCTGAAAAACAAAAATCATTTTCTGCCTCTCCCGTACGGTAAAAAAATTGCCGTATTCGGAAACGCGCAGATCGATTATGTCAAAGGCGGAAGCGGCTCCGGTGATGTTTTTTCTCCGTACGTGCGCAATATTTACGAAGGCTTGAAAACGAAAGGCAATCAGGTCAAAGTTTTCGATTCCCTTTCCCTTTTCTATACGGATTACGTTACAAACGCTTATCATAACGGCGGAGAAAACGGCAGACTGACCGAGCCTGAAATTCCCGAAGTGCTTTTGCGCGCGGCTGCTGACTATACGGACACCGCAGTGATTACAATATGCAGATTTTCGGGCGAGGGTTACGACAAGCGCAACGACGATGACAACAAATATTTCGAATTGGAGGACGGTGAGAAAGCTATGGTCAAAGCCGTTCTGGAAAATTTCAAACACGTTGTGGTTCTGCTCAACGTCGGCGCAATGATTGATACCTCCTGGTTTGCGGATGAGGACCGTGTAGAAGCGGCACTTCTGCTCTGGCAAGGCGGTATGGAAGGCGGTCTTGCGGCAGCAGATATGCTGACAGGCGACAATGCACCTTCAGGTAAGCTCGTGGATACATGCGTGAGAACGTTTGAAGACTATCCTTCTTCTGCCGGTTTTCATGAATCTGCCGATTACGTAAAATATACGGAAGATATTTTTGTCGGCTACCGTTATTTTGAAACGGTTCCGGGAAAACAGAATGCCGTCGTTTATCCGTTCGGCTACGGTTTGACTTATACGACGTTTTCCATCTTCAATCTCTGCGCAGGCGAAAACGGAGAGCGTATTTTCGTAAGCGCAGACGTAAAAAATACAGGCACCCGCGCAGGAAAAGAAGTGGTTCAGGTGTATTACAGCGCACCTGAAGGAAAGATTTCCAAAGAGAAAATCTCGCTCGCCGCATTTGCGAAAACACCGCTCCTGCAACCGGGTGAAATTGCAACGGTCAGTCTCTCTTTTGATATTGCCGACATGGCAAGCTATGACGATATGGGCGATGTGGAAAAGAACGCTTATGTTTTAGAAGCCGGAGAATATCGGATTTTTGTCGGCACTTCCGTTCGCGATCATGTTTGCCTTGATTATAAATTTGTTGCCGAAACCGATATCGTTACGGCAAAACTGACATCCTATTGCGCGCCGAAAAACTTAGAAAAACGCTTGTGCGCAGACGGCTCCTACCGTACGGTTCCTTCTTCAAAAGAACCGCAAAAAACGTTTTCTCTCAGTTATCACAACGAATATAAGCCCGCAGAAAAGCCTGTTGGACTTTATACCGTTTCAGACGGAAAAATCGAGCTCGATGCTTTTATTTCTCAATTAAGCGATGAAGATTTGATGGATGTTCTTGTCGGACATCCCGACACCGGTGTTTGCAATACAGGCACCATGGGCGGTTTCCGCAACAAATACGGAATCCCTCCCATTGCTACGGCTGACGGACCGGCGGGACTTCGTTTGCATAAAGGCCGCGGAATCCGCACGACCGCGTTTCCCGTTGCAACCGCGCTTGCCTGTACGTGGAATACACCTCTGGTTGAAGAAATCGGCAAAGCGGGTGCCATGGAATGTAAGGAAAACAATATTCAGATTTGGCTGACACCCGCCCTGAATATCCACAGAAGTCCTCTTTGCGGCAGAAACTTCGAATATTATTCCGAAGATCCGCTGATTGCAGGTAAGATGGCGGCGGCAATGGTACGCGGTATCCAATCGCAGAACGTGGTCGCCACACCGAAGCATTTTGCGGCAAACAACAAAGAAACCAACCGCCACGAAAGCGATTCCATTCTTTCCGAACGTGCTTTGCGTGAAATCTATCTCAAAGGTTTTGAAATCTGTGTGAAAGAATCCTCTCCGAAAATGATCATGACCTCCTACAATCTGATCAACGGCGTTCATACCTCTGAAAGCGCCGAGCTTTTGCAGGGCATTCTTCGCGGCGAATGGGGATTCAGCGGTATGCTGACCACAGACTGGAGCAACACGGCTCTGCATTATAAAGAAATAAAAGCAGGGAACGATATCCGTATGCCCGCATCGCAGAGAGGACGTTTGAAAGAACCTTACGAAGCGGGACTGATCACGCGCGACGAAATGGCGGTTTGCGCAAAACGCGTGCTGGAAATGGTTCTTTGGGTAGAATAAACAAACAACAAGTGCAAAAAAGAGGTTTACGATATGAAACTGACTTATTTCGGAACAGCCGCTGCGGAAGGTATGCCCGCTTTATTCTGCAATTGCTCTTATTGCAAAGAAGCGCGCACACTCGGTGGGAAAAATATCCGTACACGCTCGCAGGCGCTCATCAATGACGATCTTCTGCTTGATTTTCCCGCCGACACGTATTTTCATTTTCTGAAAAACGGCGTGGAGGGCGATCGGATTCGCCATCTTCTGATTACCCATTCCCATCCCGATCATTTTTATCCGGAACAATTGGAGCTCAGGCAAAGTCCTTTTGCGCATGAAATGCGTGAAAAAAAGATGGAGCTTTATTGCGGAGAGGGGGCATTTGAAAAACTGAAAAACGCTCTCGTGGCTAACAGTGTGATCTGCCAAAAAATGACTGTGTATCAACCGCAGCGGATTGGAAATTATACCGTAATTCCTCTTCCCGCAAACCATCATTACGGCGACGGCGCATTCATCTATGCCATAAAGGACGCCGACGGCGCTGCTTTGCTCTACGCACACGATACGGGTTATTTTTACGAAGAGGTTTTTCAATATATCGAAAAAGAAAAATTGTATTTTAACGCCATCAGCTACGACTGCACCAACGTAGATATCCCATCAAGCCTCAAAAGCAGTCATATGAGTATTGATAATATCCTTGCGCTCCATGAACGTCTTTCAAAAATAGGCGCGGTCGATAAGAACACAACGGAAATCATCAATCATTTTTCCCATAACGCAAAACCGCTTCAGCACATTCTGGAAGAACGCGTAAAGGATTACGGCTGGCTTGTCGCTTACGACGGTATGCAGGTACAAATTGCAAATAAAAAAACATAAATATAAATTAGGAAAGGACGGTTACGATGAAAAAGAAACTATGTATTTGGGGATTAATCACTCTTCTCATTTTCGCCTGTTCTCTGCTTGTTTTTGCCGAACCGCAAACGGATATCGGCATTCTTTGGACATCGGAAAACGGGGAAACCGTTGAAATTTTTCCCACGGAAAACATCTTTTATCTCCCCTCTGCAATGGATATCACAAAAATCAGATTTTCCCATGAGGGAGACATCTCGTACAGCGGCGGTATGCTGAAAGCAGGCGAAACACTCGACCTCACAGCCGCAAAAACCCAAGACGAACGCGGCGCCGACTGCTATCGTCTGACACTGTCGTTTGACGGCAAAACCGAAGAATATACGTTTTATCACGACAGCAAGATCGGTTCTGTTTTCGTGCAGACCTCCATCGGTCTCTCTGCCATTGACCGAAATAAATCCACAAGAGATAAACAGTCGGAAATCCTGATTCTGGACAATGAAGGCAAAACAGAATACAGCGATGGTGCGGCACAGACGAAAAGTGAAATCAAAAGCCGCGGTAACGCTACCTGGACCTACCTCAAAAAAGCGTACCAGATCAAGCTTGATTCCAAAACGGATCTTTTCGATATGGGTAAAGCAAAAACATGGATTCTGCTTGCCAATTATACGGATCAGTCTGCTTTACACAATGCGCTCGGCTTTTCGCTCGGAGATGCGGTCGGCGTTCCATATAATACACAATACCGTTTTGTGAATTTCTATGTGGACGGCGAATACCGCGGCATGTATATGCTCTGTGAAAAGGCGCAGATCGGAGACAATCGCGTAGAAATTGAGGACTTGGAAAAAGCGACGGAAAAAGCCAATCCCGACCGTGAACTCGACTCATTTCCCATTCGCAGTGTTACGAGCGGGAAGCTGATACAAGAAACGATTCTGACGAAATATACTTATTGCGATGGTATGAAATCTCCCGAGGATATCACGGGCGGTTATATTGTGGAATTGGATGGCTACGGCTTGAACGAGCCTTGCCATTTCGTTACCGAAAACGGAAATATTTACACCGTGAAATCGCCCGAATACGCAAGCCGTGAGGAAATGGAATATATCGCAACGCTGTTTGCAGATATGGAGGAAGCCATCTATTCCGATACGGGGTACAACCGCAAGGGCATTCATTACAGCGAATATATCGACGTTCCGAGCTTTGCAGGCGTATATACGGTACAGGAGCTGATGAAAAACTGGGATGCCTATATTGGAAGCATGTTCTTCTTCAAAGATGCAGACAAAAACGGAGAAACGTCAAAAATTTATATGGGACCTCTCTGGGACCTTGACAACACCCTCGGTAACATCGAATATGATAAATATTTCTTTGACGATACTTCTTTTCTCTGGGCGCAGCACGGCGTATTTCAGAATTATGTGCGCGGATTCGCAAAGAATCTGATGGAGCATCCCGAATTCCATAATGCCGTTGCCGAAAAATTCGCGATTGCTTATTCTGCGGCAAATTATGCGCTTGCCGAAGGCGGCTGGATTGAAAAAATGGCGGAAACGATCGGTGAATCCGTCGTTATGGACAGAACGAGATGGAAATCTTACGACAGTAATTCCTGGCTTCTCACGCAAACAGGCTCCAAATCTTCCGTGAAATTCGTTCATTTTAAAGAATACGGCACACCTCAGGATGATACGAAGGATACCGCTCTCGGCTTTTTGCGCTATTATCTGTCCGCACGTTCCGAGGCGCTTCTGGACTCCATCGGAAAAGAGGTTCCCGTACCGCCGCCTCTGACACCTCCCGAACAAACCACTGTTTCTTCGGAGCAAACAACATCGCAATCCGAACAGGAAACTACCGAAAGTGCATCTTCGGATTCGGATCAGAATACCTCTGCATCCGTGGGAGAACTGACCGAAAGCACCGCCGACACTTCTCAGACAACCGACGAAACATCGGGCAAACCTGCCGCCAAGCCCATCTTCTCTATTAGAAACATCATGCTTGCGGTTTGCGCGCTTGCAGCGATCTTTGTGGGACTTCTTTTTTTTGTTGTCATGAAAAAACGCCGTTGATATCCGGACGAAAGGAGCATTCCCTATGACAGAGAAAAAACAAATACAAATGCTGATCGATGCATTTGACCGTTTCGGTTTTTATCTGGATGACAAACTGAATCGGGATATTGAGGAAAACAGAAAAGGCGCGTTTGCTCTTTTCTTTACGGATGAAAACGGGCAACCGCTTTCCGATGTAAAGGTTTCTGTCAAGCAGATTTCCCACGAGTTTAAGTTTGGATGCAATCTTTTTTATCTGGATGAATTTCCCGATGAAGAACGCAGAAACGCATACCGTGAAAAATTCAAAAATCTTTTCAATTACGCTGTAATTCCGCTTTATTGGGATACACTGGAACCCGAAGAAGGAAAACCACGTTTTTCCGAAGATTCGTCTTATATACATAGAAGACCTCCCGTAGATACGGCTGTGAAATTCTGTGAAGAAAACGGAATGCGCATGAAAGGACACTGTCTGATTTACAATTCCTTTCAGCCCGATTGGATCGGAGAAGACAGCCGTGAGATCAAAATCAAAATTGACCGCCGTCTGAAAGCGATTTCGGAACGTTATCCAACCGTTTTTCACGATGTGGACGTCATCAATGAAATGTTTCGCATCTATAAAAACTGTTATCAAGGTTTTGGCTGCCGCAATTTACAGCTCACGGATGAACCCGACCATGAAAAATGGGCGTTTGATCTTTGTAAAAAATATTTCCCTCATTCTGCGCTTTATTGGAATGAAGGAATGTTTGAAACGTTCGGCGAAACACAATACAGCGGTTTCCGCAGTTATTACTATATGGCGCTGAAAGAAAATCTGGTAAAAGGCGCACCCATCGAAGGCATTGGTATGCAGTTCCATGCCAACGGAGATAAAGAAAAGTTATTCTCTCAGATTCATCACGTATGCCATCCGCTCAGACTGCTTGACGTATTTGAGCGTTACGGCGATTTCAGACTCCCGATTTCCGTTTCCGAAATTTCCATCCCCTCATTCGGACACGATCCCGAGGATGAATATTTGCAGGCAGAGCTGACAAAGCGCCTGTTCAAGCTTTGGTTCGGCAGAAAGTACGTGGATTCCATTGTCTGGTGGAATCTGGCAGATAACACCGCTTTCGGTGCAGAAAATCTCTATCATTCGGGACTTATCCGCAACGATTGCTCGGAAAAACCCGTGTACCGTGTCCTGGATTCTTTGATCAACAAGGAATGGCGCACCAATCTGGACGCTGTTGCAAACGGAACCTTCTATTTTACGGGCTTTTACGGAGATTATGAAATTGAAGCCATCCACGGAGGAAAAACCGTCAGAAAAACGGTCCGTCTCTGCCACGATAATACGGGTTACGATAACCGCAGGCGCGATTTCAGAGCAAAAAATATCATTCTTTGAACGGTGCCCCCGTTCAGGCAACAGGAGGTTTTTATATGCAGGAAATTATGAAAAAAGCCGGCTTTATCTGTGATATGGACGGTGTTATTTACCACGGAAGCCGTATTCTGGACGGCGTGAAGGAATTTGTCAATTGGATGATTGAAAACGATAAAAAATTCGTATTTCTGACCAACAGTCCCGAAAGAACCCCGCACGAGCTGAGCATGAAGCTGGCGCGGATGGGCTTGAACGTCGGTGCCGAGCATTTTTATACGAGCGCGATGGCAACGGCTGAATTTCTTTACAGCCAGGATCCCGGCTGCACGGCTTATGTCATCGGAGAAGCCGCGCTTGCCAAAGCCATGTATGATCTCGGAATTTATATGAATGACGTCAATCCCGATTATGTTGTGCTCGGAGAAACAAGAACGTATTGCTTTGAAAAGATTGAAAAAGCCATTGAGCTTGTCAATAAGGGCGCAAAGCTGATCGGCGCAAATCCCGATATTATCGGCGTGACCGAAAAGGGAATCATGCCGGCAACAGGATCGCTCATTGCTCCCATAGAAATTGCAACCGGGAAAAAAGCGTATTTCGTTGGAAAACCCAATCCGCTGATGCTACGCCGCGGACTCAAAAAAATTGATTGCAGAAGCTCGGAAATCGTCTTTATCGGAGACAGAATGGATACGGATATCATCGCGGGAATCGAATCCAATGTAGATACCATACTCGTTCTCAGCGGCGTAACTGCCATGGAAGACGTAAATAATTTTCCGTACCGACCCAAATATATTCTCAACGGCGTAGGCGATATTATCAAAGATTGAGCGTAAGGCTGGTTTTACGCAAATTTCCATAGAATGAAAAGGACTTGCTTTGGACACGCAAAAACGTGCCGGGCAAGTCCTTTTAAGATCATATCGCATTCGGAGCCAGAAGTGTAAAGGGAAAAACGGGAATATTGCGCAAAATTTACATAAAATTTTTCTGAAATATTGTCATAAATACGCAACACAGCCCTCCGATCAATGCAAACGGCAAGACCAATCCGGATAATTTCTCAAAAAAAGTGGGCAACGCCCACTTTTTTCTTTCATAGGACAGAGCTTTCGTTCTACATCCTGTTTTTTTCTGTTTCCGAAAAGGATAGAATGATTTCCGCTTACATCAAGCCCTGCAAGGTTTCCATCACATAATTACCGAACGCTTCGCAGGTAGCGCCGTTATCTCTGCCCGTAATAACGAGTTTCTTTTCTTCAAAGGAACAGATATCGAGCGCACGTTCGAGCTTGTCTGCGCGGTCCTGAAGACCGATATGGGAAAGGAGCATAACACATGCGCGGAGCATGGAGCAAGGATCCGCATACTGACCGCGGCCTTCCTTGATCATACGGGGTGCAGAGCCGTGAATGGCTTCAAACATTGCGTATTTCTTGCCGATGTTTGCGCAGCCTGCCGTACCGACACCGCCCTGGAATTCTGCGGCTTCATCGGAAATGATATCGCCGTACAGATTGGGAAGAAGCATAACTTGGAAATCACGGCGGCGCTTCTGGTCAACGAGCTTGGCGGTCATGATATCCGCATACCATTCATCCGTTGTGATTTCGGGATAAAGCTCGGCAACCTTGTGGCAATCCTCCAGGAAGTTGCCGTCTGTGGTTTTGATAACATTCGCTTTGGTAACGAGAGAAACGCGGGTAAAGCCGTTTTTCTTTGCGTAATCGTAAGCCAGTCTTGCAATACGGTCAGAGCCCTGCTTGGTTGTGATCGTAAAGTCAACAGCAAGGTCCTCCGTTACGTTGAAGCCGCTGGAGCCAACGGCGTAACCGCCTTCGGTATTTTCACGGAAGATCGTCCAGTTGATGCCCTCCTCGGGAACCTTGACGGGGCGGATGTTAGCAAACAGATCAAGCGCCTTGCGCATAGCTACGTTTGCGGATTCGATATTCGGCATACCGCTTCCTTTTTGCGGCGTGGTTGTCGGGCCTTTGAGAATGATATGACAGGATTTGAGCGCTTCCATGACGTCGTCGGGAATTGCCTTGTTGTGCGCAATGCGGTTTTCGAGGGTCAGACCTTCGATGTTAACGAATTCCACTTTGCCCGCTTCCGTCAGATCGGCAAGCATGAATTCCAGAACGCGTCTTGCTTCCGCAGAAATGACAGGGCCAAT
>JAFQEK010000086.1 GCA_017399025.1 Clostridia bacterium
GCGTCTCGATTTTTACAAGTTCATCTCCGCTGAAAGCAAAAAATCTGCACAGGCGGTCGAGCTGCCCAAGCTCGCCAACTTCTTTTTTGTAACTTTTTTCTTTTTGGCAAAGAAAAAAGTTTAATAAAGAAAATTCGATGGCATCAGAGTTTTTATAAAATGAGTCTTAAAAAGTAAATGCTGTTGGGGAAAAAGAAAATACATGTTGACACTTCTTCAAATTTCATATATAATAATTATGTTTTTGGTATTTATACAAAAAATTTCCGAAAAACGGAGTGAAAAACAGTATGAATCAAATCAAAGGGATTTTGAATACAGAATATAAAAAAGTGATTGCCGAAGCCGAAAAAGGCACACTTGCCGCGACGGTTCTGCAAAAATACGGCGTTTCCTTTTATGCGCCGTGCGGCGGAAACGGTACTTGCGGAAAATGCAAAATCCGTGTTCGGGGAGAAGTTTCCGAACCCGATGAAAGAGAACTTGCGTTTCTTGGCGAAGAGGATAGAAAAAACGGTGTCCGTCTTGCTTGTATGTGCCGTTTGCTCGGCGATTTTGAAATCATGCCGACAGAAATGCATATGCAGATTCAGCTTCGCTCAAAAACGGTTTCCTATACGCGTGCACCCATGCTGACCGTGGAAAAGCAGGAAAACGAAACGGTCTTTTTCCGTGACGGAAAAGAGCTGTTCCGCGAAACGGATGTAAAAGCCAATCTCGGTGTTGCCGTGGATATCGGAACCACAACGGTTGCCATGTATCTCTGCGATATGGAACAGGGTAAAATTCTCTCATCGGCGGGAATCAAAAATCCGCAGAGCATTTACGGCGCGGACGTGATTTCCCGTATGGATAAAATCATGAAGGATGAAAATTTGCTTGCGGTTCAGCAGAAAATGATCTGCGCTGCCATCCGTGAAAACGTCAGGGATATGTGTGAAGAAAAGGGACTGCGCGAGGGGGATATCCGTGCGGCTGTGATCTGCGGCAATACGGTTATGCAGCATATCGCGGCAGGGATTAACCCCGTTTCCATCGGCGTCGCGCCTTTCCATGCGCCGACCTTGTTCGGCGAAGAATACAGCGCGCATGCCATCGGCTTGCTTTCCAATCCGAACGCCACCGCTTATTTTGCCCCCTGCTTTGCATCGTATGTCGGAGGCGATATTGCCTGCGGTATGATTGCCGCAGGATTGGACGGCTGTACCGAAAGCGTTTTGTTCGTGGATATCGGAACGAACGGTGAAATCGGTCTTTCCACGGAAAACGGACTTTATTTCTGTTCGGCGGCGGCAGGTCCTGCATTTGAGGGCGCGCATATCGCTTGCGGAATGCCCGGCATTCCTGGCGCGGTCAGCAAGGTCTTTGTCAAGGACGGCAGAATTTCTTATGAAACCGTGGGCGGTGCGCCCGCAGTCGGCATCTGCGGCTCGGGTGTGATCGATGCCGTAGCCGTCATGCTGAACACGGGCTTGCTCGATGAAACGGGTCTGATTGCGGAAAAAGACGAAGCGGGCGAGTTCGCTTCGTATATCGATGAGGACGAAGACGGAAATCCCGTATTCATGATCGATAAAGAAAAAAATATTTATATCTGCGCGGGCGATATCCGAGAGATTCAGCTTGCCAAAGCCGCCGTGTGTGCCGGAGCAGATACGCTTTTGCATAAAGCAGGCATTGATGCGGATGCGCTTTCCCGAGTGATCATTGCCGGCGGGTTCGGTTCCCATCTGCGCGCAGAAAGTCTTTGCCGGATCGGTATGCTCCCGATTTCGGACAGCAAAAAAATTGAATTTATCGGTAACGCTGCCGGTATGGGTGCCGTTGCCGTTCTGCTCGGACGTGAGCCGAGAGAAGCCGCAAGAACCATCTGCGCAAAATCGGAATATACGGAGCTTTCGGGCAGTAAATATTTTATGGAAAAATATATTGAGGAAATGATGTTTTCGGAAGAAGACGGAGAGGAGCTTGCGGATGAGTGATGTTACCTGGACACCCGCGCAAAGAGATGCCATTGATTCCAAAGGCTATTCGGTTGCGGTTTCTGCCGCGGCGGGTTCGGGAAAAACAGCGGTTCTGACACGCAGAATCATTGAGCGCGTTTGCGCCGAGGACGGCGATATCTCCCGTGTGCTGGTCGTTACCTTTACCAAGGCGGCGGCGGCAGAGCTGGTTTCCCGTATTGCCGATGCACTTTCGAAAAAGCTTGCCGAAAATCCGGAAAATGCGCATATCCGAAAGCAAAGCCTTTTGGTATCCTCGGCGCATATCAGTACCATTCATAGCTTTTGTCTGGATCTGATCCGTACGAATTTTCAGAAGCTGAATATCCCGCCCGATTTTTCGGCAGGCGATGAAACGGAAATCCGTCTGATGATGAACGGCATTGCCGAAGAGCTGATCAGCGATTATTTTGAGGGTGAGCTTGCGCAGGATGAAGAGAAGATTGAGGATTTCGGTAAATTTGCGGATATGTTCGGCGATATCACACGTTCGGAAAAGCTGCCGCAAACGCTGATTTCCCTGTATCTGAATATCTCTTCCACGGTAGATTCTTTGGAGAGAATCGAATATTTCCGCGAAATTTCGGAAAAAGCCGTAAGAGAAGGCTTTGACGGCAGTCCGTGGGAGCTTTGCCTGCGGGAATATCTGACCGAGTTCCTCCTGCATTATGAAAAAATCTACGAGGATGCCGTGATGTACGCAAGGTGCGATAAAAAATTCGCAAAGCCGCTTGCAGTCATCGCAGACGAATGGAATATGATCGAACGGGTACGCACGTCGGCGCAAAAGGGCGTTTCTTACGAAAAGCTTGCGGCACTTCTCTGCGAAATGAAATTCGCAAGACTGACGGGTGTTGCGGGCGATGCCAATCTTTCGGCATTTTCGGATTTCCGTAAGGAATTTAAGGATGAACTGAAAAAAGTTATCAAAGATTATTATTCCTATTCGGCGGAAGCCTTGCAATCCTGTTTTTCGGAAACGGCGGAAGCCATGAAAAATCTCGGTATTTTCATGCGCGTGTTCGAAAAACGGTTTGATGAAGAAAAACGGCGCAGAAAACTGATCACGTTCGGCGATATGGAACGCTATGCGCTCCGATTGCTTTACGACAGAAAAAACGATGCGCCGACCGAGCTTGCGCTTGCTCTGCGAGAGGCGTATGACGAGATTTATATCGATGAATATCAGGATACCAACGAATTGCAGGATCTGATTTTCCGTTTGATTTCCAAAGAAAATAACCGATTCAACGTCGGTGATATCAAGCAAAGCATTTATGCGTTCCGGGGTGCAAAGCCGGAAATTTTTTCAAAGCTTTTGGCGAGCCGTCCGAAATACGGCAAAGGCTGTGATGAAAAAGCCGTGAAAATTTTCCTTTCGGAAAATTTCCGTTCCTCGGTTGAAATTCTTGAATTTTGCAACGGGATTTTTGAAAAACTGATGAATGTAAAGGAAATCCGTTACGGCGAGGACGAACGCTTGCATCCGGGAAGAGATTTGCATACGGCGCTTCCCGAATTGTATTTGATTCCGAAAGCTTCTTCGGGAACGAAAAAACAGACGGATGACGAGGAAGAAGAGCCGGAAGATATGCTCGGTGAAGCGGATTTTGTGGCGCAGAAGATCAGCGAGCTTCTCAAAAACGGCACGAGAAAAGACGGTACGCCCATCAAACCGTCCGACATCGTCATTCTGCTTCGCAGCACGGCTTCTTCTGCCAAGGCATACGAGGATGCCTTGCAGAGCAGGGGAATCCCGTATAAGAATAGCGGCGACAAGGAATTTTTCGAAAGTGCCGAGGTTCTGCTTGTGATTTCTCTTCTCAGCGCGATCGATAATCCCGAACGGGATATCTATCTGGCGGCGGCACTGAAAAGTCCCATTTACGGCGTAACGCTGGATGAATTGATGTTTATAAGGCGCTTTTGCAAGGAAGGCTCTCTGTTTTACGCCCTGCGTGCGTTCACGGAAGAAACCGATTTCGCAAAAGGCAAAAAGTTTCTTGCGGATTATGAAAAATACGCGCTTTTGGCTTCGGAAACACCCTGCGATGCGCTGATCTGGCAGATTTATAACGATACGGGTATTTTTTCCGTTTTATCGGCGGATGAAAATCTGAGCGTATATGAGATCGAACAGGCAAATGCCAATCTGATGACTCTGTATAATTATGCGCGCGGCTTTGAGCGGGGCGGATTCAAGGGACTTTCGGGATTCATTTCGTTTATCAATGAAGTGCTTGCCAACCGTGCGCAGATGGATATTTCGGGATTCACATCTCCGGGTGAGGTCGTGCGGATTATGACTGTTCATAAATCCAAAGGCTTGGAATTTCCCGTTTGTTTCCTTTGCAGTCTGGGAAAGAAGCTGAATTTCAAGGAAGCCAAGGAAAAAACGGTATATCATGACGATTTCGGTATTTCTCTGAAGCTGACCGCAAACCAAGGCATGGTACGTCTGGAAACACCGCTGAGAAAAGCAACGCTTTTGGATAAAAAAAGAGCGATGATCGAAGAAGAGCTGCGAATTTTATACGTAGCGCTGACACGGCCGAAGGAATATCTGTATCTGACGGCAACGGTCCCGATGAAAAAAATCGAAGAGGGAAGATTTGCGCTCGGCGGTACGGAAGGCTTTTACGACAGAAAAAGCAAATATTTTTCGCCCTATGCGCTGTGGGAATCTTCCAATTATCTGGATCTTCTGATGACAGCCATTGCAGACCGTCCTTCGTCCGTGAAAATCGATACGGCACAGCCTCCTGTGTCAGAAGAAACGCAGACGGAGGTAACCGTAAAGGAAGAAGCGCAGACACCTGTGCCCGAAGCGGAGGATATGACCTATTTTGAAGCGAAAAAGCTGGTTCATGCGCATTTGGATTACGTTTATCCCTATCGCAGGCTGACGGAAGTCCCCTCCAAGCTTTCCGTTTCCAAGCTGTACCCGAATATTCTGGACAGCGCGGAGGAGGGAAAGGATATTTCGGGAGAAGCGCCGACCGTTCTGAAAATGCCGAATTTCCTTATGCGTGAGGAGGATGAAGAAATCACCGCCGCGCAAAAGGGAACCGCTATGCATACGTTCATGCAGTTCTGCAATTTTGAACGGGTTATGAAAAACGGCGCGGAAGCGGAAATTGAATATCTGGCAAAAAATCGGTTTATTTTTGAAAGCGACCGTGAAAAAATGGATGTCCGCAAGCTCAATGCGTTTTTTGAAAGTGCACTTGCACGGAAAATGATGTCAGCCGAAAAAATATTCCGTGAAAAACGCTTTATGATCAAATTGCCCGCAGCACTGTTTACAGAGGAATCCAATGACATTCTCACACAGGAAAAAATTCTGGTGCAGGGTGTTATCGACTGTGCATTTTTTGATGAAAACGGCGAGCTGATTCTTGTGGATTACAAAACGGATTTCTTCCCGAGAGGAATGGGGCGCGCACAAATAGAAAAAACGTTGCGCGAACGCCACGGACAGCAGCTCGGTTACTATAAGCTTGCCTGCAAAACGCTTTTCGGCGTATCTCCCGCGCATACATTCATCTATTCGTTTGCGCTGAACGATACGGTCGAAATTGATCATTCATACGTTTGCTGACCAATGTTAAGTTAACGCGAGTCCGATGAAAAATAGAACGGTAAACGGGAATTTATGCGTGTCAAACCGCATCCATCACGTTTTGCCGCTTTGTGGCATAATGACGGATGAGGCAAGTATCCATAAACAATCATGGATTTTTCAAACAAGCCCTAAATGATATTGCCCCGGAGTAGGAGCCTATGGGAGCTCTCCCAAAAAAAGCAATCTCCGAATTTTATTCTTATCAAATTTTGATATTTTCATTTCAGAAAGGATTTTTTATGAAAAACGAAACGAAAAACAAATTTACTTTCAAGAAAGTGTATCTGCTTTCACTCGTTCCCATTCTCTTTGTTTTGCTTTATCTCGTACATCTGATTTTCTTCTCGGAAGCGCTCTGGTACTTCGTGGAATACGGCTTTACGTCCGAGATTTATATGGCGCTGGGACTTTTCCTTGCTATGGCTGTGCTTTGGACGTTTTGCGGATTTTGGTTTGCGCGTTCCAAGGTTGCGTTCGGACCTGCCGTACTGATCGCAAACGCAATTCCGATTCTTTCAACAGCGGTGTTCCTCGTTCTTTATATTATTTATAAATCCAACGGCTCCGAAGAATTGCTTTCCTTTGCGGAATTGATCGGCGGTCTCGGTATCGGTACGTTTGGTATTATAAGCGAACTCATTTTCTCCATTTTTGAAATCTCGATTCTTTTCCAGATTTTCATTGGTTTTGCCGTATGCGTGGTCCTCTTTATGCTCGGTTATGCCATCGGCGGACCGATCACGAGAAAAAAGAAAGATAAAGAAACCATTCTGACAGAATTGGAGCAGGAACGTCTGCGCAGAGAACAAAGAACGGCGGCAAGAAAGTACAGAAAAAAATAAATTTTTGTTTATGATGCAAATGAAAGCGCAGGAAGCGGATCTCACCGTTCTTCCATCAAACACAAGTGTCTTACAAAAAATTTTTATAAAAACCCGTAACAGATTTTCCGACCCGTCATAGTATGATAACAGATAGGGAAAAGCAAAAAGCCGATCTCTATCGGAATTACACTTTGATGAAACCGCCGTCATGGACGGCGAAGGGAGGATATTTTATGAATTGTCTTTGCAATATTTTTGATAACAACAATCTGATCTGGCTTTTGATCATCGTATTCCTTCTTGCAACATTCTGCTGCAACGGCAGTACAAACGGCTGCGGCTGCGGTTGCAATGATTATCACGGCGGCAACGGCTGCGGCTGCGGTTGCTGACCGATTATCCACTTGGAATCTTTGATTCACATAGAAAGAAACGTGTGCGCTCCCCGTGAGAAACGCATGTAAATAAAAAATCCACAGACTGAAAAAGTCTGTGGATTTTTTGCTTGAGAAATCAGTTTTCGGGTTCCTTGCAATGCTTGCAAAAGGTCTGACCGTCTTCCGTTATGTATTCGTGGTCTTTTTTGGGATATGTTTTGGAAGCGAGAAGCTTTTCGCAATACACGCAATATTGACATTTTTTGCCCTCCTGCGTGCAGGATTCCGTTATTTCGGTAACGATGGGGCCGGGTTTGTGGCAAAGAATATCGGTTCTTCGTCCGCATTCCGTACGGCAGTCGGGACAAAGCAGATAGCTTTCGCCTTCCTGTTCACAGGTGGCAGGGATTTGCACAACCCAGTTATCGGTGATCGTATGACCTTTGGCTTCCACAGGCTCCGTTTGGAAAAGGAGCTTGCAGAACGTGCAGATCAGATTTTTCGTACCGGGTTCCGTGCAGGTCGGTGCGATATCGATCACCCATTCCTCGTTATGACCGAGCGGTTCAACATTCCGCGTTTCGTACTCACCGCAGGAACAGTATCTGCGCTCAATGCCTGCATATTCGCAGGTTGGCTCACGGAGCGAAACCCAGTCTTCAAATGTGTGCGTGTGATTTTTTTTGCAGGAAACGAAAGCGGTAAGTGTAAGAATCAAAAGAGAAAAACAGAGTAAATACCGAAAGCTTTTTATTTTCATAATGCCTCCTTGAAAATTTTTTATTCCATGGGAAATTACGCAAAACAAACCTCGCCGTTTTGCATTGTTTCGATATAGGCGAAACTTGGATAGGCTGAGCACACAGCTTGCAAAGCAAGCCGTTATCCGGCGGGCGTTGCCCACTTTTTTAACATATAGGAAATTGCGCAAAATGAGTCTCGCCGTTTGCGTTGCTGAGCTGCAAGAAAACCTGCGATAGGCTGAGCACACAGCTTGCAAAGCAAGCCGTTATCCGGCGGGCGTTGCCCGCTTTACGTTCCGTTTACGCAAGAAAAGATTTGATCGGAAACGTAACGGTCGCTTTGAAAAGGTCGCCGTCGGAGGAAAGGGAAATGGTGCCGTTCTGCAATTCCAGCAAGCTTTTCGCAATGGAAAGACCGAGACCGCTTCCTTCGGTGTGTCGGGAAATATCTCCTCTGACAAAGCGTTCGAGAAGCTCATCGCAGGAAACGCCGAGAGGCGAAGCGGAAATATTTTTGAAAACGATCACACAGAGATTGTCGTGCGTTTCAACGTCCAGATACACACGGGTGCCCGGCATGGCATATTTACAGATATTGCTGAGCAGATTATCGAAAACACGCCAGAGAAGATTGCCGTCCGCCATAATGAGTATGGGCGTATCGGGAATATTCGGAATGGGGTCCAGATTGGCATTTTTCAGCTTTTCGCAGTATTCGCCGACAGCTTGGTGCAAAAGCACGCCGATGTCGCATTCTTCCATGTTGATCTGAATGTTTCCCGAGGCGGCTTTGGAAACCTCAACGAGATCGCAGATCAGCTTTTTGAGCTTGGAAGACTGATTTTCCAGAATATTCAGATACTCCATGGATTTTTCATTTTCGGGAATCTCTTTTTTCAGAAGATCCACGTAATTGATAATGGAAGTCAGCGGTGTTTTGATATCGTGAGAAACATTGGTAATCAGCTCGGTTTTCATACGTTCGCTTTTGATTCGCTCGTTGAGCGCTTCGTTCATGCTGTTACCAATGCGGTTGAGCGTTTCGGCGAAATCCACATAATCGCTGAAAAGATTTTCCGTATCAATCTGATAGGAAAGATCGCCGTTGGCAATTCGTTCGCCGCCTTTTTGCAATTTTTTGAGTGAAATACAGATATAAAAAAGAATGAGCACCGCGAAACAGTTTTTAACGGTGTAATAGATGAAAAATCCCGTTTTTTCTTCAAAAAGAAGCAGGGCGAAGAGGTCAAAAAGAAAATAGATGACGATGATAACCGCCGCTTTGGCAATGAGCGGCAGATCACGGAAAACAAGCGTAAGCTTTTTTCCGGACCAGACGCAAAAACGGAAGATCAGAGCCGATTTGAAAAGCGTTGCACATTTGATACGAACGGCAAGACTGAGCATGTAGAGAAGTACGCAAAGATAAATGAGCGTTACACATAAAAATATGATAATATAGGATAAAATGTTCAGCGTTCCGTCAAGTAAGGTGAGACGGAGCAGAGAAACAAAGAGAAAAATAACGGCAAGAGCCGCAAGCGTGAACAGATCGCTCGGAATCTTTTCAATGATACTCGCACGGATATTTTTTTCTCCGGGACGGTGTCCCGCCGCGGAAAAGAGATAGAGGAGCAGAGAGGTGAGAATGATCAAGGAAACGGAAGCAACGGCGATGATCGGATAGCGGAATTTGTATCCCATCATGAAAAACTGCAGATTCTGTGAAAAAATATCTTCGGCATTCGGACCGGGTTCCACAATATAAGCCTGCAGGGTGAGGAGCTTTTGGAAAGGCTCCTGACCGTGGGGAAGCGTGTCCGTGATATGAAGGGTTTTGGAGCCTGACATGCGGATCATGTAAGCGATTCCCGTATAGAAGGCGGTTTCATCGTGAAAGGTTTGATCCATAACGGTTCCGTTTTCGTCATTGATCAGAACCAGCTTCAGATTGGTTCCCCGATAGTTTTCAAAAGGGTTTTTGGATGACATCTGCTCTTCGGAGGATTTTTTGTAATGTTCCAGAATATGCTTCAAATGCTTGGAAATTTCTTTGGAATAAAATTCTTCATGTACGCGCTGCTCGGTTTCCCTGTTGTAAAAATCATGCTCGGACATGGCGGCAACGGAAATAATGCCTGTCAGCGAGGTGAGAAAAAAGAGAACGGAAAACACGATGGCGAGCGTTTTTTTGTAAGGAGCGTAGCGGTGTTTTTTCATATCAGTACCTTAATTTCATAATAAAATAGAATGATGGAGCGATAAATTTTTGCTTTTTAGGGATCGAAGCGATCGAACGATTCAAAAGACAGGAATTTTATTTTGTTTTTTCGATTTTATATCCCTGTCCCCAGACGGCTTTCAGATAGCGCGGCTCTGCGGGCGAAATTTCAATTTTTTCACGCAGATGGCGAATGTGAACGGCAACCGTTCCTTCCGCGCCGTAAGGATCGTCTTTCCAGATTCTTTTGTAAATTTCTTTCGGAGAAAAAACAACGCCCGGATTCTGAATCAGAAGCTTGAGGATTTCAAATTCGGTCGGCGTCAGGGAAACGGATTCACCGTCAAGGGTAACGGATTTTTCTTCTGCATCAAGAACGATATTGGCGTAGGCAAATTTCGTTTCTCTTTCGGGGGAATAACCGCCGAATTGTGTATAACGGCGCAGCTGCGAACGCACACGCGCAAGAAGCTCTGTCGGGAGAAAAGGCTTGGTAACGTAATCGTCCGCGCCCGAATCCAGTCCCATGAGCTTATCTCGGTTTTCACTTTTTGCTGTCAGTAAAATGATGGGAATATTCGAAAACTGACGGATTTCTTCCATGGCGGCAATGCCGTCCTTTTTCGGCATCATAATATCCAGAATGGCAAGATGAATTTCTTCGTTTTTGATGATATCGAGTGCTTCTTCTCCGTTGTAAGCCTCGCAGGTACGGTAACCGTCGCTTTCCAGATAAATTTTCAGTGCCGATACGATATCCCGTTCGTCATCGCAAATCAAAATCGTATACATGAGTAAAATCCTTTCCGTGTGGGTACGTTATTTCTTTATTATACATGATAAATCAGAAAAATCCAAGTGTTTTGAATGAAAAATCCTTAATATTTCTTGAATATTTGAAAAAAATCAAAGGCTGTGGGAAAGGATTGGAAAAATTCAATAAAAGCAGTAAAAGATTTTGGATTTTTATTGACATTTTGATAGAAAAGGAGTAAAATAAAGTCCGCGATTGCAAATACATGATGAACAAACAGACTTGTTTGTTTTAGTTTGTTAAAAAGCTAACAAGTCAAAAAAGGGGTTTGAACAATGACACTCGACGATACTATGCTGAAAAGCGGAGAACAGGCGGTTTTCGGTCTGCGCGCGCTTTATCAGCGTTACGGTTACGCGCCGTTCAAAATGAGCAAATTTGAAGAATACGATCTTTATGTGGAAAATAAAGATTTTCTTGTCGGCGATGGCGTAATTACTTTCAATGATACGGATGGCAAACTGCTTGCGCTGAAACCGGACGTAACACTTTCCATTATCAAAAACAGCAAGGACGAAGAAAACGCGGTTACCTCCAAGGTTTATTATAATGAAAACGTGTACAGAATTTCAAAAAATACGCATACATTCAAGGAAATCCTGCAAACGGGATTGGAATGTATCGGCAATATCGATATGTATGCCATGACGGAAGTGGTTCTGCTTGCGCTGAAAAGTCTGGAAACCGTGAGCGAGAATTATTTGCTCGATCTTTCCCATATCGGCATTCTTTCCGCGATTGTGGAGCCGCTTGCTGTCTCACAGGCGGATAAAAAGAAAATGATCCGTTGCATCGGAGAAAAAAATATACACGGAATGAAAGAGCTCTGCGCATCTGTCGGCGCGGATGAAACCGTCTGCGAAAAGCTTACGTCTCTGATTTCGGCTTACGGTAAGCCGTCCGAGGTGCTTCCGAAGCTTCGCGCTCTGCATGCGGGCGAGGAAGCGGAGCGCGCCATTGACGAATTGGAGCTGATCACACAAACGCTTGAAAAGATTGGCTACGGCAGCCGCGTGAACATTGATTTTTCCGTTGTGAACGATATGAGCTATTACAGCGGTATTTTCTTCCGCGGCTTTGTGCAGGGGATTCCCGAAGGCATTCTTTCGGGCGGCAGATACGATAAACTGATGAAAAAAATGGGCAGAAAAGCAGGCGCGATCGGCTTTGCCGTCTATCTGGATATGCTGGAACTTCTCGATGCGCATGAAAACGAATACGATACGGATATTCTTTTGCTTTACGATGAAAGCGCGGATATCAGAGAGCTCATGCGTGCGGTTACGGTGCTTTCGCAGAACGGCACGAGAGTGCTGGCGCAGAAAAGCATTCCGCAGGGAATCCGCTGCCGTCAGCTTCTGAAATACGGAAACGGAGGTCTTGAAATTCTTGAAAACGATGATTAATATTGCTCTGCCCAAAGGCAGACTCGGAGAAAAGGTGTACGGTATGTTTGAGCAAGCGGGTTTTGATTGTCCTTCCATCAAGGAAAATAACCGTAAACTCACGTTTGAAAATGAAGAAAAGGGAATCCGCTTTTTTTGGGTAAAGCCCTCCGACGTGGCAATCTACGTAGAAAGAGGCGCGGCGGATCTCGGTATTGCGGGCAAGGATATCCTCCTGGAATACAATCCCGATGTGTACGAGCTTCTGGACCTTGGCATCGGCAAATGCCGTATGGCGGTGGCGGCGAAAAAAACATTTCGCGACAATCCTGCGAAAACGCTTCGCGTGGCAACGAAGTTTACGAATATTGCCCGTGAATTTTATGCCGGAAAATGCAGGGATATCGACATCATTCATCTGAACGGCTCCATTGAGCTTGCGCCCATTCTCGGGCTTTCCGACGTCATCGTGGACATCGTGGAAACGGGAAAAACACTTCTGGAAAACGATTTGGTTCCGATTGAAACCGTGGTTCCCATCAGCGCAAGGGTGATTGCCAATAAAGCCAATTTCAAATTCAAAAGCGAGCGGATCGAAGCGATTGCAGAAGGTCTTGCCCGTGCTTGCAGGGAAAATTAAAGCAGAAGAGGTTATTGATTATGATAAAAATATTGAATTCCGCTCAGGTTTCAAGGGAAGAAATTTTTTCCCGTGTCGTACCGGGCGTGAATGTGGAAGATATTGTTTCGCAGATCATTGAAAACGTCAGAAAAAACGGCGACAGTGCTTTGTTTGCGTATTGCGAAACATTTGATAAAGTAAAGCTTTCCCGTCTGGAGGTAACGGAGGAGGAAATCGACGAAGCCTTCTCTCTGGTGGAACCGGAATTTATCCGTATTTTGAAAGATGCGGCTGCAAATATCCGTGCGTTCCATGAAAAGCAGGTCAGAAACAGCTTTATCGTCAACGGTAAAAGGGGCGTGGTCATGGGACAGAAGGTGATTCCGATCGAAAAGGTCGGACTTTACGTTCCCGGCGGTACGGCGGCTTATCCGTCTACCGTTCTGATGGACAGCATTCCCGCCAAGATTGCAGGCTGTAAGGAGATCGTGATGGTAACGCCTCCCTCGAAGGACGGTAAAGTAAATCCTGCCATTCTTGCGGCGGCAAAGGTTGCGGGCGTAACCCGTATTTTCAAAATCGGCGGCGCGCAGGCGGTTGCGGCTCTGGCTTACGGAACGGAAAGCGTTCCTGCCGTTCATAAAATCGTCGGTCCCGGTAACGCATTCGTTGCGGAGGCCAAAAAGCAGGTGTTCGGTAAGGTTTCCATTGATATGATTGCAGGTCCTTCCGAAATTCTGATCGTTGCGGACGGTACCTGTAACCCTGCCGTTGTTGCGGCGGATATGCTCTCGCAGGCAGAGCATGATAAACTGGCAAGCGCGGTTCTTGTTACGGACAGCGAAATGCTGGCAAACGCAGTTTCCGAAGAGCTCGAAAGACAGATTCCTCTCCTGCCGCGAAAAGAGATCGCAAGAGAATCCATCGACAAAAACGGCAAGATCATCATCACCGGAAATATCGAGGAAGCCATCGAAATTTCCAACGAGATCGCACCCGAGCATCTGGAGCTTTGTCTGGACAATCCTTTTGATTATCTGGACGAAATTCAGCACGCAGGTTCGATTTTTATGGGTAAGAACTGTCCCGAAGCGCTCGGAGATTATTTTGCAGGTCCGAACCATACGCTTCCGACGAGCGGAACGGCAAAATTTTCAAGTCCTCTTTCCGTAGACGATTTCGTCAAGAAAACGCAGTATACTTATTTCACGAAGGAAGCGCTTTCCGCAGTTGCGGATGACGTTGCGTATTTTGCGGAAAAGGAAGGTCTTTCTGCCCATGCAAGAAGCGCGGTTTCCAGAAAAAATTTGAAATGATTTTTCCAAAAGTTCAGTTAAGGATATAAAAAATGAGTCGCTTTTTCAGTAAAAAATATCAAAATTTGAAAGCATATACGCCGGGCGAACAGCCGCGCGATATGCAATATATCAAACTCAACACAAACGAATCTCCCTATCCGCCCTCTCCCTCCGTTTTGCCTTCGGTGGAGGCGGAAGCCGAAAAGCTTGCGCTGTATTCCGATCCCGAATGCACGGCGCTTGTTTCCGAAGCTGCGGCATTGTTCGGTATTGAGCGCTCGGAAATTTTAATGACCAACGGTTCGGATGAGATTCTGAATTTTGCTTTTATGGCGTTCTGTGATGCCGACCATCCTATCGTTTTTCCCGATATTACGTACGGCTTTTATCCCGTTTTCGCACAGCTGGGCGGCATTCCATATGAAACGATTCCTCTGAAAGAGGATTTTACGATTGATGTAAACGATTATATCGGCATTGGCAAAAATATCGTGATTGCCAATCCGAACGCTCCCACGGGACTTGCGCTCACGCTTGATGAAATTGAGAAGATCGTTGCAAGCAATCCCGAAAACATTGTGGTGATCGACGAGGCATACGTGGATTTCGGCGCGCAAAGTGCGGTGGGCTTAACGAAAAAATATGAAAATCTGCTGGTTACGCAGACGTTTTCCAAATCCAGAAGCATGGCGGGCGCAAGACTCGGCTTCGGAATCGCCTGCAGAGCCTTGATTGCCGATCTGTGTACGGTCAAATATTCCACGAATCCTTATAACGTCAACCGCATGACGATGGCGGCAGGTACGGCGGCGCTCCGTGAAAATGCGTATTACATGGAAAACTGCAAAAAAATCGAACAAACGAGAGCCTATACGAAAAAAGCATTGGAAGAAATGGGCTTTTTCGTTACCGATTCCAAAGCAAATTTCCTGTTTGCGAAATCGGATAGGATCAGCGGAGAAACGCTGTATCGGGAGCTTAAAAAAAGAGGCGTTCTCGTCCGTCATTTTTCGGCAGAGCGTATTTGCGAATATAACCGTATCACCGTGGGCACGAGAGAACAAATGGACGTGTTCCTTGACCGCACACGGGAAATTTTAAGTGAAATGCAATAAGGAGATCGGTATGAGAACATCTGTCATTGAAAGAAAAACGGCGGAAACGGATATTTTTCTTTCCCTGCGTTTAGACGGTACGGGAAAGTGCGAGGCGGATACGGGCTGTGGGTTTCTGAACCATATGCTGACCTTGTTTGCAAAGCACGGAAGATTTGATCTTTGCGTGAAATGCAAGGGCGATACCGATGTGGATTATCATCATACGGCGGAGGATATCGGCATTTGTCTGGGCAATGCCTTTGCCGAAGCGCTCGGCGATATGCGCGGTATCGTGCGTTACGGAAATATGATTCTGCCGATGGATGAAGCGCTGATTTTATCGGCGGTTGATATTTCGGGCAGGGGAAAATTGGCAGCGGATCTGAAAATCCCGACAGAGAAGGTCGGCGATTTTGATACGGAGCTTGTATTTGAGTTTTTTGAAGCGTTCGTGCGCCGTGCGAATATTACCTTGCACATCCGTGAGCTTGCGGGTGAAAATTCCCACCATATCATTGAAGGCGCGTTCAAAAGCGTTGCGCGCTCCCTGCGTATGGCAGTGAAAATCGATCCCGAAACGGCAAACGAAATCCCCTCCACAAAAGGTGTTTTATAAAATTTGAAAGGAAATCATTATGATAGCAGTTGTTGATTACGGTGTCGGCAATCTTTTTTCGCTTTCCTCATCGCTCTCGGCAATCGGCGCACAGACGGTGATTACGGGCGATGCCGATGTCATCCGCTCGGCAGATAAAATTTTGCTTCCGGGTGTCGGTGCTTTTGAGGATGCGGCAAGAAAGCTTCGGGAAAGCGGCCTTGCCGACGTCGTTTGCGAGGAAGCGAGAGCGGGCAAACCGCTTCTCGGTATTTGTCTGGGTATGCAGCTTTTGTTTGAAAAAAGCTATGAATTCGGAGAATTTGAAGGGCTTGGTCTGATCCGGGGCGCTGTCCGTCCCATTGCGGACGTGATTCCCGCAGAACTCAAAATTCCCCATATCGGCTGGAATGCGCTTCGTATAGAAAAAGAAAACGAACTTTTCCGTTATATCAAGGACGGCGATTGCGTGTATTTCGTCCATTCCTTCTATGCCGCCGATTGCAAGGAAAGTGTAATTGCCACTTCGGAATACGGCGCGCATTTGACGGCTGCCGTTGCAAGCGGTAATATTTACGGCTGTCAGTTCCATCCCGAAAAAAGCGGCGCGGTCGGACTTTCCATTCTGAAAGCGTTTGCGGAAATCTGAACATGAAAGAGAGAACAGGTTTATGAATCTTTTTCCCGCAATTGATTTATACGGCGCAAAAGCCGTTCGTTTATATAAGGGCAATTACAACGAAATGACGGTTTATAACGATAACCCCGTTTCGGTTGCCAAGGATTTTGAAGCTTGCGGCGCGAAATATATCCATCTCGTTGATCTGGAGGGCGCGAAAACGGGGGAAACCCCGAATCTGGAAACCGTGCGCGCCATCGTTTCACAGACGGATCTGTTTGCCGAAGTCGGAGGCGGCATCCGTTCCATGGAAACCGTTGAAAAATATCTTTCTGTCGGCGTTTCCCGAGTAATTCTGGGAACGGCGGCTGTCAAAGATGAAGCGTTTTTGCGTGAAGCGGTTGCGAAATACGGTGAGAAAATTGCCGTCGGCGTGGATATCCGGGACGGCTGTGTTGCCATTCACGGCTGGACGGAAAATTCGGCTTTGCCTTATACCGATTTCATGCGTAAATTAACGGAGATTGGTGTGAAGACCGTAATCGTTACCGATATTTCCCGTGACGGCGCCATGCGGGGAACCAACCGCACGCTTTATGCGGAGCTTGCCGAAGCGTTTCCCGGATTGCAGGTGATTGCTTCGGGCGGTGTGTCTTCTCTTGATGATGTACGCGCACTGACGCAAATGCATATTTACGGCGCGATCATCGGTAAAGCGTATTATACGGGAGCGATTGATCTGAGGGAAGCTCTGAGGGTTTCAAAATGAGTAAATTTTTCGGTTTTTCTAAAGAACTTCCTGATTTTTGGTTTGATCTGCATGTTAACAATCATGTGGAAAATGAAGCTGATCTGAAAGATAAATATAAAAAATATATAACCAACCCCTTGGCAGATCTTTATGAAACGCTTGTGCCGACGGTGCTGGCTGTTTCGGAAAATACGGAACTTTCTCCGGCGAGATGTATCTCTTCGCCATATACGGACCGTCGATTCTCACGCAGTACGCCGTTTAAGGAATATATGTATTTACGCTTCAAGCAAAAAGGAAAGAAAACGGATATTCCCGGTTTTTATTTCGATATGGGGGCGGAATATTATTCTTACGGTCTGCGTGTTTATAAGCAGACCGCAAGCGGACTTGCCCAAATGAAAGAGCATCTTTCTCATTATGAAGAAACGGTTTCGGCTGTTCTTGATTTGGTGCTTGCAAATGGATATGAAATTATTGGCGAAGATTACAAAAAAGATCATTTTCCCGATATGAAAAACAGTTCACTTAAAATGCTTTTGAACAAAAAAAGCTTTTATATTGGGAAAAAAGTCGGGGTGAATGCTTCGGTTTACACACAAGACCTTGCCAATGAGCTTGCAGAATGCTTTCGGCAGATGAGCGATATTTTCCGCCTTCTTGCCAATGAGCAATAAATACGAGTTCTCACATACCAAGCATTTTTACGCTGGGTATAGGGTGCGGCTTTTTTGAAAAAGCACATCGTCTAAAAAATAAAAAGGAATAAAACTATGATAACGAAACGAATTATCCCTTGTCTTGACGTGAAAGAC
>JAFQEK010000087.1 GCA_017399025.1 Clostridia bacterium
GCATGCGCCGATACAACGGGTTGCATCATAAGAGAATTTACCGTCGGGAGAAATATCGCCTGCACCGATTCCTGTGATCTCCATGCACTTATCATGGAGCTTACCGGAACCTTTGACATAGCAAGCAGTACCGAGACATACGGCAATGGATACTTTGCCTTTCGGATTGAATGTGAACTGTGCGTAGAAAGATGCCACGCCGTAAACTTCGGAAACGGAAACGCCGAGACCGTTGGCAATGGTTTTCTGAACTTCCAGGGGAAGGTAGCCATAGATATCCTGAGCGCCCTGCAAAACGGGCATCAGGTTGCCTTCCACACCTTTGTAAGATGCAATCAGTGCATTCAGTTTTTCAGCCTGTTCGGGTGTGTCAACGAATGCGACTGTTGTCATTTTCTTTTTCATGTGATTTGTCCTCCTTGAAATAATTCTGGCTTTTGCAATTTTTATGGGCGTAAAATTTTTTACTAACTTCTATTATACACCATATAAAAAGAAAATTCTATACCTTTTTGAAAAAATATGCCAAGAATATTTAATTTTTTTGAAAAAATGTAATGAATACGTTGAAAATATGGGCGCAGGGGAATACAGAATGTATATTTTATGCGATATTTTCGGAAAATTGAAAAATCCCGTTCAGCCTGAAGGGCATAACGGGATTTTACAGGGATTATTTCTGAATGAGATGGAATGCGAATCCGCCGATATCGTCCTTCATGTAAACGAATTTCAGCTTACCCTTTTCATCGTAGGTTGCAGTAGATTCATCGAATTCCACGCCGAGTCTTTCCAGGTAGGAGCGTGCGCGGTCGGGGAAGTTACAGCCGATGGCGATGTGACCGTTCTTTCCGCGGAAGGGAAGATGCATAACTTCAAATTTTGTGCCCGCGAAGGTAGCCTTGGAACGTACGTCAGGCTCAAGAAGGAAGAGCTTGCAGAGGAGAGCGGCTGTTTTTTCGCCTTCTTCTTTGTTTTCGCTGTTGATGCCGACATGAACAATTTCAAAGCCGTGCATAAGAGCAACTGCGTTCTTGACGAGTTTTTCGATTTCATCGAATTTGCCGGCGTTGATCAGGGCATCCTTTACCATGAAGCTGCCGCCGCAAGCAAGGATCTTGGGATTTTTCAGATAAGCGAGGATGTTTTCTTCGTTGATGCCGCCTGTAGGCATGAATTTGAGATTTGCGTAAGGAGCGGAAACGGATTTGATGACGTTCAGACCGCCGATGGCTTCTGCGGGGAAGAATTTAACCACGTCAAGACCGAGCTCCATTGCTTGCTCCATTTCTCCGCAGGTTGCGCAGCCGGGACAAACGGGAATGCCTTTTTCCAGACAGTATTTTACGATCTTCGGATTGAAGCCGGGAGAAACGATGAATTTGGAACCTGCAGCGATCGCCTGGTCAACCTGTTCCGTTGTGAGAACGGTACCTGCACCTACGAGCATATCGGGCATGGCTTCCGTGATGTTTTTGATTGCCTGCGCTGCCGCTTTGGTACGGAATGTGATTTCAGCAAGGGGAAGTCCGCCGTTTGCAAGTGCTTTCGCGAGGGGAACTGCTTTTTCCGCATCTTCAATTTTTATGACGGGAACAATGCCGTAATCACCGATTTTTTTCAAAATATCATTCATGGGATGGATACCTCCGTTTGATCGCGTCCATGACGCGTTATTTTTTAACTGTGGGAATTTTGGAAAAAATCAAAAAATTTTGATAATATCCATCTATAATTATACAATAATGTGTTGCATTTGTAAAGCATTTGGTATATAATTTAAGTTAGATTATCGGAAATTTTTTTATTTATTCCTCAAAACCAAGAAAAGGACGGTAAAAAAACAATGAAACCCTTTATGGACAACAACTTTCTTCTCGACAGCGAAACGGCGAGAATCCTCTATCACCACTATGCTTCGGAAATGCCCATCATTGACTACCACTGTCATGTGAATCCCAAAGAAATTGCCGAAAATAAAAAGTATAAGAATATTACGGAAATCTGGCTCGGCGCCGATCACTATAAATGGCGCGCCATGCGCTCCTGTGGACTCCCCGAACGTGTGATCACAGGCGATGCTGACGATTATGAAAAATTTGAAGCGTTTGCAAGCGCGCTCCCTTCTTTGATCGGTAATCCGCTTTACCATTGGTCTCACCTGGAATTAAAGCGTTATTTCGGTTATGAAGGTATTCTTTCTCCCGAAACTTGTGAAACAGTCTGGAATCTTGCAAACGAAAAGCTTGCTTCCGATGATATGAGCGTACGTGAGATCATCAAAAAATCCAACGTGAAGCTTCTTTGCACAACAGACGACCCCATCGATACGCTTGAATATCACAAGATCATTGCGGAAGACGATAGTTTTGACGTACAGGTTCTTCCTGCATTCCGTCCCGACCGCGTGATGAATCTGGACAAACCCGATTTCTGCGATTATATCGCAAAACTTTCTGCAGTTTGCGATATGGAGATCAAGGATTTGGACTCTCTTTGTGCGGCACTTGCAACCAGAACAGCTTTCTTTGAAGCAAACGGATGCAGAACCGCTGACCACGGCTTTGACGATGCCGTTGTTTTTGACGAAACCAAAACGGCTGAAGAAGCAAAAATTGCCGCTGACGAAGCATTCCGGAAGGTGCTTTCCGGCGAAAAAGCAACGGCGGAAATGACCACCGTTTACAAGAGCGCCATGATCCGCTTCTTCGGTGCGGAATACGTAAAATACGGCTGGATTATGCAGATCCACTTCGGTGCTATGCGTTCTCCCAACACCATCATGAAAAATCTTCTCGGTCCCGATACCGGTTACGATACCATCAACGGCGCAAACTGCATTCAGGCGCTTGCAAGACTTCTTGATGCGCTCAATACGGAAAACGCTTTGCCCAAAACGATTCTCTATTCCCTGAATCCTGCGGATAATGCGGCGCTCGGTACGCTCATCGGCAGCTTCCAGTATACAAGCGAAGAAGCGGAAGGTCTTTGCTGTCTGCCTCCCATGCAGCACGGCAGTGCCTGGTGGTTCAATGACCATATCCGCGGCATGAGAGAACAGCTTCAGAATCTGGCAAGTCTCTCTGCGCTTGGTAAATTTGTGGGTATGCTCACAGACTCCCGCAGTTTCCTTTCCTATACGCGCCACGAATATTTCAGACGCATTCTTTGCAGTGTACTCGGCGGTTACGTGGAAAGAGGCGAATATCCCTTCGATATCGAAACGCTTGCACAGATGACTTGCGATATTTGTTATAACAATACGAAGGATTTCTTCGAATTCAAATTAATTTAAGTCAATTACACTCCCACCGACATATTTTTTGCCGGTCCGAATGTTAAAATAAAATATTATATTTCAGGAGATTATGAAAAATGGCAAATGAAAAAGAAATGCAGGGCAACGAAGCTCCTGCTGAATGCACACACAACTGTTCCACATGTTCCGCAAACTGCGGTTCCAAAAAACAATCCATGTTTGAAGCAATCAACCCCATGAGCATGGTTGGTAAGGTTATCGGTATTGTCAGCGGTAAGGGCGGTGTTGGTAAATCCATGGTAACGAGCCTCAGCGCAGTTGAAC
>JAFQEK010000088.1 GCA_017399025.1 Clostridia bacterium
ATCGGGACGGAGAACGAGATGTCCTTCGGAGATGGTGAACTGACGGACACGGATAAGACCGTGCATTTCGCCGCTGTCTTCGTTACGGAAGAGTGTGGAGGTTTCGCCCAGACGCATGGGAAGCTCTCTGTAAGAACGTTTCTTATTGAGGAATACCTGATATTGGAAAGGACATGTCATCGGACGGAGCGCAAAGCATTCTGCTTCTTCATCATCGGGATCGCCGAGAATGAACATGCCGTCGCGGTAATGATCCCAGTGGCCGGAAATCTTATAAAGCTCTCTCTTTGCCATCAAGGGTGTTTTGGTGAGGAGGTAGCCTCTCTTCTGTTCTTCATCTTCAATCCATCTCTGGAGAAGCTGAATCACGCGCGCGCCCTTGGGAAGAAGAATAGGCAGACCCTGACCGATGGAATCCACGGTCGTGAAAAATTCGAGCTCACGTCCGAGCTTGTTATGGTCGCGTTTTCTTGCTTCTTCCACGTCGGCAAGATATTTTTCAAGCTCGTCTTTCTTTGCGAATGCGGTACCGTAAATACGGCAGAGCATTTTATTCTTTTCGTTGCCTCTCCAATATGCGCCCGTAACGGATGTCAGCTTGAATGCTTTTACGGCGGAAGTATACGTGAGGTGGGGACCTGCGCAGAGGTCGGTGAAATCGCCCTGCTTGAAGAAGCTGATTTCCGCATCTTCGGGAAGATCTCTGATCAGTTCAACCTTGTAAGGTTCGCCCTGTTCTTCCATGAATTTGATGGCTTCTTCTCTGGGAAGGGTATAGCGCTGCATTTTGATATTTTCTTTGACGATCTTTTTCATTTCTGCTTCCAATTTGGTGAGATCGTCTTCCGTGAAAGGTGTTTCACGGTCAAAATCATAGTAAAAGCCATCCTTGATCCAAGGTCCGATGGCAAGTTTGGTTTCGGGATACAAGCGTTTGACAGCCTGTGCCAGAATGTGGGAGGCAGTATGGCGCAATGCGTTTCTGCCAAGTTCTTCTTCAAATACGGATTCAACGATTTGTCCGTCCTGTGCGATGATTTTCATAATCACAAATTCCTTTCTTTATATAAATATTATGATAAACGGAGATGGTACGCGGGAACCTCTTTTTTACAAACAAAAAACCCCAAACCGCCCGAAAAGGGCAGTTTGAGGTGCAAAAAGGCACGGTTCCACTCAAAGATTTTCTCAGGTCCGCGATAACGGGCGGTTCCGATGCGCCATTTCCTGCGCACTGCCGTTCGGGCGGTATCCTCTGCATTTGTTCCGAGCGCGCTTTCAGCCGGCGGCGCGCTTCTCTGTGCCGACAATTTTTGCAGGGACGTATCCCGATCGATTGCATTTTCCATATATAATATACTTTATTCCATATATAATATATTTTATCTTACAACTTTTTTTTATTTTTGTCAAGACTTTTTTTCATATTTACATTGACAAAATCCAGAAAATGAGGTATTATATATATATATTTCTTTTTGATATATGCGTGCTTTCCGATAGTTTATAAACAAAAGGACTGAATGAATTATGATTACCGTTAAAAACGAATTTCTTACCGTTTCTCTCGACACCGTTGGCGCGGAGCTTGTTTCCGTTTTGGATAACCAAACACAAAAAGAATATATCTGGCAGGGAAAACCTTCTATCTGGAACGGCCATTCTCCCATTCTTTTTCCGATTGCGGGCAGATTGCGCGATGATTCCTATATCTATAAATATAAAACCTATTCCTTGCCGAAACACGGTTTTGCAAGAAGAAGTGAATTTTCCGTCATGCATAAAAAAAACGATTATGCAGTTCTTGCTTTTTCCGATAACGATAAAACACGCGCCGTATATCCTTTCTCCTTCTACCTGAGTGCAGAGTACCGTCTGGTAGACAGGAAGCTCCAAATCACCCATAAGGTTTATAACAGAGGAAACGATACCATGTATTTTTCTCTCGGCGCACATCCTGCTTTTAATCTTGAAATCGGCGGCAAGGTTGTTTTCTCTGAAAAAGAACCTTTGACCACACTTCTGACGGATGAATACGGTCTTGTTGTCGGCAAAAAAAGCCTGGCTTCCGACAGCGATACCATTGTCATTGATGAACATATCTTTGATGCCGATGCACTCTTCTTTGATCACATGAAGAGTACTTCCGCAAAGCTGGTTACCAAAGACGGCGAAGAAGTTCTCCGTATGACTTACGGCGACGTTCCTTATCTCGGTCTTTGGGCGAAACCGAATGCGCCTTATGTTTGCATTGAACCCTGGTTCGGCATCTGCGACCATTACGGCGTTTCCGGTAAAATCGAAGAAAAACCTGCGATCATTCCCCTGGAACCCAGAAGAGAATTTATTTTTTCTTACGAAATTGAATTCTTTTAAAAAATATCCGCTTTTGCAAGCGGATGATTCCAAGGACTTAAAAAAGCTAACCCTCGTCAAAAACTCCTTATAACCTTACCCAAAAAGAACATTGCGGTTTTCCGTGATGTTCTTTTTGGTTTTCAGCTTCATGTGAGTTCAATGAAAAGACCAAGGAAGATTTTTCTGTTTGAAAAATTTCGGTATGATCATAGGGCGGCAGCACGCCGCCCTATAAGGATGGATATCAACACGCGAAGGAACGGGGCGGACATGGTTGGGAAAAAGACACCCTCTGCTCAGACGAAAAATTTTTTCGTCAAGGATTCCCGCAGAGGACGGCAAACACCGATGATAATCAGTGCGATCCCGAGCAGAACAAAGCCGATGAGCGGATAAACGGACCAAAAATAAAATCTGAGCGCGAATGTGATCGAAAGCAAAATCTCAATCATCACGGTCAGCGCTCCGACAAGGACAGAAGCGCCGCCGAATACAAAAAGCTTTCCTTTGCGCAGATAACGCGAAAGCGCAAGAATGGCGGTGGTCAGAAGTCCTGTGCCGAATGCGATCGGACAAGCAAAAGTCAAAAACCAATCTCCGTTTGTCAGTTCATTGATAAACCAGAGATACAGCGCAGCCGCGGCAAAATCACAAGGCACGAAAATCACGGGATTCGGACGGTAAAACCACATGGGCAAAATGACGGCGATATAAGAAAATATCAGTCCGCCGACTGCATACAACGACCAGTGAAACGTATTGAAAATAGAAAATTCACAAACGAAAAGCTGTGCCGCCAGAATCAGATAAATCACACTGATCAGAAACAAAACGCCTCTGCGGTTGATTCTCTGTTTTGGTTTTCTGTAAGGAGGATATGTGGGAGGCGCTTCTTTTTGTGTCAGCTCGGGATGATACACCACCGTACCGCAAAGCGGACAGTGCTTTTCCGTATCCGCAAGCGCAACACCGCATTTGATACAATACATAATGAAATCCTTTCTTTCATGGAAATATACGGAAGATATATTCGATAACTTGAAATGACGAAGAAATAGGAAACGAAACGGTATAAGACCTTATCCGTCTTGCGGGGCCGACTCTCCGCATTATGCTGACACGAAAAGCATTTCGTGTGCAAAATATTAAAGTGAGAGCCTTTCATTTAGATTTGTTCACAAATTGTTTACTCGTTCAAAAACCGCAGTTATGCGGAAAAATAACCGCGTATGGGGCTGTTGTCATTTTTCAAACAAGCCCTGAAATCCCATGGAATCAAACAAGCTTTCCATATTGCTTTCCGCTTTGGCGGTAATGCCCATGCGTTGCAAAACCTGATGGAACTGCATTTCCAATTCGGGTTCTGTGGTATTGCGGATGAAATGGAAACAAAGCAGATTGCCGAACGAAATGGCAGAGCAATTATGGGGCGCGGTTGCCTGCGGACTCAGAACGAAATCGAACCGTTCGATATAATCTTTCATGATCTCGGGTACCTTGACTGCGCCGAGATTGGAAAAGGTCAGCGTGGATTTCCGTTCTCCGACTGCACGGAAAACCGATTTCATGACGATATTTTTGATAAACAGAGGCATGATTTTGATAATCGGCAGAATTTCACTGTTGACATTGGTTGTGAATTTGGCGCGCATATGCTTTTCCGTAATCTCAATCCCCATTTGAAACGCAACGATACGGCAGATTTCTTCAAAAGAATATTCTCCTCTGTCCGTATGAATTTCGGGTGTCATATACAAAACGAAATTGCGCAGGCTTTCGCTCGGAAACATTTTGCGCAGATTGACGGGCAAGAGAACCTTGACGGGTTTTCGTTTGCGGATATCGGGAATTTTCTTTTCTTGTATTTCAATCATTGCCTGCATAAGAACGGCTGTCAGAAATGCGGTTATGCTGACACCGTATTTTTTTGCTTCCCGATGAATCCTGTCCACGGGAAGAAGAAAAACGGTATTGGTCAGAAAGCCGTCAGGGTCTTTGGTTCCTTTCAGACGGAAGGCATCGGTATCTTTTCGGCTGATGGATGCGCTTCCTTTATATTTCAGGAAGCTGTCCTCCAATTCGCTTTCTTTCGGATTTTCCGTACGGTTCAGAACGCCGTCCTCTGCGGGTACGGAAATGCCGTAACGCTGTTCAAGATATTCCGCAACCAAGGTTTTCAGAAATACGAGACCGCCGTTTCCGTCCGTGATGGAATGGAACAGCTCTACGGCAATACGGTTTCGGTAGACGATGACTTTCATGGCACAGCGGTGGATATCTTTGCCTTTCATCTGTACCAACGGATGTCCTTTTTCATCGGAAAGCGCGGGTGCTTCGGATAATTCTTCCAGATAATACCAGAACATGCCGCGGCACAAACGAACCGCCATCGAAGGAAATCTGCGTACGGTAACGTCGAGCGCCGATTGCAGGATATCGGTTCGTACGGGTTCTTTGAGCGTTGCCGAAACGCGGAAGGAATTGGACCAGGTACGGCTTCTTGCGGCAGGATAAATCTTTGCGGCGTTGTCCAGTTTCATCCAGCGCAATTTGCGCGGACGGGGCAGAACTTCTTTGAGAAAATGTTCGATTTCCATATAATCCTGCGTACATTCTTTCAGATTATACAGGATATACGCATGCCAAAGACCTTCTCCGATCCGCAAACGGCTTTGGTTGCCGTTTTGTATCAGCTTTTCATGCAGCAAGCGGGAATCATCCAGCATGATTTCATCGCCGCCCGCCAAAATCAAAGACGGCGGCATATCTTTCAGCTCGGCAAATAAGGGAGAAGCCAAGGGGTTTTTTCTGTCCTCGGTATAAAGAGAAGCAAAAAAATCCAATCTTTTTTTCGTCATGGAAGGATCGGCTTTTTCATTGGTGATATACGATTGTCCCGAAGCGGTCAGATCCGTCCAGGGGGAAATGGCAATTATGCCTGCGGGCAGAGGAATATTTCTTTCACGGAGCAAGGTACAGAGCGCGTACAGTAAACCGCCGCCTGCGCTTTCGCCGCACAAAACGATTCGGTTGCTTTCATATCCGTGAGAAAGCAAATATTCATAAGCGGTCAGACAATCCTCGATCGGTATTGGAAAAGGATATTTCGGTGCCAATCGGTAAGCGGGCGCGAAAACACGGATTCCGAAACGGGAAGCCAACATGGCGGCAACACCTTTGGCGTAAGAAATATCGCCGCAGCAATAACCGCCTCCGTGTAAATAAAGCATGATACCGTTTTCGATTTCATCTTTCGGAATTGCCCACACGCTTTCAAAATTTTCAAATACACAGGACGAAAATTCCAGCGTTTTTTTACAGGAAGCGGATAAAATTTCTCCGAAAATTTCCTGTCCGCGGCGTGCGGATTCCATTTTGGATTCCGTTAAAAAAGGTTTCAGCCGTTCCAGCTGTTTTCTTGCAAACTTCACGGAAAATTTCATGCGGTAATACTCCTTTCTTTTGCATTTCTTTCTTTATGCTTTTATCATATCATAAAACGAGGAAAAATGCAATAGATATATACGGTTTTTGCAGGGGGGAACGCATGAAAAGATCAAGACTCTGAAAGCCTTCGGGGTGGGAGTGCTCAGCTCGCCTTACGGTGCCGGCTCCCCACCTTATGCTAACACGAAAAGCATTTCGTGTGCAAAATGTTAAAGTGGGAGGCTTTCAAATTATCTTCGCTTTTCTTATAAAAAGTAAACACTGTTGCTCTGAACAAAAAACGCAGGGCAAGGGCGTGCACAGTTAGCGATAAAATTAAATAGCCTTCCCCAGTGGGGGAAGGCTGACGGATGAGGTGTTCTAAACTCAAAGCAACTCCTCATCCACCGCTTCGCGGTCCCCCTTCTCCCATAGGAGAAGGCTTTTTGATACACAGAAAACAAAGAGATAACCCCGACAGACCATTAAAAATCTGTCGGGCTTCGTTTTATTCTGTTCGATAAATTGGAATTTAGAATACTCATTGCGTCCGTTACTTGATAAAAAACACCACGATTGCACAGATAAAAATGAATATCGACGTGCCAATGCAAAAATACGCCACTTTTCGGTTCGTATTCCATTGCATATATGCTTGGCAAAGATTAACTGCACCCATAAGTGGAATACATACATTGATTGCATATACCCAAATCTCAAATATTTGCAATATTCCCAAGACAACAATGGATAGACTTACTGCAATAGATATAATTGTTACAATCTTATGCATCAAGGGCACATCTTTCCATTTTGATTTCATAGAGAAGCCTCCTTTTCTCCAAATTCTTATTTATCTTTCTATTTTTATCGCCAGTTTCGCCTTTGTATTACAAAGGCTTCGGGCAAAGCCCATACCCCTATTCTTCGGTGTATAATTCGTCATAATACCACCGCACAGGGTTTTCATAAATATATCGCAAATGCTCATCATAGTCCTGACGGTTGCGAATTATATGATCATTGGAGCGATATTGCCATATATTTGTTCCGTATTCTTTGTTGCAAAATCTTTTGAACGTGGACACGAACCGTGACGGGATGGAATTCTGTACTGTAGGGACCGGGGGGGGGGGGGGGCGGGGGTGGG
>JAFQEK010000089.1 GCA_017399025.1 Clostridia bacterium
CAAAAATAATATTTTTTATCATTGTAAATGTTTCCTTTCCGAAGATCAAATCATTCATTAACATCATTATAACAAAAATTATGTATTTTTTCAAGATAAAAAGAAAAAAACAATCATTTTGACTTGGTTTCATGTTGCCCTTCCGAGTTTGACACTTTCTTCAAAAAAATTAAAAAACCGGTAGGCATTTAACATTTTGATCTTTTCATGTACGTAGAATGCTTTAAAAATAATGGGAGAGATTATCTGCGGCTCGTCAGAAATCAACGAACTATTAATGCGAGGGGAATCAAAACTTCTGCAAAAATTGTTGTTTAAATATTGGTTCGTTAGGTCGGTTTGATGGTGGTTTGATGGATGCTGTTGGATATCCGATAAAATCCATGCTGATTTTTAAGTACTTGATACTTGGCTTTGCTCAACAATTCAACCGGCTTTGATGTTTGGATACAAAGGTGGATGTAAAGGCCGTGCTCCTTTTTGGAGCATGTTCATTATAACACAAAGTCTGCAATATTACAATTATTCCAAAGACAATTTGAGAAATTCATTAGAAAGCATATTTGCTTTTTCATTCCATAGGAAATTGCGCAAAACCAACCTCGCCGTTTGCATTGTTTGGATACAAGTGAAACTTGGATAGGCTGAGCACAGATTGCGAGCAATCAGTTACAGCTTGCAAAGCAAGCCGTTATCCAGCGGGCGTTGCCCGCTTTTTTATTCTATAGGAAATTGCGCAAAATGAGACTTGCCGTTTTGCGTTGCTTAAATACAGATGAAATTTGAATAGGCAAGCAACCATCAGCGGCGATTCGCCGCTTTTTTAACCTTCAAAATATTTGTCAAGCACCAGGTGGACTCTAATTTTTTGTTCCGCGTGATTCCATATACGGCGTTGCTGTGATTGAGGCTTGTGTTATGACAAATTGTTTCTTTTATAAACGGCAGGAGATACACCTACCGTTTTTTTGAAGCATTTGGAAAAGTAGTAGATCGAAGAAAAGCCGACCGCCTCGGCAATATCGTTCAGTCGCATATTGCTGTAAAGCATGAGCCGCTTAGCTTGTTCAATTCGATATTGGATCAGATCATTGACGGGAGAAGTGCCGTAAAATTCTCTGTACAATGCCAAAAATCGGCTCGGGGAATAGCCACTCAGTTTTGACATATCTTCCAGGTTCCATTGCTTTGGATATTCCTTCATGATTTCACCGCGCGCATATTCGAGCTTGTTTTCAGGCGTTAAGGGGTTGCTTCTTGCAAACGTGCGGTAGATGTCGATCAGCGCGCCCGTCATGATCATATCGCATTTATCCTCATACCCGGGCAGGAGAAAGGATCGTTCGCGGTGGATCTTTTCGATTGCAGATGCCAAATAAAATGAACCGTCTATATGAAATGGCTTGTTCAGAGGTAAGGGATATTTTTCGAGTAACCCTTGAAGATCTTCGCCGCCTACGTGAAGCCAATCGTTGCGAAATCCTTTGGTTGCTTCGGGCGTCGGGCCGTGATAAACGATTTGTCCGGGTTCAAGTATCAGATAGTCGCCTGCCTTGCCCCGGATCGTGACATCGCCGATCTCCGTGATAAAATCCGTGCGGAAACAACTGATAAAATAATAGTGGGATACCTTTTTCAAACAAAATTCACCCGGTTTATGGTGAGAATCGATTCCGTATACGATAAAATCCATTGCATTTCCTTTCAATCATATAGTATAAATAAAAAGGGATATAATCCATTGATAATTGGATTATATCATAATATAATATAAATATCAAGAAAAATACTGGGAGGTTTTTATGAAAACACTGTCTCTTTGCGGAAAATGGAGAATGACGGGCAACGGATTTGATTGCGAAGGAACGATTCCCGGTTCTCTGTATTCGTTTTTGCTCGATGCGGGGTTGATGGAAGACCCGTACTACCGTGATAACGAATTCAAAGCGTTTGCATTGACACATCACGATTATGTTTTTGAGAAACGCTTTGACTTTGAAAAGGATGCACATACGCATCTTCTTCGATTTGAGGGTCTGGATACGTTTTGCGATATTGAACTTAACGGAAATGATATCGCTCATACGGATGATATGCACGTTACGTACGAATTCGACGTAACGGATGCTCTCCTTTCGGGCGAGAACGTTTTGCGCGTTACCTGCCGCGAAATTCATACCTACATCAAGAAAAAGCACAAGGAACTGCCGCTCTATAACGGAATCCTTGCATTGGCAGGCTTTGGATATATCCGTAAAGCCCACTGTATGCTTGGTTGGGATTGGGGACCGTATCTGCCCGATATGGGGATTTGGCGCGCGGTTTCTTTGATTACAAAGGATTCCGCAAGAATAACTGATTTTAAAATTGAACAAAAGCACGAGCAAGGAAAGGTGTTCCTCACCCCTCTCGTTACCGCCGATGCTTCGACTGAAATGCGCGTTACCGTCATATGTCCCGATGGTAAGACACAATATACCATTCCCGCAAATCAGATGTGGGAGGTTCCGAATCCTGAGCTTTGGTGGCCGCGCGGCTTGGGCGAGCAGCCGCTTTACACGGTACGTGCGGAGTTGATCGATGAAAACGGCGTTTGCGATGCTACGGAACGCAGGATCGGTCTGCGCACTTTGAATCTGATTCGTGAAAAGGATAAATGGGGTGTCAGCTTTACACACGAATGTAACGGCGTTCGCTTTTTTGCGATGGGCGCGGATTACATTCCCGAGGATAACATCCTTTCCCGTTGTTCACAGGAGCGTTCCAAACAGCTTCTCACGCTTTGCGCGGATGCCAATTTCAATGCGATCCGTGTATGGGGCGGTGGATATTATCCAGAAAATTATTTCTTTGATATTTGCGACGAGCTGGGATTGGTTGTGTTCTTTGACCTTGCCTTTGCTTGCACATTGTATTATCCCGATGAAAAGATGCTCGCGAATATCAAAACGGAGGTTCGACAAAATCTGGAGCGATTGCGCCATCATCCTTCTATCGCGGTAATTTGCGGAAACAACGAGGTTGAGCATTGCAATGCAAGGAGGGGCGGAATGTCGATCACAGATCGTTGCATCCCTGTCAATATCGAGCTTTTTGAAGAGGTGATCGCGGATATTGCAGAAGAGGTTTGTCCTGAAATTCCGTATATTCACACATCGCCCATTACCATCGGAAGATTTGTTGATCCCAGAAACGAAAACTTTGGCGACACGCATTACTGGGACGTATGGCATCAAAACAAGCCGTTTGCGGAGTACAGAAATCACCATTTCCGTTATCTTTCCGAGTTCGGTTTTCAGTCGTTCCCGAGTGAAAAAACCATTCAAGCGATCACGCTTCCCGAGGATCGTAACATCTTTTCGAGAGTAATGGAGAAGCATCAGAGAAATACGGGCGCAAACGGTAAGATCATCAATTATCTGTCGCAAACGTATCTCTATCCCAACGATTTCGGCACATTGATCTATGCATCGCAACTTTTGCAAGCCGAGGCGATGCTATACGGTGTCGAGCATATTCGCAGGGAACGAGGAAGTTGTATGGGCACTCTTTATTGGCAGCTCAACGACATCTGGCCGACGGCATCCTGGTCAAGCATCGACTATTACGGAAGACTCAAAGCGCTCCACTATTACGCAAAACGTTTCTATTCTCCCGTTTTGCTCTCCTGCGCGGAGGTTGGAGAGACCACGACTCGTCCGTACGTGATTATGGAGCCCGATTATTACGATTACGAAACCAAGGCACAGCTTTCCGTTACCAATGATACGCGAGAGACTGTAAACGGAGAGGTTTTTGCCTATCTGCGTGATAACTGCGGAAATATACTCAAAACCTACCGTCAAACCGTTACGGTTGCGCCTTTTTCCGTTTTGACGTTGGATGAGGTTGATTTCTGCAAGACCGACGTTCTGAATCACTATTATTCGTATGAATTGATCGTTGGGGGAGAAATCGTATCTGAGGGCAGCGTACTCTTTACCGCACCCAAGCATTTCAAATTCAAGGATCCTGAATTGCAAGCAAGAATTGAAGACGACGAGATCGTGATCTCTGCAAAAAATTACGCAAAGAGCGTAGAAATTGATTCTCCCGATTGCGACATGATCCTTTCGGACAACTATTTCGATATTAACGCAGGAGAGAAGAGAGTAAAGATTCTCAAAGGAGAGCCTAAAATGCTCCGTTTGAGAAGCGTTTACGATATTCGATAAGCGGCGCGCAGCTTCCACCTGCTCACCTATTGTGGTTTTCCGCGCCATTAAGTTAAGCATAGCAAAACGGCGAGATTGATCTTGAGGAATTCCTTATAGATCAAAAAAGAGGAAACATTCCAATAGCAGGAGACCCCGAAAAATTTTGTGTAAAAGTGAATAAATACTTCCAATCAGACGAAATTCAAAGCATGAGAAAAAATCTGAAAGGAAGTATTTTTTATGGAAAAAGCATCGAAAGAAATGTTGAGAGAGTTTGTGAACAGCCAGCATTTTACCAGCACAACGGAGATCATGAACAGCATGAAAGAATTGTTCAGTGATGTGCTTCAGCAAGTTATGGAGGCAGAACCGGAAGAAAAATTGGGGTACGAGAATAGTAAAAGAATGACAGAAAATGCAGAATCCGGTCATGTCAAGAATTATCGAAACGGGTACTCAAAAAAGACGGTAAAAACACAACTTGGAGAAGTGGATATCAAAGTGCCGAGAGACTGAAACGGCGAATATGAGCCTCAGATCATTGGAAAATACAACAGAAATGCTGATGGTATGGAAGAAAAGATCCTCGCACTATATTTTTGCGGCATGAGCCAACTATACCGATAAAATAAGCATAGGATTACATGGCACAATCAAGATGACCGAAATATAAAACAAAAAGAGCTAACTGAC
>JAFQEK010000090.1 GCA_017399025.1 Clostridia bacterium
ATACAAAGCTTGCAGGGTGCTATCAAAATATTTCAGATTATTTGTACAGATGGAAATTGCGGCGTACACCACGCTTATATCGCAAGGATTTATACGTTGCTCTCCCTGTATTTATGGTTAGACGGAAAAAAAGACGATGCGTTCGAAGCATTGAACCAATCGCTCACGCAATTCCGTCTGTTTCATGAATGCTATACCAAAAAACAAGAGTATTACAGTGCACCGCTCATTCGTTTGGTTCAGTATGAAATATCCGATGAACCTCTTGAAACATCCGCTTTGAGCCTTGCAGAAGACTGGCCTTGGTGGTGTGTTCCGGAATATAAAACCGTAAAACCTGAAATTCAATCCGATCCCCGTTGGAATGAATGGGTTTCACAATTGCAGAAATAATTTTTGCCCCGCTCCGGCGGGGCTTTTGTTTTTCAAATGTTTTTTAACAGATTTCAGTTTCCTATCCTGCTTGAAAGATCACCCTTTTTCACCAAGGAATATGAAATCAACTTTTCTCCGTTCAGGTTTTCTCTATGCATATCGATGCCGATAATCGTAGAATTTTCATAAGTTCTGTAATAATATATCCCCCGTTCGGTATTGCAACAGGAAGAATACGCTGTAAATTCATATTTTCCGTCCAAGTGAACACAACCCTTTTGCTGTTCCGCAATACCGAGAATATGAAAAAAGCGGTGAACGTTTTCCGTTTCATCCAATCCCTTCAAGGTATGAAATTTCGTAAAGACCGTCCGCACAAAACGGGAGGAAGAAGAAGAATCACCGGGAAGTCCGAGCGCCCCCATCCCTTTGCTGTAATCGCAAAAAGGAATCTCCGCAGAAAACCGATTTTCAATCGGCTCACAGGAAAGTCCCATAAAAAGATTCAGGTATTGCATTTGAAAATCAAAGGAAGGTGCATTCGTCAACACACCCACAGGATTTTCGAAAATCTGCAAGCCGTCCTTCATCGGCTCCACCGTGAAGGATTTTTCGGTATCGGAAATCAAAAAATGCAGCGGTGTCAACGGAAGGTCGCGACTGAACGGAACGCCAACCAGATCGATATTTTCAAGCAATTTTTTTGCCTGCTCTGCCGTTTCGCAATCGGAAAGGATAAAGGGAATCCATTCCCACGGCGTAACGGGGTAAAAATTTTCTCTCGGTTCCCGATAATACGCTTTCTTCGGAAAACTGAGCGCCGCAACGGAAAGCCCCTTTTCATTCACCGCATCGTAATAAAGCGGATATCCTTCGGCAATATGCGCCATTCCGATCATGGCATAATGATTGCGAAATGTTTTTCCGCCGTAAAAACAAAAAGGATAATTTCTCGGCGTAATGGTTACACGTTCATCAAAAAAACTTTCCACATCCAAATTCCGTCCGAAATAGTGCGTATCCGTCCGATAAGAAATTGCCGTACACATAAAAAATCCTCTTTTCTTTCCAAATATATACCAAGTTTGAGAGGAAACGGAAGTTTTTATACGAAAAAAATTATTTTTTTATCCAAAAAAGCTCAAAAATATAAAAATGCTGTTGCGTTCTCTTCGATTTTGATGTATAATAAAATGTGGATAATTATATACTACTATGCTTTTACAGCAAAAGGAGTTATTTGAAAATGGAAAACATAAAATATCATATTGCGCAAGCGATTTCCGAAGCAAGCGCCAAGATTTGGGGAGAAGCGCTCGCCATCTCCGCGGACACAATCCCCGCTGCTCTCGAATATCCTCCCGATACTTCCATGGGTGATCTTGCGTTTCCCTGCTTCAAGCTCAGCCGTACGCTTCGCGCTGCTCCTCCCGTGATTGCAAACAAGCTTCACGCCGAGCTCTCCGCAAGCCTCCCCGAAGGCATCGGAGAAGTTCGTATCAAGGGCGGTTATCTAAATTTCATCATCGATAATCGTTATCTTTCCGGAAAAATCGTACGTGAAATCACCGAAAAGGGCACAAACTTCGGCGCGCACACATTCGGAAACGGAAAGACCGTCGTTCTGGACTATTCTTCCCCCAATGTTGCAAAACCTTTCCATATCGGACATCTGGGAACGACCGTCATCGGACACTCCCTGAAAATGCTTCACGAATATGCGGGTTATACCTGTATTGGTATCAATCACCTCGGCGACTGGGGTACGCAGTTCGGCAAGCTGATCGTTGCTTTCCACAAATGGGGCAACAAGGAAACCGTTGAACAAGGCGGCGTGGATGCGCTCGTTGCGCTTTACGTCCGTATCAATAATGAAATCGAAGCAGAAGCGGCACAGGGTATTACAACGCTCGCAGATGCCGCGCGTGCCGAATTTACCAAGCTGGAACACGGCGATGAAGAAAATATTGCTCTTTGGAAATGGTTCAAGGAAATCAGTCTTGCAGAATATGAAAAAACATATAAACAGCTCGGCATTACCTTTGACAGCTACAATGGCGAAGCCTTCTATACGGATAAAATGCCCGAACAGGTACAGATTCTGAAAGATAAAAATCTGATGAGAATCGATAACGGTGCATCCATCGTTGATCTTTCCGAATACAATATGCCTCCCTGCCTGATTTTGAAATCCGACGGTTCCACATTGTACCCCACCCGTGATATTGCGGCTGCGGTATACAGAGACCGCAATTATCATTTTGATAAATGCATTTACGTAACCTCCGCAGGACAATCTCTCCACTTTGCGCAATGGTTCAAAGTCGTTGATCTTATGGGTTATGATTTTGCGGACAAGCTTTATCACGTCCCTTACGGTACCGTCAGCATTGGCGGCGCAAAGCTCGCTACAAGAACGGGCAACGTTATTCTTCTGCGTGACTTGATTGAAAATGCGGTTGAAAAATGCCTCGCCATCATTGAAGAGAAGAATCCCTCTCTCGAAAACAAAGAAGAAACCGCGCAGGCTGTCGGCATTGGCGCCATCCTCTTCTATTATCTCTACGGAAACCGTGTCAGAGATATCAACTTTATTATGGACGATGCGCTGGACTTCAACGGCAATACCGGTCCTTACGCGCAATACACCTATGCAAGAACGGGAAGCATTCTCGAAAAAGCAGGCGATTTCTGCGCAATGACCGAAAGCAACGAAATGACCGCAACCGAAAGAGAGCTGATCAAAACCCTCTCTCTCTTCCCGAACAAAACAAAAGCAGCCATTGACGAGATGGAACCCTCCGTCATTACCCGTTATGCAATCGACATTTGTAACGCGTTTAACCGTTTCTATCAGGAATGCCCCGTTGCCACCTGTGAAAACGAAGAAATCCGCCGTTTCCGTCTGACGCTGACCAAATGCGTACGCGATATCCTCGGCCGTTCTCTCGAACTCATCTGTGTAAAACATCCCGATAAAATTTAAGCACCCCATTTCACTGATATATCATATATTATATTTTAGATAAAAGAAAGGAAATCCACCATGTCAGGACATAGCAAATGGAAAAATATTATGCATAAAAAAGAGAAAACCGATGCGCAAAAAGCAAAGGTTTTCACAAAAATCGGTAAAGAAATTGCCATCGCCGTAAAAGAAGGCGGCCCCGATCCCAGCTCCAACGCAAAACTCCGCGATCTGATCCAGAAAGCAAAATCCAATAACGTTCCCAACGATAATATCGACCGTATTATCAAGAAAGCTTCCGGTGCAGATGCCGTTGCTTACGAAGAAATCACTTACGAAGGTTACGGTCCCTGCGGCGTTGCCGTTATCGTTGAAGCTGCTACCGACAATCGCAACCGTACTGCCGGCGATGTACGCCATTATTTTGATAAATTCGGCGGTAATCTCGGTCAGGTTGGCTGTGTAAGCTTCCTCTTCGAAAAGAAAGGCGTAATTGCTGTATCCGCTCTTGACGAATGGGGCGACCGTGTGGTTGACGGTGACAAGCTCATGGAAGAAGCTCTGGAAGCAGGTGCTGCAGACTTTGCTGAGGAAGGCGACGTTTACGAAATCTACTGCGAACCCGACGATCTTTCTGCTGTTGCAGAAGAGCTTTCCGCATTGGGCTATACATTCATTTCTTCCGAAATCGAGCAGGTTCCTTCCACTTACGTTTCCCTTGAAGGCGAAGACAACATCAAGCACATGACACTTCTTCTCGAAAACCTGGAAGAAAACGAAGATATCGTTAACGTATGGCACAACTGGGACGAAGAATAATGTCCTTGTATCCGGATTCTTTCGGATTGACTAAGGCTTGTTTGAAAAATTCCCCACTTTCGGTCATATCGCTATTTTTCAAGCATTCCCTGAATATTTCCCCGCATTTCCCATTGAATTTTTTTAGAAAGGTGTTTTTGATATGATTCACAATCCCAATTATTCCCTCGCATTCTGCAGCATGTTCCGTGAATACGATATTCGCGGCAGAGTTTCAGAAGACGAGCTCAACCCCGAAAACGTCCACAAGATCGTAAAAGCATACGCACAGTATCTCCAGAAGAGAAACATTTCCCGCGCTGTTGTCGGTTATGACAGCCGTGATTGCTCTCCCTCTTTTGCAGAAGCTGCAATTGCCGCTCTCCGTGAAGAAGGCATTGATGTTTACTTCATCGGTCTTGCACTCTCCCCCCTCACTTATTTTGCACAGTACCACCTCAAATGCGAAGGTGCCGTTATGATCACCGCAAGCCACAACCCCAACGGTTGGTCCGGCTTCAAATTCGCTAACGGCTACTCCAAAACATTGGAACCTCACGATATCATTGAAGTTGCAGAACTTCTGGATAAACCCACACAGAGCAAACGCTTCGGAGCTTATGAAGAAGTTGATGTTCGCGATGCTTATATCGAAGATATCGTTTCCCGTATCCACATGGGTCCCAAGAAAATCCGTGTTGCGCTCGATGCTGCCAACGGCGGTGCAGGACTTTTCATTTACGAAGTATTCCAGCGTCTCGGCTGCATGACCTTCCAACTCAACTGTGATCCTGATACCACGTTCCCCCACTATTTCCCGAACCCTTCCGAATTGGAATGCAGAGAACGTCTGCGCCACATGCTCCGCCATCCTTACGTTCATGCGGATATCGGTCTTTCCTTTGACGGAGACGGCGACCGTATCGGCGTGATCGACGAAAAAGGTCAGGACGTATGGAGCGATATCGTTCTTGCGCTTCTTGCAAAACAGCTTCTCGAAAAGAAGCCCGGTGCAAAGGTTATTTACGACGTAAAATGCTCCAAAGCGCTTGAAGACGTTGTCAATGCCAACGGCGGTGTTCCCGTTATGTGGAAAACCGGCCACTCCTATATCAAATCCAAGCTTCATGAGCTTGACGCGGAACTCGCGGGTGAACGCAGCGGTCATATTTTCGTTTCCGGTGATGATTGGTACGGATTTGACGATGCTATCTTTGTTGCGGCAAAGCTCGTGGAATATCTTTCCAACAGAGAAGAAACCGTTTCTGAAATCATTGAAACCTTCCCGCACTACGTAGTATCCCCCGAAATCAAAGCACATTGCGCAGATACCGTAAAATACGGAATTGTTGACGACATCACCAAGAAGATGAAGCATGCATATCCCGGCAAGGTTTGCGATATCAACGGTGCCAGAGTTCAGTTTGAACACGGTTGGGGACTTGTCAGAGCTTCTTCTAATATGCCTGAGCTCGTTTTGATTTTTGAAGCAGACACCATGGAGCATCTCCTTGAAATCCGTTCGATCTTCAAGAGCTATACCAGAGAATACGAAGAAATTTCCGACAACTGGAAGAACGACGTAGAGGCTTAATGTCGAAAAAGCACCCATAAACACCCTTTCCAATTGTAAAGACGCAGAGAGTTGATTGGATATCCTCCTTTCAACTCTCTTTTTATAAAAATAGTTCTATTTGAATCAAAAGCAATCTGTTTTTGACTTGAAAAATCCTATATTTATAGCAAAAAAGAAATTTCAAAAAAATTAAAATTTTTTTCAAAAAAGTATTGACAAATCAATTTGTTTGTGGTATACTCTATATCGTTCGAGAGCGAAAGCACCGAACGAAAGAAATGGGAGCATAGCTCAGCTGGGAGAGCATCTGCCTTACAAGCAGAGGGTCATAGGTTCGAGCCCTATTGTTCCCACCATTTTGGCCCGGTAGTTCAGTTGGTTAGAACGCTAGCCTGTCACGCTAGAGGTCGTGGGTTCGAGTCCCATCCGGGTCGCCAACTTGTTTTAAAACAAG
>JAFQEK010000091.1 GCA_017399025.1 Clostridia bacterium
GAGTGGATTTTCCATCAAAAAAGAAAAAATGCCTCAAATTTCTGCAACTCCGTTGTATGATATGCTCGAAAGTTTTATCGTTAAACACAAAAAAATCGAAATTTTATTGTAAATATCTTAGAATGGTGTAACTTGCAGTTAGTTCCATAATGAACAAAGTCGAATCTGATCTTTTTTTGATAAACATTGACTGAATTCAATACACCAAAAACCATGATATAAGCGCAAAGAGGACAGAGCTAAAAACTCTGTCCTCAAAATTATATCTTATTTAAAGAATTTAACTGCACCGCGGAACATACCGATATCGTAGTTACCTTCCACGTTGCGGTAAAGACCGCTGCCGATACGTTCGGAGTGACCCATCTTACCGAATACACGGCCGTCGGGAGAAGTAATACCTTCGATTGCCATTGCGGAACCGTTGGGATTGAAGTGTACGTCATAAGTGGGATTGCCGTTCATATCCACGTACTGTGTTGCGATCTGACCGTTGGCAGCAAGCTCGGCAATGAGTTCATCGGAAGCAAGGAAGCGTCCTTCGCCGTGGGAGATCGGAACGGTAATGATATCGCCAACGTTTACCTCGGAGAGCCAAGGAGAATTGTTGGTACAGATTCTTGTGCGAACCAATCTGGACTGGTGGCGGGAAATGGTGTTATAAGTCAAGGTCGGGCAATTTTCATCGGTATCAATGATCTTACCGTAAGGAACAAGACCAAGCTTGATGAGTGCCTGGAAGCCGTTACAGATACCTGCCATCAAGCCGCCCTTTTCATCGAGAAGCTTCATGGTTGCATCCTTTACGGTCGCATTACGGAAGAATGCGGTAATGAATTTACCGGAACCGTCGGGTTCGTCACCGCCGGAGAAGCCGCCGGGAACAAAGATGATCTGAGAATCCGCAATCTTCTTAGCAAAGTTTTCTGCAGAAGCGGAAATGCCTGCCGCACTCAGGTTATTGATAACGAAGATTTCGGGATCTGCGCCTGCATCGGCAAATGCTTTTGCCGTATCGTATTCACAGTTTGTACCGGGGAATACGGGAATCAGAACATGAGGTTTTGCAACCTTGATTGCAGGAGCTTTTGCCTTGCAGCCTTCGGTATAAGCATAAGTCGGAATTTCACCCTTCTTGGTGGGAATGTTGCAGGAATAAACGGATTCGAGCTTGTTTTCGTAAACCGCAAGAAGATCTGCAACGGAAACCGTCTTACCGTTATAAGCAATTTCCGCTTTTTCGGTCGTAGCACCAAGAACGGTGCCGATGGCTTCATCACAGGTAAGCTCGATAATGAAGGAACCGTATGCATAACCGAAGATATCCTTCATGGAAACCGCACTGTCATATGCGAAACCGATATCGTTACCGAAGCTCATCTTCATGATTGCTTCCGCAACACCGCCGAAGGTAGGAGTGTAAACAGCAACGGCTTTGCCGCTTCTCATGAGATTGGTAACAACGTCAAAGTTTGCCATAAGGCTTGCGGGAACGGGAAGTCCGTTTGCATCGTATTCGGGTTTCAGAATCACAACCTTATGACCTGCACCTTTAAATTCGCCGGAGGTGATGGTGTTTGTCTTTTCTGTGGTAACAGCAAAGGAAACGAGTGTCGGAGGAACGTCGATATTTTCAAAAGAACCGCTCATGGAGTCTTTACCGCCGATTGCGGCAATACCGAGATCCATCTGCGCTTTGAATGCACCAAGGAGTGCCGCCATGGGCTTGCCCCAACGCTTACCGTCACGCAAAGGCTTTTCGAAATATTCCTGGAATGTCAGATATACGTCTTCGAATTTTGCGCCTGTTGCGATCAGTTTGGAAACGGATTCCACAACCGCAAGATATGCGCTGTGGTAGGGACTCTTTTCCGCGATCATCGGGTTATAACCCCAAGCCATCAAAGAGCAATCGTCCGTATGGCCCTGTTCAACGGAAATCTTATTTGCCATTGCCTGAATGGGTGTAAGCTGATTCTTACCGCCGAAAGGCATCAGAACCGTACCTGCGCCGATGGTAGAGTCGAAACGCTCAGAAAGACCTCTCTTGGAGCAAACGTTGAGATCGCCTGCAAGAGCTTCATATGCCTGAACGAAATCCTCCCCGATTTCCTTTTCAAAGGACGCGGGCGCCGCAGGAGTGATATCAATGTGCTTTTCAGCACCGTTGGAATTCAAAAATTCACGGGAAATGTTTACGATTTCCTTACCGTTCCAAACCATAACGAGTCTGGGATCGGCAGTAACGCGGGCAACGATAGTTGCTTCAAGGTTTTCTTTATCGGCAAGCTCTTTGAAGCGTTCTGCGTCCTTTGCTTCAACAACAACTGCCATTCTTTCCTGAGATTCGGAAATAGCAAGCTCTGTACCGTCAAGACCTTCATATTTTTTAGGTACTGCGTTAAGGTCAATGAAAAGACCGTCTGCAAGTTCACCGATCGCAACGGAAACACCGCCTGCACCGAAGTCGTTGCAACGCTTGATCATACGGCAAGCTTCGTAGCTGCGGAACAAACGCTGAAGTTTTCTTTCTTCGGGAGCATTACCCTTCTGAACTTCTGCACCGCAGCTTTCAAGGGATTCGAGATTGTGGGATTTGGAGGAGCCTGTTGCACCGCCGCAGCCGTCACGTCCGGTTCTGCCGCCGAGAAGGATAACAACATCTCCGTCTTCGGGACATTCACGGCGTACGTTCTTTTCGGGAGCCGCACCGACAACCGCGCCGATTTCCATGTGCTTTGCCATATAACCGTCATGGTAAAGCTCGTCAACCTGGCCTGTCGCAAGACCGATCTGGTTACCGTAAGAGGAATAACCTGCGGCAGCCGTGGTTACGATCTTACGCTGAGGAAGCTTACCGGGAATGGTTTCGGAAACGGGAACGAGAGGATCGGAACCGCCTGTGATACGCATAGCCGCATAAACGTAGGAACGGCCGGAAAGCGGATCTCGGATTGCGCCGCCGATACAGGTTGCGGCACCGCCGAACGGTTCGATTTCCGTGGGATGGTTATGTGTTTCGTTTTTGAAAAGCAGAAGCCAGGGTTCTTTCTTACCGTCAATTTCTACTTCAATCTTAACGGTGCAAGCGTTGATTTCTTCGGATTCGTCAAGCTTATCCAGTTTGCCCGCTTTTTTGAGCGCTTTACCGGCAAGCGTACCGATATCCATCAGGTTAATGGGTTTGGTTCTGCCAAGCGCTTTGCGTGTTGCGATATATTCATCGTAAGCCTCTCTCAGAAGTTCATCTTCAAAGGTTACGCTGTCAATGGTTGTATTGAACGTGGTGTGGCGGCAATGGTCGGACCAATAGGTATCGATCATTTTGATTTCCGTAATGGTGGGGTTTCTGCCTTCCTTTTTGAAATAATCCTGGCAGAAAGCAATATCGCCTTCGTCCATAGCAAGTCCCATTTCACGGATCATGCCTGCAAGACCTTCTTTATCCAGATTGATAAAGCCGTCCAGAACAGCAACTTCCGTGGGAATTTCATATACGGGCTTCAGGGTTGCGGGAAGTTCCATGGAAGCTTCGCGGCATTCCACAGGGTTGATCACGTATTTTTTGATGCGGATAATATCTTCATCGGAAAGATTGCCGTAAAGGCGGTAAACCTTTGCGGTACGGACAGTGGGACGTTCACCCTCGGAAATGATCTGGATGCACTGCGCCGCAGAGTCAGCTCTCTGGTCGAACTGACCGGGGAGATATTCAACAGCAAATACGTAAGCGGTGTCATTTTCAAGCTCGCTTGTTACGATATCGAGCTGAGGCTCGGAGAAAACGGTCTTTTTGCAGGATTCAAAAAGCGCTTCGTCAATGTTTTCCACATCGTAACGGTTCAGAACGCGGATATTTTCAAGAGAAGTGATGCCAAGCAGGCCTCTGATATCGGAAAGCGCCGATTTTGCTTCGCTGGCAAGCTCTGTTTTCTTCTCAACATAAACTCTGTAAACCATTGTGAATACATTCCTTTCGTGAAAGTATTTTGATTATCATGGATTGGGGATCATTTCAAAGCCGCAAGTGCTCTTGCGCCGATATCATGACGGTAGAAGCCGTTTGCAAAATCAACGGTTTCCGTTTTTGCATAAGCTGCTTTGACAGCCTCCTGCAAGGTATCTGCCACAGAAACAACACCGAGCACGCGTCCGCCTGCGCTTACAAGACCGTTTTCCGTCTTTTTCGCACCGGCAACGTAAATGAAGCCGTTTTCATCGTCTGCGGGAAGTGTCATGGGACATCCGCTTTCGTACTTCACGGGGTAACCCTTGGAAGCAACGATAACACAGCAAGCCGCTTTATTGCTGAATTTTACGGGAACCTCGGAAAGTGTTCCGTTCGCGGTCGCCATCATAACGGTAAGGAGGTCCGTTTCCAGAAGAGGAAGAACCACCTGTGTTTCGGGATCGCCGAAACGGCAGTTATATTCAATCACACGGGGTCCCTTGGGTGTCAGCATAAGACCGAAATACAGGCAACCCTTGAAGGTTCTGCCTTCCGCGTTCATCGCGTTGATGGTCGGAAGGAAAATGGTATCCATGCAAAGCTTTGCAACATCTTCGGTATAATACGGATTGGGGGCAATTGTACCCATACCACCCGTATTCAGACCGGTATCGTTATCTCCTGCGCGTTTGTGGTCCATGGAAGAAATCATCGGAACCACAACGTTGCCGTCCGTAAAGGAAAGAACGGAAACTTCGGGACCCGTAAGAAATTCTTCAATGACGACACGGCTTCCGGAAGCACCGAAAATCTTATCTTCCATCATGGAACGAACCGCATCCATGGCTTCTTCTCTGGTCTGTGCAATGATAACGCCCTTGCCGAGAGCAAGACCGTCTGCTTTGATAACCGTGGGGATGGGCGCAGTTTCCAGATAAGCAAGCGCCTTTTCCATATTATCGAAAACTTCATAGGAAGCGGTGGGAATGCCGTATTTTTTCATCAGATTTTTAGAAAAGACCTTACTGCCTTCAATGATTGCCGCATTTGCACGGGGACCGAATGCGGGAATACCAATTTCTTCTAATGCATCCACAGCGCCGAGCACCAGCGGATCATCGGGTGCCACAACGGCAAAATCAATTGCATTTTCCTTTGCGAAAGCAGTAATAGCCGCAATATCCTTTGCGCCGATGCCCGTACAAACGGCATCGTCTGCCATACCGCCGTTTCCGGGAAGCGCATAGATCACTTCAACGGCAGGATTTTCTTTCAGTTTTTTGATAATCGCGTGTTCGCGGCCGCCGCCGCCGACTACCATCAATTTCATAATGTTATATTTCCTTTCCCTCTATGGAATAAATTTATCTTGTAAAGCACAACCGCCGGCAATATTTCAGCCGGCGAATATGCCCTGTATGGGAATCTCCGCTCGTTCAGCCAATCGGGCATCCCGAATCATTAGTGGTGGGACAAACGCATACCTGTGAACGCCATAGCAATGCCGTATTTATTGCAGCAGTCGATCACAAGGTCGTCGCGAACAGAACCGCCGGGTTCCGCGATATAGGAAACACCGCTCTTCTTCGCGCGTTCAATGTTATCGGAGAAGGGGAAGAAGGCATCGGAACCGAGAGCCACACCGGTAATGGTTGCAAGATAAGCATCCGCTTCTTCTTTGGTCAACGGTTCGGGACGGGTGGTGAAATATTTCTGCCAGATACCGTCAGCGCAAACATCTTCTTCATTCTTATTGATATAGCCATCGATGATATTATCACGGTCTGCTCTGCCAAGGGTGGGGATAAAGGGAAGGTTCAATACCTTTTCATGCTGGCGGAGCTGCCATGTGTCAGCCTTCGTACCTGCAAGTCTTGTGCAGTGGATTCTGGACTGCTGACCTGCGCCTACACCGATTGCCTGACCGTCAACGGCATAGCAAACGGAGTTGGACTGTGTATATTTGAGGGTAATCAGTGCGATGATCAGGTCGATCTTTGCGCTTTCGGGAATTTCTTTATTTTCCGTTACAATGTTGGAAAGGAGCGCTTCGTTGATTTCAAAGTTGTTTCTGCCCTGCTCAAACGTGATACCGTAAACCTGCTTGGTTTCAACGGGAGCGGGAACATAATCGGGATCAATCTTTACAATGTTATAAGCACCTTTTTTCTTGGTTTTGAGGATTTCGAGTGCTTCATCGGTATAACCGGGAGCAATAATACCGTCGGAAACCTCACGCTTGATCAGAAGCGCGGTAGTTTTATCGCAAACGTCGGAAAGAGCGATCCAGTCGCCGAAGGAGGACATTCTGTCAGTACCTCTCGCTCTTGCGTATGCGCATGCAAGAGGAGAGTCGTCAAGACCTTCCACGTCATCCACAAAGCAAGCTTTTTTGAGCGCCGGAGAAAGCTTTTTGCCGACAGCCGCAGACGTGGGGCTGACGTGCTTGAAGGAAGTTGCCGCAACCATACCGGTTGCTTCTTTGATTTCTTTTACAAGCTGCCAGGAGTTAAAAGCATCAAGGAAATTGATGTAGCCGGGTTTACCGGAGAGAATTTCGATGGGAAGCTCGCTTCCGTCCGCCATATAAATTCTGGAAGGCTTCTGATTGGGGTTGCAACCGTATTTAAGCTGAAATTCGTTCATGGGTTCAAAATCCTTTCTTACGTCTTATTTATTCTTATTGATGATGATTTCGGTGGGTGCCCCGCCGTCAAGCGGAATGACACGTACGAAGAGGGAAACCTTGTTATCTTCATTGAGGCTTGTCCATACGATATCCGCAAGCTCCTCCGCTGTGTTGGGAAGAGCAATTTCTTCGGGTTCACCGTAGAAGGAGGGAATGGGGTTACCGTCACATTTATAAGTATGGATGAAATGACCGAGACCTGCAAGGGGCTTATAGCTGTAGAAATATCTCTGGCAAGCTTCGGGATTGCCGCCGGTGCTCTTCAAAATGGACATCTTGTAGGTAAAATCGCCGTCTGCATAGTGAAGAATGCCGGAAATACGGGGAGTGTAGTTGGGATGGTCAGGTTCAAATTCACGGGTATGGAGAGATTTTTCAAACGCATAACCGTCTTCGCCGTTTTCTTTGATGTAATCCATAACGGTATCCGTCTGGTCACCGTTGGTAATAACGTCAATGCCTTCTGTTTCAAGGAAGGGATTGTAAATGATCAGGCTCGGATCGGAAAGCTTGGATTCATCAAAGGCTTTGGTACGCATACCGCCTTCGTAGCGTTCAAAAATACGGTTGCGGCTGTTTTCGCTGCGTCCCATGATAAAATAAGCAATCATTGCATTTTTACCGTCTGCACTTTTACCGATGACGATACCTCTGCCGGGGTATGTATTGTTCTCCAAAAGAGTTTTCAAATCATATAAAGCCATGGTTATCATTCCTTTTCTTTATTCGCGTTCACAAAGAATTTGCGCGCTTACTTTTTCTGCCGCCGCGGGAAGCAGATGCCATTCCGCCTCTTCCATTACGCGTCTTTGCAGAATTTCGGGCGTATCGCCCTCTTTGATCTCAACGGCTCTTTGCAGAATAATCTTGCCGCCGTCGGGAATTTCATTGACAAAATGCACCGTTGCGCCCGTCACCTTCACGCCGTACGAAAGAGCGGCTTCGTGAACGCGGAGGCCGTAAAAGCCTTTTCCGCAAAAGGAAGGAATCAAGGACGGATGCACATTCAGAATACGTTCGGGATATGCAGACGTAAAATCTGCGGAAAGAATGCTCATAAATCCGGCAAGAATGATGAGTTCAATACCGTTTTCCGCAAGAACTTCTTTGATTTTTGCTTCAAAAGCTTCTTGCGAACCGTATGCGGCTTTTGTTACCGTCACGGAGGGAATATCGGCATTTTTCGCGCGTTCCAAAGCGTATGCACCTTCCTTATTGGAAATGACGAGCGAAATTTTTCCGCTTTTCAGCTCGCCGCGCTTCTCGGAATCAATCAATGCCTGCAAGTTGGTGCCGCCGCCCGAAACGAGGACGGCAATTTTAACGGGAGCGTTCATAGGTAATTTTCTCTTTTCTCTATAATCGGATGAAATCTGCGCCCCGAAGGACTGGACGGGAAAGCAGTCCCTCGGTACGACTTGAAATACATTCGAAATTTATTTTAATACAATACAACCTTATCTTCGGATTCAATAATATCGCCGAGAACGTAAGCATCCTCGCCGTTTTCCTTGAGTACAGCAAGCGCAGTTTCCACATCTTCCTTGGCGACGATCACGCACATGCCAACACCCATATTAAAGGTATTGAACATATCTCTTTCGGGAATGTTACCTGTTTTTGCGATCAGATCAAAAATGGGAAGAACACGGACATCATCTTTTTTGATCTTTGCGCCGAGACCTTCGGGAATGCTTCTCGGAATATTTTCATAAAAGCCGCCGCCCGTAATATGGGAAATACCTTTTACGGAAACTTTCTGGAGAAGAGCAAGAATGGATTTTACATAAATTCTGGTAGGAGTGAGCAAGGTTTCGCCGATCGTCTTACCGTTGAGCGCTTCATTTGCAACGTAAAGTTCGGGATTGTTGTTATCAATGTCAAAAACTTTACGGCAAAGGGAGAAACCGTTGGAATGAATACCTGTGGAAGGAAGCGCAATTACAACGTCGCCTGCTGCCATTTTGCTGTTGTCAATAATTTTCTTTTTGTCAACGATACCAACAGCAAAACCCGCAAGGTCATAATCCTCAACAGGCATAAGACCGGGATGTTCTGCCGTTTCGCCGCCGATCAAAGCCGCGCCGGACTGAACGCAACCCTCTGCAACACCGGAAACAATGGATGCGATTTTTTCGGGAATATTTTTACCGCAAGCAATGTAGTCGAGGAAGAAGAGCGGTCTTGCACCGCAGCAAATGATATCATTTACGCACATAGCAACGGCATCGATACCGATCGTATCATGCTTGTCCATCAAAATTGCAAGCTTGACCTTCGTACCGCAACCGTCCGTACCGGAAACGAGAACGGGTTCTTCCATACCTGCGCAGGGGAGCGCAAAGCAACCGCCGAAACCGCCGACGTCATCCAGGCAACCTTCATTGCGTGTACGGGCAATATGTGCTTTCATCAATTCAACAGCCTTGTAGCCCGCGGTAATATCAACGCCGGCAGCTGCATAGCTTTCGGATTTGGAATTCTGCATTGTGGGAGTCCTCCTTATTTGATGTGAATTTCAATGATTTTATTTGTTGTATTTCTGTTCGATGGCTCTGTTTCTTGCAAGAACTTTTGCGGTCGATTCCGCTCGTACGGCAGAAAGCTTCTTTGCAAGCTCTTCGTCTTCAATGGCAAGCATTTCCACGCAAAGGGTTGCTGCGTTTGCAGCGCCGTCGATGGCAACGGTGGCAACGGGAATGCCGGAAGGCATCTGAACGGTGGAGAGAAGCGCATCGAGTCCGTCAAGATTTGCGCTCTTTACGGGAACACCAACAACGGGAAGTGTGGTATTCGCTGCAATGGCACCTGCGAGATGAGCCGCCATACCTGCAAGCGCAATGATTGCGCCGAAGCCGTTTTGACGGGCATTTACGGTAAATTCCTTTGCTTCAACGGGAGTTCTGTGCGCAGAGAAAACATGAACCTCATAAGGTACTTCGTAGGAAGCAAGCACATTGATGGCTTTTTCCGCTACGGGAAGGTCGCTGTCGCTTCCCATGATAATTGCGATTTTTTTCATAAGTTTGCGTAATCCTTTCAGTTTTTCTGTCTCGGCAATGCCGAATTTCAAAGTTACCGGCACACGGAAAAGAAAAAGGGCAGTCCTATCCTGTGAAGAATAGGATCGCCCAGACGGTCGGCTTTATTATCCCCCGTTTCCTTGTGGTGCTCCACTGTCCGTCAGTTGCGGGAAATCCTTTGTTCTATCAATAATTATTATACCTTTTTTTGTGATTTTTGTCAAGATTTTTTATTGATGTTTGCAAAAAGAAGTCGGATTTTTTCACAAAATCAACAACAATCCTCTGTTTTCCCTGTTTTTTCTATTGGGATTCGATAATAAGTCTCCGTAGATTTGCGGATGATGCCCGCAAGCCAATCGTTCAAACACTCTCCGCGGATACGCCAACGCCAATTATCCCCGAGCGTGGAGGGTTCATTGATGCGTGCTTCATTGCCGAGTCCGATAAAATCCTGAATCTGAAAAATCACCGTATTGGCAGGCGATGCCATCATAGAACGGATCACACCCCAGGCATATCCTTCCGATTGATTCAGGCGGAAATATGCTTCCGCTTGCTTTACCGTAATCTCATCGGCTTCCTCCAGCCATCCCATCACAGTTTCATTATCGTGAGTACCTGCATAAGCCACGCAATTTTTCGGATATGTATGCGGCAGATATTCGCTCTCATACGCAGGATTACCGAACGCAAACTGCACTACTTTCATGCCGGGATAACCGGAATCCGCAAGCATTTGGTGAACAGCGGGAGTCAGAAAACCAAGGTCCTCTGCAATAATCGGAATCTCACCGATCTTTTTACGGAAGGTTTCAAAAAGCTCCATTCCCGGTCCTTTTTTCCATTTTCCCTTGCGCGCATTTTTCCGGCCTGCGGGAATGGTATAATATGCTTCAAAGCCTCGGAAATGGTCAAGCCTTACCACGTCATAAAGCGTGGATGCCGCTTTCATACGGCGGCACCACCATGCGTAGCCGTCCTCGCGCATTTTTTCCCAATTGTAGAGAGGATTGCCCCAGAGCTGACCGTCCGCCGTAAATGCATCGGGAGGACAGCCCGCAACCTCGATCGGCTTACAATTTTCATCCAAAACGAATTGCTCCGGTGATGCCCAGACATCGGCGCTGTCACACGCAACGTAGATCGGGAGATCGCCGATAATGGAAATCCCCTTCTCATTGGCATATTTTTTCAAAGCTTTCCATTGAGAGAAGAAGAAATACTGTTGCATTTTCCAAAGAGCAATCTCATCAGCCAAACGAATCTTTGCCGCTTTCAGTGAACTTCTTTTACGCAAACGGAGATTCGCTTCCCAAAGATCAAAGGAAGCTCCCTTGTTTTCATATTTCAACGCCATGAACAACGCGTAATCATCCAGCCAGAATGCATTTTTCTTACAGAATGCGGCATAATCCGCAGGTGTTTTTTCCAAAAATGTAGGCAAAGCTTTACGCATAAGCTTCAATCTGCCCTTATAAAGTTTGCTGTAATCAATATCCTCCGGATCGGAACCAAAATCTTCCGCTTCGCAATCCTCTCTCGTCAGATACTGTTCCTCGCAAAGAAGTTCCAGATCAATAAAATACGGATTTCCCGCAAACGTGGAATAGGACTGATATGGCGAGTCGCCGAAAGTCGTCGGTCCAAGCGGCAAAATCTGCCAATAGCTCTGTCCCGCTTTTTTCAAAAAATCCACGAAGGCATACGCTTCTTTTCCGAGCGTACCGATTCCGTAAGGACTCGGCAGAGAAAAGATCGGCATAAGAATTCCGCTTCTTCGTCTTTGCAATAGAGGTGTTTTTTTCATATAAGAGTATCCTTTCCGTATCGGTGTTTGTTCAAAAGTACCGATAGATTTTAACAGTGCTATTATATCATTAAAATATCAAATCGTCAATGGATATTTTTTGGGATATTCAAAAACAAAGGGAAATACAAAAAACCCCCCAACGCGGGGAGTTTCTTGCTTTATTTTAGGAGGTTAGAATGATTGCGGTTTTATTCGGCTTCCATACCTGCGAAAAAGCTTTCGGGGTCTTCTGCCAAAATCTTCTCTGCAATGTCGTGCATCTGTGCTACACTGACCGTTTCGGTGAAAATATAACGGGTTTCTCCGATCATTTCCGAAGAAGCTTCAAAATCAAGCTTTACGGCAGCATCGGTTCGGATGAAATAGGAGCGTTTTACTTCTTCGTTGCAGATTACAGCATCGGTTTCAGAGAAAGTAAGCGCTGTATCGCCTTGCAAGATATTAATGATATCCTGCGCCAGCGCATTACCCGTCGGATATTTACCCGCGCCCTGACCGTAGAAAGAAAGCCTGCCGACATACTCGCCGAAAAGCGAGATCATATTATTGTTCGTACGAACGTTCGCTTCCAAAGCATCTATCGGAAGAAGAGTAGGTTCAACAAAAGCGGCAACACCGTTTTCGGTACGCACACCATAACCAAGATAACGGACGGTTTTTCCGCAATGCTCGGAGATATAATCAATATCACCCTTTTTGATATTGCGAAGACCGAAAACCATAACGTCATTTTCCGAAACGACAGCATCAAACGCAATGGAGGAAGATATTGCCGTTTTCCGTGCAACATCAAAACCATCTATATCAGCAGAGGGATTCGCTTCCGCATAGCCGAGTTGCTGCGCTTCCTTCAACACGTCCGAAAAATCACGCGAATCATGAATCATGGCATCCAAAATATAATTCGTGGTGCCGTTCATAATACCCATAACCTTTTCAATGCGGTCGCAAAGCTTTCCGCGTTTCAGATTATACAACCACGGAATACCACCGCCGGCGCTTGCCGTAAAACGCAAAGTCACGCCATTTTCCTTCGCAAGAGCATGGAGCTCTTTATAATAAGAACAAATCAAATGTTTGTTGGAGCTGACAACGTGCTTGCCTGCCTTCAACGCACGGCTGACAAAATCGTAAGAAAAAGTATTTCCGCCGATCGCTTCCGCAACCACGGTAATTTCTTTATCGTTCAGAATATCTTCAATATCGTACGTGAGGGTGCTTCCGAGTTCGGGATAAGACCGTACATCAAGCACACGAGAGACTTTATAGCCTGCTTTTGTCAGAATTTCATAGGCACCGGAGCCGACAACACCGTAGCCCAAAATCGCTATACTCATAAAATTCCGATTCCTTTCAATGAATGTAGGAAGATGCTTCTCTCATCGGAACATACAATCGATTCCCATTTTTGTTACGAAAGCACTTATTTTCCATGGTGTTTAGTTTATCACATTCCATTCAAAAAATCAATAGTTATTTTGAAAAAATAATGTGTTTTCTCACAAGAAACCACAAAATCGTGCAAAAGCAACAAAGTTTTTATTCAAAATATAGGAAAGAAACCAAACATTGCTTTTTTCCGCGGTCAATAACGATATCCGCAATGCGGGCATTTCGGGTAATCCATATCGTGCTTTTGTTTGCACCTCGGACACGTGATCTGTGCAATTCGGTCCTCGCAATCTTCATCAAAAGGTTCAAATGAGAAAAATTCCACTTTCCCACATGCAGGACAACGGTAAACGGAAAGTTTCATTGCACCCGAAATCAAATTCGGCAAATCTCCGAGAAAAAATCCCGTTTTGCCAAGCTGGAAATTCTCCGTCCCCATATCCTCCATCTTTGCACCGCAGCGCAAACATCTCAAATCTTTATTCATCTGTACAAACCATACCTTTCTGCAATATTAAATCGAAAAACCGATCGCGCCTCCGTAATCAAAAAGAGGACCGTCCCCGAGAGAAATTAAAGAAACGCCGTGTTTTCCAAAAAAATTCTCCAGCAGCTCAAACTGCGGAAGCGTTTTTACATTACCGAAAAATCCGAGCGTCTTTTCATCCAACAGCACGGAGGCGCCTCCGATAAAACCCGTATCATAAATTTCAATTCCGATCGGATACGGGTCCAGGAGCAAAACCTCTGCGCCTTCCCTTCTTAAAATTTTTGCAATTCCTCGGTCTGCGGTTGCCACAGCATCTCCAGCAACTGCGCAAGAGCATTTTGCATAGCCTTGCGCAACAAAAACAGAGCGAAAACCAAATTGTTTTGCAAGCACCAACGCTTCCTTTGAAACATATTTTTCATTGGAAACAAAATAATTTCCGAAGCAAAAACAATTCAGACGGACATCCTCGGGATATTTTTCAGATACGGGCGTTTGCGAAATCGTAAACGGGATCCCCAGAGAAGACAGCAATGACCGGCCCTCCCGATATTCCCCGTGAATCAAAAGTTTTCCGCCGATACTTGCAATCAGCATATCGGGATGTGCGCAAACGGGAAAGGGCAGTTTCTCAAACGCGGGAAGCGGAACACACTCTCCGAAAAAGGAAAGATTTCTGCGGATGTCCTCCGGGAGGTCCTTGTGAATAAAGAAATATTTCATTTTTACACTCCAATAACGCAAAAACCCTTTCCGAAAACGGAAAGGGTTTCACTTTGTTACAAGCTAAACAAATAATTAAGCTCTTTCGATCTTGCCGGAGCGGAGACAACGAGAGCAAACCGTTACGGTCTTGTGTGTTCCGTCAACAACGGCGCTAACCTTTCTGATGTTTGCTTTCCAGGTTCTGCTTGTTTTACGGTTGGAGTGAGAAACATTGTTTCCGAAAGTAACACCTTTACCGCAGCACATACATTTTGCCATATTCTGCACCTCCCTCGAAAAATTAGAACTATTTTTACACAGGACTTGAATTCCTATGAGTTCATCTTAATACAGCATTAGTCATTATAGCATAGCTATTTCAAAAAATCAATAGTTTTTTTATTTTTCTTTTAAAAAAAGCAATATTTTTCAAGAAATTTACGATTTATCGGGCAAATACGCTTCCAAGCGGTTGATTTTGAAGCCTTTCGCGGAAAAATTCGCTTCATATTCCGTCACGATATTGTCTTTTGCCCATTCACTGGCATGCAGATCGAACGTTACGTTCTCAAGAATGTAACCGGATTCCTCAAATTCAATAAGCGAAAAATCAAAAAGGTCTCTGTTATCGGTTTTGAATTCGATCTTTCCTTTTTCGCTCAGAAGATTTTTAAAACGTTCCAGCATATCCCGATAGGTCAGGCGGCGTTTTGCATGCCGCGCCTTGGGCCACGGATCGCTGAAATTCAAATAAATACGATCAAAGCTGTGCGGTTCAAAAATTTTCTCCAGATGAACGGCATCGCAACAAAGGAAGCGAACGTTTTCTGTTTCACTGTTTTTAATTTTTTCTGCCGCAACGATCATAACGTCTCCGATTTTTTCAACGGCAATAAAGCCTATATCGGGATTTCTCTGCGCTATCCCCGAAATGAATGCGCCCTTTCCGCATCCGATCTCAATGCGGAAGCTCTCCTTTCCGGGAAACAGTTCTTTAAGGGAAACAGGGGCAATATTTTCTTTATCAAACGGCAGAATCAGCTCTCCGCAAGCTTCCATGCGCGCTTCGCCGTTTTTTCTTTTTCTTGATCTCATATAATTAAATTCCTTTGAATGAATATGATAATAATTTATTATAGCATGCTTTTTCGGTGTTTGCAATCCCGTTTTTTGATTTTTTAAAATAATTATTTCACTATACCATTGGTTGAGTTATATTCACCCGTTTGTTGATTTTACGGTGCACGGCTCTTCAAAGAAATCGTCCGTCGTGCATTCCAGAAGTCTTGCGAGTCCGGGAAGAGAAATGATATCGGGATAGCAAATATTCTGCTCCCACTTGCAGACCGCCTGCGCCGAAACGCCGATCAGTCGCCCAAACTCCTTTTGTGACAGACGGTTTTCCTTGCGGTATGCCTTGATCTTCTCTGCAATCGTAATGCGGCAAGCCCTCACACCACGTCCTCCTTTGCCAAATTGATGTTTCTCATGCGGTTAATGAGCGCCATGAACTCCTGCTTGCGGGGCAAATCGAGAAATCTTTCGCAGGTCGTAAAGAACGAGGAATACACAAAATCAATACCTTCTTCCTCGATTCTCTCATACAGCGCGTTTATTTTCTTTTCGATATCGATTTGTCGGTCGGTGTTCGTGACCTCAATTAAGCGAAGCATAAACCCGAGCGTATCCAACTGACGGGAGCATACGATATTATGAAGCCCCCGAACGTCGATCTTTTCGTCTCCGATGATGATAAAGCCCATATCCGAAACAGCGAGCCTTTCCGTACCGCTTCCCTTCGGATAGGAGATAAAACCGTCGGAATACAAAATTCTTCTTTGTCCCCAATCTGCAATCGAAGGTAATTCCGTTTTGATGCCGCAGGAATGGCAAATATGTTTGGATTTTTCGGTTACGTCGTGAATCAGATAATCCTCCATCATATAGATCTTGTCGGCAACAGAAAGGTATTCCCCGCTCCCGCCGATGACAAGAATCGTGGAGACGTCTTTCGCCCTATACAATTCGTCCACTCGGTCGGTAAAGGGTGTGATCGGTTCTTTTTCGATCAGCGCTTTCATCATGCGGTCGCGGATCATAAAGTTCGTGGCACTTCGGTCCTCGTCGATCAGAAGCAGCTTCGCGCCCATATGGACGGCTTCCATAATGTTCGCCGCCTGCGAGGTCGAGCCCGAGGCGTGTTCGGTCGAAAAATCGCTTGTGTCACCGCCCGGGAGCCACTTGATAAACGGCGAGATATTGACGTGCTTTACGCTCCTACCGTCCTCGGCAGATATGGTAACGGCGCTTGCATCGGTGATACAAAGCTCTCTGCCGTCCCCCTGTACGTGATCGTAAATTCCGGCCGAGATCGCATCGAGCAAAGTCGATTTTCCCGAATAGCCGCCACCCGTAATCACGGTAACGCCTTTTTTGATTCCCATTCCGCGCACACCGCAAATCTCAATCTCATCGTTCGGCGTGGATTGAAACGGAATCGCATCCGTCATCGGCAAGTCAGTCCCTTTTGCGCGGGGCAAAATACTGCCGTTTGCAACGAAGGCGCAATAGTCGCTCTCCTTCAACCACGCACGGATCGCGGCTTGCTTTCTTGCAAGCGCGGCGGCGTCCTCCAAGCCCTCCCTCTTGAAATTCAAAATAAAACAGTCGACCGCATCGGGAAGGTCACGGCAAAGCATTTGTATGGTCTTGCGAAGCTTCCTTTTCGGCAGCTGCACCTGAACGAGAAGGCAAAGACACATAAGAGGAGGTCGGGAAATACCGTCACTGAGCAGATAGATCTCCGAGCCCGCGCCGTTTTCATAATCCTTTTGCGGAAAGAGCGCAAAGTACGCCGCGTTCCTGCGGACGACCTCTCCACCCGGAGTGCAAACGTAATATTTGCCGTTTTCATGGTCGGGACGGCTTCGGTTATACAGAGCAACATTCAGCTCATCCATATACGGCTTGAACGCGCGCAAACAGAAATCCGCCTCCGCATTCTCCGTTTCCCTGCTTGGAATCTCGATGCCCAACGTTGCGCACGGAATGGTGATCAGAACCGTCGGCTTATCCTGTGCCAATTTATGCGTGACGGAAATGGCAAAGCCAACGCTCTCTCTGTAATAGGTTGCGCTGTAGTCCACATACGGCAATATCGTCGGATGCGCGGGATCGCATACGACCATACTGCCCTCATACATTTCTCTGTAGGTCGACGTGTCGGATTCCATCGCAAGCAGTTTATTTTTTAATCTCTTCATGAAAAATCCCCTCTTTCTTTTTTCTGAATCCTCTTCATAACAGACATAAACTTTCTCCTTTTGGTTTGGTAAAAATTCTGTTTTCAACTTATATTTCGGGACTTTCCACGAAAAACAAAAAGCACCCCACGGGTGCATGAAACGAAAACTCCAACAAAAAACACACCCGAGATCGGATGTGTCTGAAAAATGGTCATTTACTTACGCTGTGCATACCTCAGGAAATACGAAGACAATCCGATAAATATAAGTTTTCATCATGATCATCGCCTCCTTTGGCTGAATTTGTAATTTGATTACGGTAACAGTATATCACGCTTCTCTTCGATTGTCAATCGGAAGGAAGCATATTTTCATCAACCAAAGGTTGATGGCAGCCGTTGGTTGACATGAAAAACAATGCACGAGATAAAACAAAATTCTGTTCAAATTTTGTTTCTTTTAATTAAAGAAAATCCTGATTGATAATGTCGTTCCTTTGTAATCCGCAGAAATACAACCACCCATTTGCTCGGTCAGCAGTTTGGCAATCGACAGACCAAGCCCCGTAGATTTCCGTGCGGAATCGACAGTATAGAAGCGGTCAAAGAGCTTGCCGACTTCTACCGAAGAAAGTTCAGACGCGATATTAGAGAATGTGAGTTCTCCGTCTTCTGTCATTGTTACAGAAAAATCACCGTCACTGTATTTGAGTGCATTACTGATGATATTTCCGAAAATACGCGACAAAGCCGATTTGTCAAGAGTACGAACAATCACGCTATCGGTAAGCGAGATATTCGGTGTGATGTTCTTCTGCTCAAATGCTCCGTAAAAGGAAATCAGCGTATCTTCAAGCACTCTGCCCACGTTGACCTTTTCATAGGTTAAATCAGATACCGACGAGATCACCGAGTATCTGAACAGTTCCTCGGTCAGCGCTTTGAGTACTTCGGTACGGTTCGCAATCTGCTCTACATACCGCCTTGTGTTGTCCGTCATTTCCTCTGCTTCAAGCAATTCAAGATAGCCGCATATTGCCGTGAGGGGTGTTCGCAAATCGTGGGAGATATTCGTAACCGCTTCTTTCAGTTCGCGGTCTCCGTTTATGTACTGTCTGCGCTGACGGCGAAGCTCGGCAAGCTGCCTTGCAATTTCACTTGCAAGGTGGCGCACGTGTTTATCACTTGAAGAAACCGTAATAAGTTGATTGGTGTCAGAGGAAAGATGCTCCGTCATACAGGCGCATATCTCATCCATACTCTTCTGCATGATTCGGATTTTGACCATAAGTATGGCTATGATTACGGTAAGAACACCGCAAATGATCCAAGGGAGCATGGATCCTCCTTTCCGATTTCAAAGCTTATATGAAATCCTTTTTACGAAATGCAATATACGCGCCCGAAAGAAGGGTCAGTATCGTCCCTGCCGAATAATAAGGCAACGTATTGAGTAATTGCATTTTTTCTTCGCTTATGAAAATGATAATATTATTCGGATTCAAGAGCGGCTTTATCATTTTATAGTATTGGATAGATTGCCCGCTCGGAATAATATTGAACAAAAAAATAAGATTTTCACGCATTGGGCTGTCAATATAATTTTTACTTTTGACATACTCCTGCGTAAGAACAGGTTTTCCATCTACCCAATCAATTACTTGCTGATATTCGGGTATGCTTAGTGCAGTATCCAATTCACAAGCCACAATATATAATCCCAATACTAAAATCAGCGTCGTTACAACGGTAATTGCTTTTCGGGAAATCAAAACGGAAGTTGTGAAAATAATCGTAATCATGGAAATTGTAAAAAGGATATATCCGATTGAGGCTTTCGTGAGAAGTTCCGGCAAAATCTTCTTCATATTAGAGATATTCAATAATATAAAAAATCCTGCGGATATAAAAAACAAAATCAAACAAACGCACAGCGCAACGATATATTCGGAAATAAATATTTTTCCTTTCGTATGCCCTAATGTGATTTTATTTCTGAAGCCTCCGTCGCTGAACTCCCTTCCGACCATCAAGGCAATCAACACGGCAAAAACAATAAACCCGATAATTACGTAAATGTCGTCAACCATCGCATTGTCGTAAGCACTCTTTCCGCTTGCCAAGCCGATGACGGCAGATACCGTAAGCGAAATCCAAAACAATATATTTTTAAAATATCTGCGAAAACCCGCTCGTAATAATTTCATCATACCGCCTCACCTCCGACGAGGTTAATAAAGTAGGTCTCCAGATTTTCGTCTTGCTCGTGAGAGTTGATGAGGTTGCAGTTTTCCTTTGCAAGCTCCATTACAAGTTCGGAAAGAACAATTTCACCGTAAATATTCGCTTCCGTATCGGAGAGCACTTCGTAATCCTTTTCCATGCGGTCGAGGACACGGACGAGTGCCTTTGTGTCCGTTACCTCGACTCGGACGCACTTTCTGCACACCGCTTCCAGCTCTTCTGCGCTCAGTTCCTTCACGATGTGTCCTTTTTCGATAAAGCCGTAGTGTGTGGCGAGTTTGGAAAGTTCAGCGAGAATATGGCTTGAAATCAGCACGGTAATTCCGTGCTCGCGGTTGAGCTTCAAAATAAGTTCTCTGATCTCGACGATACCTTGCGGATCAAGACCGTTGATCGGCTCGTCAAGAACGATAAAATCGGGATTACCGATCAGAGCCACTGCTATGCCAAGTCTTTGTTTCATACCGAGAGAGAAATTCCGAGCCTTCTTCTTGCCCGTATGTTCAAGTCCTACGAACTTCAAGATTTCGGGTATGCTATCGTAGTTTGGCAGACCGAGAACGAGAGCTTGCTGCTTCAGATTGTCCTCTGCGGTCATATCCAGATAGATCGACGGAGTTTCCACGACCGCGCCCATTCTATGTCTTGATTTCGATATTTGTCTGTCCTTGTTCGATATGCCGTAAATGGCATATTCTCCCGACGTCGGCTCTTGCAAGCCGCAAATAACACGAATGAGCGTCGTTTTACCCGCACCGTTTCTTCCCACAAAGCCGTAGATCGCGCCTTTCGGGATGTGCATGGTTAAGTCCGCGAGCGCTTCAAATTTTCTGTATTTCTTTGACAGCGCCGAGGTTGTAAGTACGTATTCCATTTTGAACCTCCTGAAAATTATGGTACTGTCATTTTAATCAAAAAGCGTAAAGACAGCGGTAAAGAAAAGCGTTAAGAATTCGTAAAGATTCCTTTATTTTTTCAACCGAAAGCCGATTCCCCAAACCGCTTCAATATAATCTTTTCCCGATGCATCGCGAAGCTTTTTGCGAAGATTGCTGACGTGAATCTTCAGTGAGTTTTCCGTACAATCGGGTGTGTCGAGGCTGATATGATCGAGAAGCTGAGACTTGGACACCGCTTGTGTACTGTTCATCATCAAGCATTTCAGTATAGCGTATTCCGTTCTTGTCAGCTTTAGGTCGATGTCACTTACCGTGACGGCGTAGTTTGCCGTGTTTAAGGTAATCGCATCGTAATGTAACAGCGTGGTCTGAACGGTTGTATTCCGCAAAGCAACCGCGATTCTTGCAAGAAGCTCTTTTGTATTGAACGGCTTTGTTACATAATCTACCGCACCGCCATAGAGCAAATCGACCTTGTGATCCACATCGATCTTGGCACTGACAACGATAACGGGAATATTCTTTATCTTGGGTAGTATCTGTTCTCCCGAAAGTCCGGGGAGCATTAAATCAAGCAATACGAGGTCGGGTGTTTTATTGGAAAGCAACATCAGCGCTTCCGTTCCCGAATAGGCGCGAATTACGCCATACCCCTCTTTTACGAGGACTTCCTCAAGCATATTGCCAATGTGTATATCATCATCTATGATTGCAATTGTTTTCATGATAACCACCTGTCATTCAGATTTAAGTATGTTTATATTATATCATACAATCGTAAACTTTTCAACAATGAAGTATCCGGAATCATTTGACCTTTTCATTTTCTCCGTATGGCATTCTTCATCGGTTATTTTGTAAGCGTTCTTATTTGTAACGAGCCTATTGCGCGAAATATTTTTTTATGTTATACTGTTATCAATAAAACAATCGGAGAAGAAAAATGAAACTGAACATAGCAATTTGCGACGATGAACAAAATCAAATTGAATATATAAAAGATATTGTTTCAGCATGGGCAAAAACGAGCGGACATTTTCCGGCTTTTTCGGAATTCCCCTCGTCGGAAGCCTTTCTGTTTGACTATGCGGAGAACCGGAATTACGATATTTTACTCCTTGATATCGAAATGGCGAAAATGAACGGTATTGATCTTGCCAAAAAAGTGCGCGAAGGAAATAACCGTGTGCAGATCGTTTTCATTACGGGATATCCCGATTTCATGTCAGAGGGCTTTGAGGTAGCGGCGCTTCATTATCTGATGAAGCCCGTCAAAAAAGAAAAGCTATTTTCCGTGCTTGACAGAGCGGTAGAAAATCTCGGACATAAGGAAGAATCCCTCGTTTTGGAAACGGAAAACGGCATGTTGCGCATAAATTTTTCGGAAATCATGTTGGCAGAAGCCAAAGGACACGATACGGTTTTGACACTCACAAGCGGAAATGAAACTGCGAAGATCGGTATCAATGACTTGGAGAAAAAGCTTGATGCCTCTTTCGTGCGCTCCCATCGCAGTTATCTTGTCGGACTTCGCCATATTACAAGGATTACCAAGACAGATGTAATTCTTGATAACGGTGATCTGATTCCGCTTTCCCGTCGAATGTATGCGGTAGTAAACCAAAAATTTATTGATTATTATAGGGGTAAAATGTAATGGCTCGCCTTTTTGACTTTCTGTTTGGAAAAATGATTGACAGGCGTATTGCCGCCTATCAGAATGACATTGTGGAACGCCATCTCGATGAGGTGCAGAATATGTACCGACAGGTGCGCGGTTGGCGGCATGACTTTGCGAATCATGTGCAAAATATGAATACCCTTTTGGAGAAAGGCGATCATGAAGAATTGAAATCCTATCTCGATAAGATGGGCGTGGAGCTTCGCACGGTCGATACCGTTCTCAAAACGGGAAACGTGATGGTCGATGCGGCGCTCAACAGTAAGATCACGCTTGCCATGAGTAAACATATCGCCGTCAATGCCAAAGCCACGGTACCTGAAAAGCTGACGGTTTCCGAGGTGGAGCTTTGTGCGCTGATCGGCAATCTGTTGAACAATGCCATTGAGGGCTGTTTAACATTGGATAAGGAAGAAGAACGGTTTATCCGTGTTTATATCGGTGTGTTGAAAGGTCAGCTTTATATTTCCGTTACCAATTCCTATCTCGGTATGCGAACAAGAGAAAACGGAAAATACCGCACGACAAAAAATGACAGCAATTCTCACGGCTTCGGACTTCTTCGTATTGATAGTATTGCCAAGAAATACGGCGGTTACGTAAACCGTCAGCATGAGGAAGGTGTTTTTGCAACGGAGGTTATGCTTCCGCTTTAAGAATATATATCGGCGAGTGCGAATGATCGCTCTCGCCGTTTTACGTGCTGAACGCACCACTCGTGCGAAATACAATACCACTCGTGCCCAAATCCACACTTTTTGCGTTTCTTGTGATAAGATGAAAACGTAAAAGAAAGGAGTTGTTTTTATGAAAAAAGAAAAACAAAAGAAAGACAAGCCCAAATACAGTTTTCTTTCAAATATATGGTACGTTTGCCGACTATCGTGGAAATTCAATCCCATGATGATGGTGATCTCCGCAATCTGCGTGCCATTGACCGTAGCGGTAGGACCGCTTTCGGCGCTTTTACCGTCCACCATTGTGGAATACGTTTCAAGCGGTTATACGGCAGATAAGATACTTGCGGTGATCGTGGTTCTTTCGCTTGCACTTTTTGCAGTTAATATGACAAATAAGCTTTTGCAGGCGAATAATAGCCGACTTTCGCTTCGCAACCGCCAGTTGTTTCAAGCAAAATTTCGCGACATTAACATGGATTGCGATTATTACAAAATGGAAGATCCCGACTTTAAGATGAAATTGCAAAAAGCAGTGAGCATCACGGACAGAAATGACACGATCACGGAAAAAATTTTTTCGTATCTCAAAGATATTTTTTCCAATATTCTGGGACTTTTCACCTATTCCGTTTTAATTTGGAAGCTTTCTCCCGTTATCGTCCTTGTCCTTTTTGCAACAACGGTCGTTCTTTATTATGCAGGTAAAATCAATGCCGACTGGTCACAGAGAAACAAATCGAAGTGGTATGATAAGGATCGCAGAATATCCTATATTTCAAATCAGCTTGGCAATCTCGATGCGGCAAAGGACGTTCGTCTTTACGGTGTTGCCGGTTGGTTTGACGATATGTATCACACACTGCTCGGTGAGCGCGTGGAATGGAGCAAAAAAGGCGAGAAGCGTTCGTTTCTTTCCAAGCTTCTCACGGCAACGCTGACACTTTTGCGTGACGGTTTGGCTTATGGTATTTTGATCTATCAAATTGCCAAGGGTGGGCTTTCCGCTTCGGAATTCGTTTTCTATTTTGCTTTGATCGGTCAATATTCTCATTATCTTTGGGGTATCATTAACACCTATAATAGGATGTATGGCCAATCACTTAGCGTTACGGATTTTCGCGAGCTTATGGATGATGAAGACAAATTCAATCACGGAGAGGGTGTCCCGTTTCCGAAATATGCACCAGAAATTGAATTTCGCGGTGTAAGCTTTTCCTATCAAGGTGCAGATAAGGATACGATCAAAAATATTTCTTTTAAAATTCGTAGCGGCGAGAAGATCGCCATCGTCGGTTTGAACGGCGCAGGCAAAACAACGCTCATCAAGCTGATGTGTGGCTTTTATCTTCCGAGAGAGGGTGAAATCCTCGTAGATGGGAAACCAATCTCTGCCTACAATATTGAGGAATATTACAAAAATATTGCCGCCGTTTTTCAAAGGATTGATATGCTCGCGCTTTCCATTGAGGATAATATCACGTTTGGAAAGACGGACGAGAAGAAACTGAGAAAGGTTATCGAGTTTTCGGGATTGTCCGAAAAAATCAAAAGCTTACCGAACGGTGTGAAAACCAAATTTGACCGCACGCTGTATGAGGATGCCGTGGATTTTTCGGGCGGAGAAAAGCAAAAGCTGGCGCTTGCCCGTGCACTCTACAAAGAAGCACCCATCGTTATTCTCGACGAGCCGACGAGCGCGCTCGATCCGATTGCGGAAAATGAGATCTATCAGAAATACAACGATCTCACGGAAAATACGACTTCCGTTTTTATCTCTCATAGGCTTGCTTCCACACGTTTCTGCGACCGCATTTTCTTTCTCGAAAACGGCACTATTGCGGAATGTGGTACGCATGATGAGCTGATGGCAAAGGGCGGAAAATACGCCGAGCTTTATGAGGTACAGAGTCACTATTATAAAGAGGAGGTTGGCGTATGAAAAAGTTTATCCAAGATATCAAAATGTTTATCAAATCTGCAAAACATATTGAATCACTTTGCAGGGGTCTGATTCTTTTGAACATTCTCAATGCCATTTTTAATTCGCTGTCCCCCTTTATCAATATCTACATGGCGGCACGCATCGTGGATATGCTCCTTACCGGTGCACCGTGGCAGAAAACGCTGATGATGGCGGGTATCACCGTGGGACTTGATTTCTTTGTAGTGATGATGAAATCACTTTTGAAATATTTCATTTCTGTTCGCCGTCCTGTTTTCGAAAATAATTACGATTATTCCAAAAATCGAAAAATATCGGAAATGGATTATGACACGGTGGATACCGTAGAAACTCAAAAAACGCTCAATAAGATTTTTCAGTATGAAAATATGAACCGTGGCGGTTTGCAAAGTTTTGAATATAGTTTGCCGACATTGATCGGTCATATTTTCACCATTATCTTCTCTGTTGCGCTGACCTTGGAGCTTTTCATTTCGCATTATCCCCAAGAGCTTACTGGCATGGCAAAATTTGTAGTAACGCCGTATTTTGCTTTGTTAATCCTTGGGTTCTGTGCATTTTCCGTGTGGTTTACTTCTCGTTGTAATACAAAATATACTCGATTCAGCTCAAAAGAATATCAAAAATTTACGTTTATCAATCAGTTTACCTCGTCGCTTTTTGCTGCGATGCTCAGGCGCTCGGGACCGATGAACGTACGCATTTACGATCAAAAAAAGCTAATTCAAGATAGTTTCAATGAATCCTTAAAGGGATGTGAAACGATCCTGCACAACTGCTCGAAATTCCGTGTGCAACACTCCGTGATTCCGTGCAGCATTGTTGAAACGCTCATGCAGATCATTCTTTATGCGTTTGCCGGGATTTCCGCTCTTGTGGGACGCTTTTCGGTCGGTTCGATTTCGCAGTATATCAGTTCCATTCTGAAATTTACGGGCGCTGTCAGCTCGCTCGTCAGTACGTTTGAAACACTTCGTTACAACAATGAAATCACGAAAATCTATTTTGATTTTATCGAAACACCCTCGCACATGGTTCAGGGTACGCTCCCCGTGGAGAAGCGTGATGACCGTGAATATGAAGTTGAGTTCCGCGACGTTTCCTTCCAATATCCAAATACGGATTTTTGGGCGCTCCGTCACGTCAACTTCAAATTCAAGATCGGCGAACGGCTCGCCGTTGTCGGCATGAACGGTTCGGGCAAAACGACAATGATCAAGCTCATGTGCCGTCTTTACGATCCAACGGAAGGACAGATCTTGCTCAACGGCATTGATATCCGTAAGTATGATTACCAAGAATATCACTCCATTTTCTCCGTTGTATTCCAAGATTTTAATCTTTTTGCCTTTACGCTCGCTCAGAACGTGGCGGCAAGCACCGATTATGACGAAGAAAAGGTAAGACAAAGCCTGATGGAAGCCAATTTCGGTGAGCGTTTGGATCAGCTCGAAAAGGGAACGGAAACATATCTCTACCGCAACTTTGAAAAAGACGGCGTGGAGATTTCGGGCGGCGAAGCGCAAAAGATCGCACTTGCCCGTGCGCTCTACAAAAATGCGCCGTTTATCATTCTTGATGAACCGACCGCCGCACTTGATCCCATTGCAGAAGCCGAAGTTTATTCCAACTTCAACAGCATCGTTGGCGATAAGACAGCCATCTACATTAGCCATCGACTTTCCTCTTGCCGTTTCTGCGACAGAATCGCCGTTTTCGATAGCGGTAGCGTTGTGCAGTTCGGTACGCATGACGAACTCGTTGCCGATGAAAACGGAAAATATCACGAGCTTTGGCACGCACAGGCGCAGTATTATACTGAAAAGACGGCACAATAATTTGTCCTGCACTTTCTTTGACATAATTCCTCATCCGCGCCTATCATAGTCGATTACCTTGAGATATTTGTCGATAACTGAAGTCTTTGCAAACTGTACAGCCAAAGATAACAAAATTTTTGCAAATTTTACCGAAAACACCAATATTACAAATAGACTTGCAGAATAAAAAATCTCCAAAACGGACACAATAACAGCGGTCGAACGATCATTTCATATGGAAAGGATGGATAAAAAATTATGCTCGACAGACTTGCTCTTATTTTAACCATCGTCGGCGCGCTGAACTGGGGAAGCATCGGACTTTTCCGTTTTGACATTGTCGCGTGGATTTTCGGCGGACAGGATGCTATTCTCAGCCGCATCATCTACACCGTTGTTGCGCTTGCGGGTATTTGGTGTATTTCTCTTCTCTTCCGCGAACGGGAATCGGAAGATACCGTCGGAGAGATCCAATAAGACAAAAGCACTTATGACACAATTTTTGTATCATAAGTGCTTTTTACATAACGATTTTTTATTGTACTGCGGATTCTTTCGAAACAGAAAGCGCGGTTCTCACACGGAACGCCGTAAACACAATCACAAAGAAACGAATGATGTTGATCAGATATTCCACAAGCAAAGGAAGAATACCTTCAAAAGAAAAGTCGCCCGACAAACCAAAGAGAACAGTCGCCAGAATGATTGCTGCCGAGCAGTAAATCAACGCGGCAAAATTAAGAGGATTTCGCAGAGAATACCATTTTTCCGGTATATCGCCCTTCGTCTTTCCCAGCAAAGCGAAGAACATCTTTGTCAGAAGCACAGCAATCAGAAACAGAAGCACATGCAAAAACAAAGTCTGGGCAAACATCAAATTATCGGTGAAATAAACGAACATGGCAGTATCGTACATGGTCCCCGTCAAAAGCATATGACCGATAAAATATCTGGAAAGAGGAAACAGCCACGAACCCGCCAAAGCCAATGCCGTAAACAGAACGGCTTTCCACGGCTTGCCGAAACAGATATATGCAGAAAATATACCGAACAGCGCAAAAGCCGTCAATTCAACCAAATAATAGGAAAGCATATCAAAAATTACCATACACCAATCAGGAATCCAAAGCCATTCCAGAAACATAATATTGAAAATACAGTCTACAATTGTGAAGAATAGAGCCGCACCCCACGGAATCAAACAAAAAAACAACAAAATCTTCGGAATTACTCGTTTCATAAAAATCTCCGTTTTTCTTAAAAATTTCAGAATCCATTGCTTTCCGGCGGAAAAATGCCTTGGGGAAGCAATTGTTTTTTATCACTATGAAATTGCGCAAAATAAACCTTACCGTTTTGCATTGTTTAGATGCAAACAAAACCTGAATAGACAAACAATTGGGAGCGGCAACTTGCCGCTTTTTTATGCCATAGGAAATTGCGCAAAATCGACCTCGCCGTTTGCATTGCTGAGCTGCAAGAAAACCTGCGATAGGCGAGCAGCTTCCAGCGGGCGTTGCCCGCTTTTTTATTGTACCACTTTTTTTTGCCAAAAGAAAGCCCATTTTATAAAAATTCTATGATTTTTTTCAAAAAATTGATTGACCTGCTTATTTGAAAATGATATACTGAAAAAAGAATCATTTCAGTCAGAAAGGAATTTTTATCATGGATCTTCAAGCAATCATCCAAAATCTCGAAAACTGTCCTTGCGGCAGAAAGCACGCTTTTGATCTCAAGGTTTACGAAGCTGACAGAGGCCTTGTTCATAAGGTCGGCGACATCCTTGAAAAAAGCAATTTCCCCAAGAAAATTTATATCGTAACCGACGAAAATGCCATTCGTGTATCCAAAGGTATTTTAGAATCTCTGAAAGCCTTTGAATATGAACTGAAAATCTATCCGGATATGCGTTACGCTTATCTTGCAACCTCCAAAGAAATCATGGAAGCGGCAAAAGATTTCGACGGTATTCTTTCCATCGGTACGGGGTCCGTCAACGACGTCTGCCGTTATGCCGCCGCGCAAACAAACAAGGCGTTCGCCATTTTCGCAACCGCGCCTTCGATGGACGGATTTGCTTCCGATACCGCTCCGCTGATCGAAAACAATTTCAAAATTTCCTATAACTGCCGTCAGCCTTCCGTTGTTATCGCCGACACAGAAATTCTCGCCGCTTCTCCCACCGAACTGAAAGCCGCCGGCTTTGGTGATATTCTGGGCAAATACGTCGGAATCGTAGACTGGAAAGTCGCCAACTATACCGTCGGCGAATATTATTGCGAAAACATCGTTGCTCTCGTCAAAAAAGCCGTCGCCGATGTGGTTGCCATGGCAGATAAGATCACCGCTTGCGATCCCGATGCTGCAAAAGCCGTTATGGACTCTCTGATTCTGACGGGTTGCGCTATGCAGCTCGCAAAATCCAGCCGTCCCGCTTCCGGTTCCGAGCACGTTGTTTCCCATTTCTGGGAAATCCATAAGCTGGAAAAAGGAATCTGGCCCGATTTCCACGGTAAAAAGGTTGGGCTTGCTACTCTTCTCGTTGTTCGTATTTATAAGAGTCTTCTTGCCTACAAAACCATTGAGCCTCACAAGGAAAATCTTGATCTTGCAGATGTTTTTGAACATTACAGTCCCAAGAATCATAACGAAATTACAGGCTACAACGTACCCAATCCCACAGACGAAATCGATCCCGCAGTCCTCAAAGCGCGTTGGAGCGACATTCTGGACTCCATTCAAAACGATTTGCCTGAAGCAGACGAACTTTTCCGTATGATGACCGCCGCAGGCTGCGTAACCGATATTGCAGAAGCAAATCTTTCTCCCGAATTTACGCTGGAAGCTTTGAAATACAGTCCCTTCATGCGCCGCCGCATTACCCTGCTCCGTATTCTTCCCTTGCTCGGTATTGAAGAAGAGCTTCTCAAACTCTGATCAATCCACCATTTTGACATCACTTCAAAATCGCCGTAAAACAGGCAGAGAACGCTTGGCTCTCTGCCTGTCTTTGTTTTCAGTTTTCCGTTTTTTCCGTATTCTCGGGAAGCTCTTGCTGATAAGAGCAATCCTTATTCATACAATAAAGCAGATTTTTTCCTTTTTTTATCAGCAGTCTTTCTCCGCAGGAAGGGCACTTCTTTTCCGTAGGGGTATCCCAAACGGAAAAATCGCACTTCGGATATTCCGAGCAGCTGAAAAAGACAGAATGATTCTTCCCGAAACCCTTGACCACAGGTGCCCCGCATTTCGGACAGGAAACACCGATTTCTTCACGGATCGGTTTCGTATATTTACATTTCGGGAAATTGCTGCACGCATAAAACTTTCCGTAACGACTCTTACGAATTACGATATCACCGCCGCAAAGTTCACACTTCATATCTGTTTTTTCCGGCTCTTCCTTTTCTTTCTTTACATTGCCGAAAGCATCGAGAGGTTTTGTGTTTTTGCATTCGGGATAACCGGGACAAGCTGCAAATTTTCCGAATCTACCCGATTTCACAATCATTCTTCTGCCGCATTTATCACAGATGATGTCGGATTCCTCCACGGGAAGCTCAACCTTGTTTTCTCCGATTTTCTCCTGCGCGCGCGCAAGCGTTTTTTCAAATCCGCCGTAAAAATCTCCCAGAACCTTTTCCAGCGTATTGTTTCCGTGCGCAATGGCATCCAATTCGCTTTCCATGTTTGCCGTAAACTTATAGTCAACAACCTCAGGGAAATTCTTTTTCATAAGATCGACGGTCGCCACGCCGAGAGGGGTTACACGGAGCAATTTTTTATCGCGCTCAATATAGCCTCTGTCAATAATCGTAGAAATCGTCGTCGCATAGGTACTCGGACGTCCGATTCCCTTTTCTTTCAGGAATTTGATTAACGTGGCTTCATCGAAATGAGGAGGCGGCTCTGTAAAGTTCTGCGTGGGAATCACATCTTCTGCGGGAAGAATATCGTTTTCCGAGATTCCTTTGAGCTTGGAACTCTTATCTGCGGTTTCTTCATCATCGGTATACGCAACCTTATAACCCTTGAACATCAGAACGCTTTCGCTGAGTTTATAGATATATCCCGCCGAATCCAATTCCACATCAATGGCATCGTATTCCGCGTTTTTCATCTGGCTTGCAACAAAACGGTCCCAGATCAGCTTATAAAGTCTGTACTGATCAGAGGAAAGGAACGGACGGATATCTTCGGGAGTAAATTCCATGCTTGCAGGACGGATAGCTTCGTGTGCATCCTGCACCGTCGCCTTGGTTTTATACACCTTACGCTTGCTCGGATAAAATTCAGAACCGTATTTTTCAAGAATATATTTTTCAGCGGCATTTGCAGCTTCATCGGAAATACGCAAAGAGTCGGTTCTCATATAGGTAATAATACCATGAACGCCTCCGTTTTCCGCACCGAGATTGACACCTTCGTAAAGCTCCTGCGCAACCTTCATGGTGCGTTTCGAATGGAAACCGAAACGTTTGGAAGCAACCTGTTGCAACGTTGAGGTTTCAAACGGAGGTTCGGGACTTCTCGTTTTTTTGGAACGCTTGACGGATTTCACGGAAAACGGACTTGCTTTGCAAGCGTTGACGATCGTCTCTGCTTCTTCACCCGTTTTCAACTCAATCTTTCCGTTGGCATCGCCATAGAATTTTGCTCTTACCTTATAATTTTTACCCGCAGAAAGAACAGCTTCAATCGTCCAGAATTCCTTGGGAACAAATTTTTCTATCTCAGCTTCTCTTTCCGCAATGATCCTTGTCGCAACCGATTGCACACGGCCGGCAGACAAACCGCTTTTCACGGTTTTCCAAAGATACGGACTCAGCTTATAGCCTACGATTCTGTCCAGAATGCGTCTTGCCTGCTGTGAATTAACCAGGTTCATATCGATGGCTCTCGGATTATTGATTTCCGCCTGTACTGTCTTCTTCGTGATCTCGTTGAATGCAACACGGCATGCATCTTCCGGTGCAATGCCCATTACCGTTGCCAAATGCCAAGAAATGGCTTCTCCTTCACGGTCAGGGTCCGTTGCGAAATATACTTTATCCGCATTTTTTGCATCCTTCTTCATTTCCGCGATCAAAGCGCTTTTTCCCTGTATATTGATATATTTTGCCTTAAAATCATGCTCTGTGTCCACACCGAGTGAACTTTTCGGCAAATCTCTGACATGTCCTTTACAAGCAATTACTTTGTAGCCACTTCCGAGATAGGAATTGACCGTTGCCGCTTTTGCGGGCGACTCCAAAATAACGAGGCTTACATTTTTCTTATTTTCTGGCATATCTCTGGAAAACTCTCCTTCAATTTTTACTGTGTAAATGATATTATATACCAATCGGATTCAAATTGTCAAGACTCTTCTTTTTTTCTTTACGAAAACAAGCTGAAAACAGAATTCATCCGACAAGGCGATAAATGCCTCCCGGCAAAGATTCTATATAAGCTTCCAGCTCCAACATCGTCAGAGCGCCGAGCAAGCCTCCCGTATCAAAGCTGTCTCCGATTTTTTTCGTCAACTCTGCCGCAATCTCTTCCACAGACATTGAATCCCGCATAACGGAAATGACCGCACGCTCATATTCTCCTAACCCTGAAAGATCTCTTTCTAAAGGTTGCGCTTTTGGGATTTCAATTTCCTTGGAAACAGCCGTTTCCTTTTGATCTTTCTTTTTCTCTTCATGCACTTTTTTCACGGGAACGGGCGGCGTTCCGACAGAAGAGTTTTTGGCAGACTCCCGTTTCGGTACTTCACGGAGGTTCTCACGTATTCCCGTCATACCGGGAAAATCCGTACTGCGAAGCACCCGTACTTGTTCTTCTCTGCGAAGCTTTCTTCTATATCCCTCCATCGAAATATTATCCGTCATAATTTTATCCGGATAAAGAGGTTCATAATCCAAAAGAATATCTCTTGCGCAAGTAACGAGCGATGCTCCGTTCTGAATCAGCAGATTCGTTCCCGTATAATTCGGATCATTCACTTTTCCGGGAAACGCAAAAATATCTCTGCCCTGCTTCAAAGCATATTTCGCCGTAATCATGGAACCGCTTGCATGATCGGCTTCCACGACAACCGTTCCTTGGCAAAGCCCCGAAATGATGCGATTTCTGATCGGAAAATTTCTGCCAAAAGGATCGGTTCCCGGCGCATATTCTGTCAAAATCGTACCCGTTGCCGCAATCTTTTCCATCAATTCTTTATTTTCCGGCGGATACACACGATCGATGCCGCAGCCGAGAACCGCAATCGTATGCCCTCCCGCCGAAACGGCACCTTTTTGCGCTGCCGAATCAATACCGCTCGCCATTCCCGAAACAACAATTGCGCCTCCGTGAACCAATTCCATGCCGAGTTTATATGCATTTTGCGCGCCTGCCGGACTGCATTTTCTCGTACCGACACAGGCGATCAACACATTGTCATCCACATTCGGGAGTTTTCCTCTGTAATAAAGCAAGATCGGTTTTGCATAAATACTGCGCAAACGAACGGGGTAATTGGGACTATCCAAAGTCAGAATACCCACATTGACACGCTCGCAATATTCCGCAATTTTCTCCGCATATGTCAGATCGCGGTCTTTCAAGGCGTTGACGATTTCTTTTGTGATACCGTCCAACGCAAAAAGTTCCTCCTCCGAGGCTTCGTAGACAGCCTTCGGCGTTGAAAAATGTTTCAGGAGATAACTTCCAAGTTCACTTCCCGCGCCACAATGCAAAGCAAGCCAGATCCAATAAACAAGATGATTCATTTTCTGTTCCTCCGGCGGTCAAAGTCTTTGCCTTGCCGCTTCCCACATGACAACGCTTGAGGCAACAGCTGCATTCAAGGATTCCGGTCCTTCCCGCATGGGAATAATGACCGATCCATCACATACGGAAAGCGCTTCTTCGGAAACGCCATGGCCTTCATTTCCGATCACAAAACCGATTTTACCGGAAAAATTCACATCTCTGATATCCTTGGAATCGCGGTTCAAAGCCGTTGCAAAAATACGGAATCCTGATTTCTGCAAAAGAATAATTTCTTCTTTGATATTTTCCGTCCGTCTGACATCCGTACGAAACAACGAGCCCATACATGCACGCACGGTTTTGGGATTATAGAGATCCGCTCCGTTTTTTCCCATATAAACGGCATCCACGCCGAATGCTTCGGCAGAACGGAGAATCGCACCGAAATTTCCCGGATCGGCAACACCGTCAAGCAGAAGAACGAAGGAAGCGTTTTCTTTGATTTTCGGAGAAAAATATTCGGCAACCGAAAAAACCCCCTGCGGTGCACTCTCAAAAGAAAGCTTTTCATATACCGCCTCCGAAACAAGTGTCAGAATACCGTCCGGCAACGCGCAAAGCATTTCTCTGTATTTTTCATACGCAGCTTCCGTTACAAACACCCGGGAAAAACAAATGCCCGCGGAAAGTGCTTCCGAAAAAAGCTTGATGCCCTCAAACGCAAATGTTTTCGTACGCTCACGGTATTTTTTATCCGAAAGTTTGGCTGCCGCCACAACAGCGGCGTTATTCTTGCTGGTAATTATCTCCATGGCAGTCTCCTTTTCAAAATATCTTTACCCAAGACAGCAAAAACCAAAGCATATGCTTTGGTTTTTGGATGTAATCTTATTAAAGTGCTGCTTTTGCGGTTTCGCAGAGAGAAGCGAAAGCTGCTTTGTCGTTTACTGCGAGTTCAGCGAGCATCTTACGATTGAGATTAATGCCTGCTTTCTTGAGACCGCACATCAGTCTGGAATAGTTGATACCGTTTACTTTAGCCTGAGCAGAAATTCTGGTGATCCAAAGAGAACGGAAATCTCTCTTTTTCTGCTTACGGCCTGCGAAAGCGTAGTTACCGCTTTTCATAACGGCCTGTTTAGCCATCTTGAAGTGTTTGCTCTTTGCGCCCCAGTAACCTTTTGCGAGTTTGAGGACTTTATTTCTTCTCTTGCGCGTCATCATTGCGCCTTTTACTCTTGCCATTTTCTGTTTCCTCCTGTAATAGCCGTTTTAATTATTTGTTGGGGATAAGAGTCTTGATTGTGGACTCAAAGGATTTGCTGAGGTAAGCATTGCAACGAAGCTGTCTTTTACGCTTAGGTGTTTTGATACCGAGCTTATGACGGCGGTTCGAGGAGTTCATTTTTACTTTACCGGTTTTTGTGATAGAAAATCTTTTTGCTGTAGCCTTATGAGACTTAATTTTTGCCATGATGTTTTCTTCCTTTCAAAATATTTCTGTCCCGCACAGTTGTTACTGCTTGACGGGAGCTAAGAACAATGTCAGATTACGTCCTTCCAGAACGGGTTTTTTATCGATTTGGGCATATTCAGATGCCGCTTCCGCGAATCTCATCACGATATCCATACCGAGTTCCGTGTGGCGCATTTCGCGACCCTTGAATCTTACGCAAACTTTAACCTTGTTGCCTTCCTTCAAGAAACGGAATGCGTGATTGAGCTTGGTCTGAAAGTCGTGCTCGCCGATATTGCAAGAAAGCTGAATTTCCTTGACTTCAACGACCTGCTGTTTTTTCTTTGCTTCTTTTTCGCGTTTTTCCTGCTCAAAGCGGAATTTTCCGTAGTCCATAATACGGCACACCGGGGGTTCTGCCTTCGGTGCGATCATGACAAGGTCGAGACCTTTGTCAATGGAAAGGTTTTGTGCTTCGTCAATCGGTACGATTCCGAGCTGCTCGCCGTCTTCTCCGACAAGTCTTACCTGCGCTACGGTGATCTCCTCATTGATCAAATGTTCCTGTTTGCTGATATGCGGCACCTCCAAAAATAAAATAAGCGGAAAATCAAACGATTCTCCGCATAAATAGCCCATAATAAGGAGGTACATTCCTCCCAAAAGACATTTTATGAACCCGCGCGCCCCTGCACGTCAAGGTGAGAACGGAGATCGTTCTTCTTTGTTTTACCAATTCAGTATATCACAATTTCGGAAATATGTCAAGTACTTTTTTGCTTTTTCATCTGTTTTTTCAGGAAATTTTTAAATCCATATCCTCACAAAAGGAAAGTTTCCGGGGATCCAACGCAAAACTTTTACCTTCCATATAATCCAGAATCGTGCTTTCGTCCTTTTCAAAACGCACCTTATAGGAGCAAAGTGCCTGACGGAACACGCCCGATTTACGGTCCGCACTGTTTTCCGCGTATTTTCCGTCTCCCACCAA
>JAFQEK010000012.1 GCA_017399025.1 Clostridia bacterium
AGCTGCATGCCATCGGGGATTTCATCAGGCGTTTTGTTGCAGGAGCAGAAGAGAAGTGCGCAAACGGAAAGCGCAAGCATAAACGAAAGAATTTTTTTGAAGTTCATGATCTTTCACCTTTCTTTTGTAAAGTAGTATTTTCTGCCGTCTCCGGACAGGGAATTATATCGTAATGTAAGTGTGTACGGACATAGCAAAAAGTTTTCATTAATTTTTATTATATCACAGAAAGGAACGGACTGTCAATGATAAAATATCTTTTATAAAAAGAAAATTAAGAAACCGATGAAGAAAGGGAAAGTTACAAAAGAAAACCGCCGTAAAACGGCGGTTCGGAGATTTTGTCAGATATCTTTGATGCTGTCGTCAAAATCCAGTTCTTCACAGGGAGTGAGGTTTTTATGCATTTTCATTTTCTGATCGTATTTTTTCTTGAAATCGGCAATAAAGGAATATCCTTCTGCGCGCATATAAGCATTCCAGCGGATATGCTCAATATCTGCGGCACTCTTGGCGATTTCAATCACCTCGGAAGAAGAGAATTCTTCTCCTTCATAGGAACAGGACAACTGATATTTTTCAAGCGTTTTGAATTCTTCGGGCGTGATCTTATACGGATAGAGAGAAAGACCGGTTTTTTCCAGACCTTTCTTGTATTCTTCCATCGCCGCATTCAGATTTGCCGCTTTTTCGGTATCAATCGTGTTTTCCAGAATGAAACGGTTCCAATACAGGTTGTCGCGGATTTCTTTTCCGTCTTTGGCAGTCTTGGGAACAAATGCGGAGAAAAGCTCCTTTGCCTGCGGATCGTTTGCATTCAGACGTTCTGCGATTTTTCTGCGCAAATTTGCATGCAACGCTTTGGCAACGGAAGAGAAGAATCCGTAGTCATCCATATAGAAAGTTCTTTGCGCGCTTTCTTTTTTTTCGATGGCGTCTGCGGAGGTGATGTCGCAATAACGGTAATGAACGGAAAGACCTGCAAGGATCAGATCGGAAGCGATAACCGTACCTGCGGAATAGAAGTTTTCAAGGTCGCCGATGATGTGGATATCGTAAATTTCCTGGTAAGATTTATTTGTCGGATCTTTGATTTCACAAGACCAATCCCTGCCGATTCGTTCCTTGATTGCGGAATGATAAATAACGGTTTCGATTGCGGGGTATCGGCGGAGCTTTGCCAGGTTGTTTCGGATTCCCATGGAGGTTGCGATGTTCAGATTATCCTGTCCGAGAGAAACGAAGATATATGTAATTTCGGAAAGAGCACCGAGCTTCTTGTAAAAGCTTGCCGTTCCTACCTTGCAATGCTCGAATCGGATTTCATAGCGCATGTCATTTTTCAGGGTATAGGGCGTGCCGACCTGAATTTCGGGACACATTGCCTTGAAACGGTCCTGCGTTTCTTCGTTTTCATCGAAAACAGTCATTTTTACGCGGTATCCGGGAACCTGACAGTACCAGAGCAAAGCCTTGGTCAATTCCGTACCGTATTTACCGAAACCGACGATAACAGCGTGGATTTCGCGTTCTTGGCGGTTCGGATCCTCGTGAGAGGGACAAACATGGGAACGTTCGAAAAGACGGATGCCGTTGATATCCAGATTATGATAAATCAGAGAACGGATATCGTTGACGCGGACAACCTTCAGACACATATTTTCTTTTTCGGCATAGGGGTAAGAATCCAGGAAGCATTTGCTTTCTTCTTCATCGGAAAAAATGAAAAGCTCGGTATTGGGAATGTTGCGGTAGCGGTCGATAATGTGCTCCATGTGCGCGATTTTTTCGGTTTCATCATCCGAAATCAGATAGAATGACATTTTTTGCTTGGAGCGTTTGAATCGGATGGCTGTGATATCCTGACGGAAAAGCAGCGCGCCGATTTCTTTGGCATCTGCCACGAGGTCCAGATGTTCTTCTTCGTTTTTATCTAAAATGTCCGCAAAGATGATCAGCGGAGATTTTCGGAAAAAAGAGAAGCCTTTCTTTTTGACGTTTCCTTCTTTCACAATGCTGTTGGCGAGAGCAAAGGAACGCTCGTTCAATTCGGAAAAAATGTGAACTTCTTTTCCGAACGAAGTATAATATCTTACGTATGCATGGAGATTTTTGAACAGGGCAAGAATAAAACCGAATGTCAGAATGGGGGCAAGCAGATAAAGGATAACGCCGATGAGGGAATAGAATTGGAAAACAGCATCGGAAAGATCCAATGTGCTGACTTCTTCCATAATATCGGCATAAGATTCATCCACAGCGAAAAGACGGATGACATTTTGCAAAGAAGAAAGCGTGGTTTTTACGATTCTCAAAGGACCTTGGCTTGCTTCAAAGTATTGCCAGAAATAGGGGAAAAACCAGGCAAAGGCGGAAAACACGGTCATGACGCACCATGTCAAATGAGGTGTCAGACGTATTTCATGATGGGAATGCTTTCTTTGAATCAGGGAAACAGCGGCAGAGATTACGAAGTACATCGCAACGGCAATGACACTACAGGTCAGAAAGAGTTCGTTCATTTTAAATCCTCCGGATTTTCTTTTGAGATTTTATAGCCGAGCTTGATGATTAGCTTGAGGGTTTCCTGTGATGTGTTCCGGTCGAATTCTTTTTCGGATTCGGGAAGATCTTTATAGGGCACAAGGCAGGGGTGTTGTTTTTTTTCATCGTTTCGTTGAGCTCCGTAAGTCCAACCTGCGCGGATTCTGCCGGCTGACCAGACTTCATGCGAATTTTCGGCAAGCAGCTCGGAAAGCGCTTTTATATCTTCGCTCAACTGTATTTCGGCAGTATCTATCGGTTTCGGTATATACATGTTCGATTCCTCCGATAAACTTTATTTGGATTTTCATTATAGCATACTCTTTTCTAAAAATCAATTGATTTTTGTCATATTTATATAAAAATTAAAGATTTTTTGAAAGCGTTTTTTGCATACGGCACGGAGTCGTGTATATGCCGGAGCCGTTCGTTTCAAATTCAGCAGGAATGCGAAAAGAAATCTCAAAAAAATCTTTACAAACGGATTTTTTCATTGTATAATTGAAGCAATGCATTATAATTTTAACGTGAGTTCGCTGAAAAGATCAAGGAAGATTTGTCTGTTTGAAAAATTTCGGTATGATCGTAGGGCGGGGGCTTGCTCCCGCCGCCCTGCACCGAACAGATATCAACACACGAAAATCCCGTTTACCGTTCTATTCTTCATCGAGCTTGCGTTAATTTTGTGAAAATGAAATGGTAGGAGAATTAAAAATGAAAAAGAAGAATATCGTGCTCATTGCTTCCGCAGCAGCAGTCATTCTTTTGAGTCTGGCTTTGTTTTTTCTGGTGATCAGACCGATTGACGAGCGGGGACTCGCTTATACAGTCAATGATGACGGCGTTACCTGTACGATCACAGGGCTCGGCGACTGCAAACTTTCCAAAATTAAAATTCCCGAATATATGGACGGCTACCGGGTAACCGAGATCGGGAAAGATGCCTTTCGGGAATACGCAAAACTGAAGGAAATCACCATTCCGGATTCCGTAACCGTCATGAAAGCCAATGTGTTTTATCAATGCGGTTCCTTGAAAAAAGTAACGCTTTCAGAAAATCTTACGACGCTCGGTTCCGCTGTGTTTTACGGCTGTACGCAACTGGACGAAATCACTCTGCCCGAAACGCTGAAAACGCTCGGCGTGGTTGTTTTCAGAGAATGCACTTCTCTGACACAGATTGTACTGCCGCAGGGATTGGTTTCCATGGATCAGGGAACTTTTTACCATTGCAAGTCTTTGAAAACCATGGTTCTTCCCGAAAATATCACGACGATCCCGGACTATACGTTCTACGGCTGTTCATCCCTGGAAACCGTTCGTTTTTCCGATGAAGTAACGAAAATCGGAAGAGATGCCTTTTACGGCTGTTCTTCCATGAAAAAATTTGAAATTCCCGAAGGCGTAACCGAAATTGAACCTTTCCTCTTTGCGCACTGCACTGCGTTGGAATCCGTTACGATGCATGACGGCATTACGAAAATCGGGGAACGTGCATTTTCCGCCTGCTCTTCTCTGGAAAGCATTAAAATTCCCGAAAAAGTTACTACGATCGGTTACTATGCGTTTGCGGAATGTAAAAAGCTGAAAAAAATCGAATTGCCGGATGCGGTCGTTTCGATGGATACCAATGTGTTTTACGATTGCACCGCGCTTTCAGAGGTAAAGCTTTCCGCTTCTCTGACAGAACTGCCTCAAAGTACGTTCTGGAAATGCACATCCCTGAAAGAAATTTCCATTCCCGTATCCGTAACCAAGCTGGCAAGCGTTCTTTTCAAGGAAAGCGGTGTGGAAACCATTTTGTATGAGGGTACCGTCGAACAGTGGAACAGCATTGAAAAGAACAAAAACTGGTCGGTGGAAATGGGTGATTTTCAGATTGTGTGTTCCGACGGCGAAGCAAAGCCGTAAACGGAATCTTAAAGAAATATTCAGAAAACAGTCTTGCTTTTTTCATGAGAAAATGTTATAATGAAACCGCAAAAGTAAGATTTGTCCGAAAAGGAATTTTTGAAACGAAAAAAGGAGAATTTGAATGAAAAAAAGAATGCAATGCTTGCTGTGTGCTTTGATTTTTCTGTTTTCTTCCGTGATTTTCACGGGGTGCGGAGAAAAAATCGAAGTGGAACTGGATTTGAAGGCGATTGCCGAAGCAAACAAAACGGAAGAAATTCTGAAGCATTACGACAGCTTTCTGATTGAAGCGAAGGATGGCTCGCGTCAGGTCTTTCATTATGCGGACAGCGAATTTGTTTTCCAATCCTCAGCCGCGTATACTTCATCCGATGGCATAAAACATAAAGAATATCATGAAATCATCGCAAAAGACTATTATTGCGGTATCAGCGAAGGTGAATATTACAGCATTGTCCATGCGGGCGGCGATATCGACGTTTCCTTTACGGAAGATCTGATGATCAATCCCGAGCTTTTCGTGCATGAAACGGTAAAGAGCTCCCGTGAAGAGGACGGAAAGATCATTTTCAAAACAAGACTCGATGAAAAAATCATGGTTGAACTTGGTTATTGGCTTGATGGTCCTTACGAGGAATGTTATTATGAAACCGAATATACCATGGATAAGGAAACCTTGGTCATTACGGGTATCAAGGAAACTTTCGTGGATAAAAAGAACAAAATGGAAGATTCCCTGGAATATGTGATGACCATCAATGCGCAGCGTCCCGAAAAAGCGCTGAGTGTTTACAATCACGTGAAGAACGCTGAGGAAACCTGCACCGCTACCATCGTTTTTGATCCGGGTACGGAAAACGAAACCAGCGAATCCTTTACCGTTCCCAAGGGAGATACCGTTTATTTCTATTGGAAGGACAAGGAATACAATAAGGTTTACAAAAACCGCGAATGCACGGAGGTTATTTCGGAACTGCATACCAATCTGAAAGCCAATGAAGACGTTACCATCTATGTAACCAAGACGAAAAAGTAAATTGATTTTAGTATATAGACAGAAAAACAGAGAGGACATTTCGGCAGATGACCGAGTTGTTCTCTCTGTTTGCTATTATTTCTTTTTTTCGAAATGAATCTTTTTTAAAAGTAAATGCTGTTGTTCTGTAATTATCTTCAAAATCTCTCGACACACCGCAAAAAATCTGTTATAATGAAACCATAACTGACAACAACAAATCCAAAGGAGAACTGATATGGCAACGTTTCTTTACAAAACAAGGGGAAATTCCTCCCCCGAGCGAAAGCCGCGTGTGTATTTCACCTGTCATCCCGAAGATTTCACAAAATATTTTGAAAAAATCTGCGAGGATATCTTCGCAACGCAGGATTGTGCCGTTTTTTATACGGAAAGCATGACCGAGGAGATCGAAGAAAAGTATAAGGAAAGTGACCTTGGACAAATGAACCTTTTTGTCATTCCCGTTACGTTTAAGCTGCTCAGCAAACCGAACCGTGCCATGGATTCCGATTTCCGTTACGCCAAAGAAAAGCATATCCCCGTTTTGCCGATTATGATGGAAACGGGACTGGACAGCTTTTACTCCGCAAAGGATAAATTCGGAGAAGCACAATATTTAAGTCCGTACGTGCAGGATATGACCGCCATCTCCTACGAGGAAAAGCTGAAAAAGTACCTGGAATCCGTTCTGATCAGCAGTGAGATGGCAGAACGAATCCGCAAAGCCTTCGATGCGTATATCTTTCTGAGCTACCGCAAAAAAGACCGCCACTACGCAAACCAGCTCATGAAACTCATTCACAGCCACCCTGAATTTCGTGATATCGCGATTTGGTACGATGAATTTCTGACACCGGGCGAAAGTTTCCGCGCCAACATTGAAAAAATGATGCAGGACAGCAAGCTTTTCACGCTTTTGGTTACACCGAACCTTTTGGAATATGTAGACGGAGAGCCCAATTACGTCATGGCGCACGAATACCCCGATGCCAAGAAAGCAGGCATGGATATTCTGCCGACCGAAATGGAAGAAACAGACAGAACTGAACTCTGTTCAAGCTTCCTGGAAATTCCCGAATGTGTGGATCCACAGGAAAACGAACTGTTCAAAAAAAGACTTTTAGATTCCCTTTCCAAAATTGCCATTTCCGCAAATAACAACGATCCCGAGCATAATTTTCTGATCGGTCTTGCCTATCTGGATGGCATTGACGTGGAAAAGAACACGGAACGGGGAATCGAACTCATTACCATGGCTGCGGAAGCAAATCTGCCAGAAGCCATGAAAAAGCTTTATAATATGTATAATGAAGGCAAAGGGATTCAGGTTGATTACCGCAAAGCCGTATATTGGGCGGAACGAATCTGGCAATATTACAAAGAAAAGTATGGCGAGGAACATCCCGGTACGCTGACAGCGCTTGGAAATCTTGCTTTTACTTACGGTAACCTCGGCGACCATCGGAAAGCGTTGGAGCTGCAAGAAAAGGTCTATGCGCTCATGTGCAAAATTCTTGGCGAGGAACATCCCGATACGCTGAATACGCTGAATAATCTTGCTCCCACTTACGGCGACCTCGGCGATCATCAAAAAGCATTGGAGCTGCAAGAAAAGGTCTATGCGCTCCGCTGCAAAATTTTGGGCGAGGAACATCCCGATACGCTGATCACGCTGAACAATCTTGCTTTGACTTACGGCAAACTCGGCGACCATCGGAAAGCCTTGGAACTGCAAGAAAAGCTCTATGCGCTCATGTGCAAAATTCTTGGCGAGGAACATCCCTATACGCTGACAACACTTGGAAATCTTGCTTCCACTTACGGCAAACTTGGCGACCGTCGGAAAGCGTTGGAACTGAACGAAAAGGTCTATGCGCTCCAGTGCAAAATTCTTGGTAAAGAACATCCCGATACACTGACCACGCTTTCTAATCTTGCTTACACTTACGGCGACCTCGACGACAATCAGAAAGCGTTGGAATTGAACGAAAAATGTTATGCGCTCCGGTGTAAAATTCTTGGTGAGGAACATCCCGATACGCTGACAACGCTTGGAAATCTTGCATATACTTACGGCAAACTCGGCGACCATCGGAAAGCCTTGGAACTGCAAGAAAAGGTTTATGCGCTCCGGTCCAAAATTCTTGACGAATAACATCACGATACGCTGATTGCACTGAATAATCTGAAATACTGCCGAAAAAAGTTGCCTCTTTTTAAGCGCCTTTTCGGAAAAAAGAAATAATCCGAATGCCCCTCAAAAACTATATCCGCATAACAAAAAGCCTTCCGTGAAGAAGGCTTTTTTGAGTGAAATAAGCTACTCTGACGTGAGTTCGATGGAAAGATAAATGATTGTTTACGTTTCCAAAATCAAATGATTTTTAAAGGCTCCCACTTTAACGTTTTGCACACGAAATGCTTTTCGTGTTAGCATAATGTGGGGAGCTGTCAGCGTAAGCTGACTGAGAGGGCAAAAAATGTACTTCAAAAGCACGCAAAGCGTGCCACCTCTAACGTTTTGCCACGAAGTGGCATAATGTGCGGAGTGAGAGGCTTTAAATCAGTTTATTTTACACACGTACATTCCCGTTTATCTTATCAATAACAGCATCGAACTCACGTTGCTCTAAAAATATTCCATCATGGGCGCCGCATTCAGCGCCTTTCTTTTGCTTTCCCAATCGGGCAGACGGAGTGCGAGCGCCCTGTAAAACGCTTTGGAATGATCGGCGTGTAACAAATGCGTAAATTCGTGAAAAATCACGTAATCAATATATTCCTTGGGATAAAAAGCAAGACGCGTGTTCAGCGTGATGACGGCGGTTTTCGGTCTGCAGCTTCCCCAACGCGCGCGCATGGTGTATAATTTCAATGCGGGCATGGAAGAAACCTCGGAATCGAAAAAGGGAAGAATCCTTTCAAATGCTTCGAGCGCGTAAGCACGAAGCTCTTTTTCCGCAAAACGCTTGAATGCTTCTTTTCTGTTTTTTGCTTCTTCCGTTTTTTTCAAGGATAAAATCAGACGGTCTCCGTCCGTATGCGAACGTCCTTCGTTTGTGATATGAAGAAAATATTCTTTGCCGAAAAGAAAAACGCAGGAACCGTCCTCAAACGAAAAATCTGCGCCCGACTGCTTTTTCCGTTCGCTCATGCGGTCAATGGCGCGTAAAATAAAGGTTTCCTTCATTTTCAGCACACGTTCAATTTCTTTGACCGAAACAAAAAAAGGAGCAGAAACACAGAGCTTTCCGTCAGCACGTACGCGGAGATTGATATTTTTGACCTTTTTTCGCGTACATTCATAAGAAATATTCCGTCCGCCCAAAGAAATCGAGCGGACGGTTTTTTTCACTTTTTTAGCCAAGATCAGTCTTCTCTCTTGTCGCCCCAGAAGAAGAGCGCAACGGTTCCGGGACCTGTATGGCTGCCGATGGTCGTGCCAATGTTGTTGATAATGATTTTACCTTTGGTTGCGGGAATATTTTCCATGATCAGCTTTGCAACGGCTTGTGCATCGTTGAAACGGCCTGCATGGGAAATAAAGCATTTTTCGGAATAGTCCTTGCCGTTATCCGCATGCGCGATCATTTTGTTTACGATAGCAGGAATGACCTTTGCTTTCGTACGGATTTTTTCACGGGGAACCAATTTACCGTTGACGTCTACGTTGAGCAAAGGACAGATCTGGAGAATGGTGCCGAACCAACCGGAGGCTTTGGAAATTCTTCCGCCCTTAACGAAATAGGTAAGGTCTGTGGTAAAGAACCAGGCGTGCGCCTTGCGCTTGTTTTCTTCTACCCATGCGTAAAGCTCATCAATGGTATAGCCTTCGTCTCGCAGATCAGCCATTTTGTCCAGAATCAAGCCGACACCGGAGGAAGCGATCAGGGAGTCCACGATATAAATTTTTCTGTCGGGATATTTTTGTTCGAGGTCTTCTTTTGCAACGTTGGCGGCGTTGAAGGTGCCGGAAATACCGGAAGAAAGACAGAGATGAATAACATCCTTGCCTTCTTCAAGGAAAGGCGTAAAATATTCAATGAATTCACCGGCGCTTACCTGCGAGGTTTTTGTTTCCGCGCCTTTTTGCATAGCTTCATAAAATTCATCCAAGGGCATGCTTTTGCCGAGGTCGTCCAGATATTGTTCGCCGTCCAGAGAATAGTGGAAGCAAACATATTTGATATCTCTTTTCAGAAAATGTTTTTCGCTGAGGTCCGCAATGGAACAGCTGCTGATAATGTAATCTGCCATTTTTAATTTTCCTTTCTTTGTTCGGGGTTTTCCGAATGATTTTGAAATGCGGGGAATCCGCTTATAAAGTTAAAAAGGCGAAGATGGAAATATCGTTTCCTTTGCTTTCGGGATGTTTTTCTTCGGAGACGCGGATTTCCACAGTATGTTTTCCGTATTCCAGATTTTTGAAAGGGAACACGTAGCTGCCGCGGCTGTAAGATTTACAGTATTCATCCCAGGCAAAAACCGTTTCGGTTTTCTTGCCGTCAAGCGTAACCGTAACAGCGCCGCTCTTGTCGTCCATAATCCAATAAAGACCGAATCCCGTGCCTTCAAAGGTATAGCGAACGGTACTGCCAATGCCGTCAGCTTTGTAATAGTGAGGAAATCTCCATTTGAAAGGACGGTTTACAAATGTAAAATCGGAGAGGAGCTCGGGGCATTCGCAAAGGTCGGTCATGCTTCCGGGTGTGAGATCTGCATGGGAAAGCGGGCTTGGAATTACATGCGCCGAGACAGAGTCGGGTGTTTCCTGCGACAGCCATACATCCAAGGCGTTTTTCATTACATCGGTATAAATCAGATAACCCTCATCGTTCGGATGGGTGGTATCCGCGGTATATTTCATCCAATCTCCGTTTGCACGGACAACTGCCATGCGGAGTGCTTCGCCCGGATCGGCAGTTGGCAAACCGTAATGATGGGCAAGGGTTGCCTGAACGGAACGTGCAGAAAAATCGCCCGTCGTGCGGATCAGATTTTCCGTGCCTTTCGTTGCGGAAAATACGCAAACGATATCGGTGGTATTTTTGTGGTTCAGAATCTGACGCAGGCAGTTTTCATAGCCGGAAATCTGCTCTTCGTAGGACATCATGCTGTCGTTGGTGGCAAATTCGATAAAAACGAGATCGGGATCGCCTGAAAGCAGATCATGTGCACAACGGCAAAGACCGAGATCGGTTCCCGTACCGCCGACCGCTGCCATGATCTCCGTGATCTCAGCTTCGGGATAGGTCTCTTTCAGATAAGCCGTGATTCTTGCGCGCCAGGAGGTTTTGTTCCATTCCGTCGCGCCCGAACCTTCGGTGATGGAACCGCCGAAATAGCCAACACGGAGCTTTTTTTCTTTTTTTAATCTGTAAATCGTATTTTTTAACATGAGAATCGCCTTCTTTTTGATGATTTATGCTTTTTGGGAAAAGGTTCGATGAAATAACCTTTAATTGTTAACGCGGTTTATGATCTTTCCGTCACGGAAGCCGATGAGGTTTTCCGCAACCATGGTGATGAGTCTGGTTCTCGCTTCAAAGGAAGCCCACGCTACGTGAGGTGTGATACAGCAGTTTTTCGCTTTCAGATACGGATGGTTCGGTGTCATGGGTTCGATATCCAGAACGTCAATGCCCGCGCCGCGTAAGCGGTTTTCGTTCAGAGCCTCGCAAAGTGCGTTTTCTTCGATCACACCGCCCCTTGCGGTATTGATGATTACCGCGGTAGGCTTCATTTTTGCGAGCGTTTCCCGATTGATAAAACCGCGTGTTTCGTCCGTCAGAGGGCAGTGCAGGGTAAGGTAATCGGATTCGCGCAGAAGCGTGTCCTTGTCCACAAAGGTAACGCCCTCAAAATCGGTCGGACGGCGCACGTAGGCAATCACGTTCATACCGAACGCCTTTGCTACCGTTGCCACAGATTTTCCGATCGTGCCGAAGCCGAAGATACCGAGCGTTTTTCCTCTCAGCTCAGTAATCGGAAAAGCAAGGTAGGAAAAGGTTTCGGAGCGTTCCCAATCACCTGCCGCAACGGAACGCGCATAATCGTCCGCATGGGTTGCGAAATGCAAAAGCAGGGCAAAGGTATGCTGTGTGACGGAGTCTGTGGAGTAGCCGGGAACATTGCAAACGCAAATACCTCTTTCGGAAGCGGCTTTGATATCGATATTATTATAACCCGTTGCAAAAAGTCCGATGAAACGGAGATTTGGGCATTGCGCCATGATTTCATCCGTAATCTTTGCTTTGTTGACGATGACGGCTTCGCTGTCGCCGATGGCGGAAACGATTTTTTCGGGCGGAACGACGTCGAAGTACTTCACCTCGCCGACTGCCTCAATGGGCGCGAAAGAAAGATCGCCTCTTGTAACGGTGCAACGGTCAAGAACGGTTATCTTCATAAAAAATCCTTTCAATTAAAGTGTTTTCCGTTTCCGCGCAAAGATAATGGTAAACGGGCAAATGCAATTCCTGTACCTTGAACGTTTCCGTTTCGGGAACGCGGACGGTAACATCGCAGAGCGCGGAAAGCTTACTTTCCCCGGCACCCGTCAGCGAAAACGTACGGACACCGAGCGCTTTTGCGGCTTTTGCGGCAAGCACAATGTTTTTGGAATTACCCGAGGTGGAAATACCGATCAGCAGATCGCCGGGCTTCCCGTAGCCGAAAACGGCTTGTGCATAAACGTAGTCTGCATCCGCATCGTTGAGATAAGCGGTGAAGAGTGCGCTCATGCCATCCAATGCAATGGCAGGGACAGCTCTTTGCAGACGGCTTGCGAAATTTTCCGCATCCTCTTTGCCCAATGCTTCTGTAAACGCATTTTTCTGCGCTTCGGTCATCGGGCGTTTCAGAAGAAAGCCTTTCATCAGCTCGCCTACAATATGCTGCGCGTCCGAGCAGGAGCCGCCGTTTCCGCAAACGAGAATTTTTCCGCCGTTTTGATAAGTTTCTTTCATGAGAGAAAGTGCTGCGGCGATGTCTTGTTCACAGACTTTCAGCATGGGATATCTTTGATAAAGTTCAGCCGATAAATTCATGTTTTTTCTCTTTTCTTGGGTTTTCATATGTGATTCATGGAAGTCGAAATGTTTATGGAGGCATTGATACGCTAAATTCCGTACGCGACGGCAAGGGCGCCGTAATCGCCGATCTGTTCTCCGAGCATGGCGGGAGCGATTCTGCACTGCGCACGGGAAGCGGGCAGAGCTTCCTTTTTCAGAACTTCTTCCATATGTTTTTCCAGTAGGGCGCCCGAACGCGAATAGATACTGCCGATGACGATCATTTCGGGGTTGAGAATGTCAATCAGAACAGAAATGCCTCTGCCGAGCATTTCACCGCAGATTCTGTAAACTTCAAGCGCGGTTTTGTCCCCCTCAAATGCGTGTTCGGCAAGCAGCTTTGCCGTGATACGGTCAAGCTCTCCTGCGTTTTGACACCAGGAAAGAGCATTTCCTTGCTGTAACTGTTCCAGCGCAAGCATTCTCCCGATCTGGGCAATACCGCCGCCGCTGCAAAAGCTTTCAAAAGAGCCTCTTTTGCCGTATCCGACAGGACCGTAATTTTCGAGCCTTATATGACCGATCTCACCAGCCATACCGTTCGTTCCCGTATACAGTTTGCCGTTCAGAATCAGTCCTGCGCCCATACCCGTGCCGAAAGTCAGGAAAATCATGTTTTCCGTACCTTTGCCGCTTCCGTAACGGTATTCGGCAAGTGCGCAGGCATCGGCATCATTACATAAATAAGCAGGCATGCCGAAAGCTTCCGATAAAATGGCTGTGATCGGGATTCTGTCCCATCCGAGCAGATTGGGCGGAGAAAGAATCAGTCCTTTTTTCGCATCGAGAGGACCGCCGCAGGAAATACCGATGGCATCGGCATGATCCGCAAGGGAAGCAACCGCATATTTGATATTGGCGATCGTTTCTTCGGGTCCTTTGGTTTCAAAGCGGATTTTTTTTGCGATGCCGTTGTGATCGCCTAAAACAACAGCGCATTTCGTCCCTCCGATATCCACGCCGATTTTCATAATCATCTCCAATCCTTGCCGCGGGCGGCATAAATAAAATTTGAAATTGCATATCCGTAATTTTGCGGCAAAATTGCGTGATCACTGCGCTCGGACAGAGAGCCTGATTTTTTCACGCGATCTTTCCGTCAGCGTTTTCTTTTTGCTTTTGCGATTTTATAGATTTCTTCCGTTGCAAGTCTTGTTTTGGCAACGAAATCGCCTTCGCATTTCGGAAAACAGTAATAAAGCATTTTGGAATCGCCGATGCAGATCACATCGCCGATTTCATACCAGTAAAAATCGGAATAAAGACTATAAGAGGAAAGCGGTCCTTGCGTGTAATCCAATTTTCCGCCACAGCCGGTAAGATGAAAACCGTCTTTCGTGTGTATGAGCTCGCCCTCGCCCACGCTGTAAACGTGCTTGGTATCCATGAGCATGCAGATGTCAACGGGAACCTGCAAACGGTAATCACCGCTCAGAATTTCCTGTTTTACGCATTCTCTTTCCCATGCGTACCAATTGGGAATATGCGTGAACGCGCTTTCACCGTCTTCAGCTTGCAAAATGCCGTCCTCGTTCAGCGCGTATGCTTTGCCGCAATGTTCGCAGTGGATTTTTGTTCCTTCAGCTTGCATTTCGCCTTCCGTTTCGCAATGAGGACATTTGTAAAGTACGCGGTTCAGACCTTCCGCACGGAAATCTTCCGTGATTTTGATGCCGTTTTCCTGTTGCCAACGCCAATAGTCAAACGTAAAATTCCGATTCAGAATTTCGTTGAGCTCCTGCGGTGTTTTTTCTTTGATTTCCTCGGGAGAAAGGATGTATTCCATTTCTGCGGAAACCTTGACTTTTCTTCGTTTCAGATTGTTGTAAAGCGGATTGCGTGAAAAAGAGCCGAAGGTACGGATCATAACGACGGGTACGCCGAGAAGCTTCAGACAGCCGCCGAGCGTTTCGGGAAGCGGGGTGGAGGTTCCGTCAAAGCTGTAGCTTGCTTCGGGATACATCAAAATGGAGCTTTTCAGATTTTTGACCGCGTGCGACATATCTCGGAGCAAATGCAGGTCGGATGTAAATTTGTTGGTTGGAATACAGCCGATGGTATGCATAAGCCAATCTTTTCCGACAAAACCGTCAGACGTACAAATGATATTAAAGGGACGCGGAAATAATACCGTTGCTGCAATTTCCAGATCGATAAAGCTGCAATGGTTCATCAGGAATAGGCAAGGTTCTTTCTTTCCCAATTTTTCCATGCCGATCTTTTTACAGGTAAATCCCGTTGCCGCAAGGTCGGGAATGGAAGCCGCACGCATAACCGTACGGAAAAACACACTGGGTTTTTTCGGTTTGCGATGCTTGGGTTTTTCCATTGCCATGACTTCATCATAGGTTTTTGGGGTTGTTTTTAATTTCATAAAGTAACCATCCTTCTGCGGAGAGTGTCCGCGATGTCGTTTCTGATGTTTGTTATTCGAAAAGAATGATCAGAGCGTTAACTTTTTGGTTTCGAGATGATAAGCTTCCAGCACGGCATTGACACAGCCGAGCGACATGATGCCGACGTGTTTCGTCACTTCGGACACAGTCATTTTCTGACCGGTTTGCAACCATCTGCGGAAAACGGAAAACATGCCGGAAACGACGTAATCCATCGAGAGTGTCAGAAGCGTATCGTCCATATCCAGATATTGCTTGAAATAATTTTTTGCTTTTTCTTTCAGCGTGGTTTCTACCTTGACGATTATCTCGGATGTTTTGCTGATATTCAGAAGATAGCGGAAAAATTCCATATTGTCCCGAACAGATTCCGTAATACAGAAAAATACTTTATAAAAATCAAGCTCATTTCCGTTGTACCAATCGGTGGATTGGATGGCGGAAACGAATTTTTCAACGGTTTCATTTTCAATTTCATCAACAACCTGATACATATTCTGATAGTAGTTGTAAAAGGTTTTTCTGTTGATTTGCGCGGTGTTTGCCAATTCCGTGATGGAGATATCTTCAATATTTTTCTGGGACAGAAGATGAAGAGTAGCGTTACGAATGGCTTTTTTTGTTTTGATTACCCGAATGTCGGTCTTATTGGTTTCGATTAACATAAAAATCCCCCTTTCAAAAATTAACTAACATAAAACTCTTTCTTCATATTATATACCATATTTGAGTAATAGTCAACATTTTTTTCTTTTGCAACGGTTCTGAAAATTATCGTCCGAATTTGTTAAAATTGATGTAAAAAAGAGGAAAGGTTGCTACGATACGGAAAAACTGTTGAAATTTTTACAAACCTCACTTTTTCGGCAACGGACAGAAGTTTTTTTAAGTTGACGACATTGCTATGATGGGGAAGGTGGCTTTTTGATAGCGAAGCGTATCAAAAAGACGGAAGAGATCATATAAACAATCATTGCTCTTTCCATCGAACTCACGTTATATGATCGTTCCGCAGATTCGCCTTGAACATTTTACGCAAAAATGCGGCAGATGCCATGGTGAAGCATCTGCCGCAAATCTTTTTGAGGGGACTTTTATTCGTATGAAAATGTAATGGTGCCGTCGGTGCAAATAACATATAGAAAGCCGGAGTTTTCTTTCCAATCGCTTGCTTTTGAAATGGCTTCCCATTGCGCTTTTGTGCCGTTGAATGTAATGCTTAACAGGGAGTCGCATTGCGCGAACGCATAGCTGCCAATGGATTTTACACTGCTTTCGATCTGGATATTTGTTACGCTTTTGAATCCTTCGAAAGCATAGCTGCCGATGGATGTAATATTGTCGCCGAGAGTGATTGTTTTCAAGCTCATGCAATTACGGAAATTGCCAATAATTGACAAGTTGTTATTCTTGAAAGTGATTTCTATTTCTTGCAAAGACGAGCAATTCCGGAAAGCATAGTGCCCAATAAAAGTTATACTATCGGGAATCACAATGCTTGTCAAAGACGAGCAGTTGTCGAAAGCTTGTTGATCGATGGAAGTTACACTGTCGGGAATCACGAGGCTTGTTAAAGACGAGCAGTTGTAGAAAGCGCCGTACTCGATGGAAGTTACACTGTCAGGAATCACAATGCTTGTCAAGGAAGAACGGTTTCTGAAAACATAGCTGCCGATTTTTTTTACCGGTTTCCCATTATAACTTGAGGAAATCACAATTTCCGTATGGTTGCAATTTTTTATGATATTGCAAACAATATAATAGGTACCGTCCTGGCTCAGCATATAGTGGAGGCACTCTCCGGTCTCTGGCAGAAATTCTGTCTCTTTTTCGCCGCAACCTGAGCAGATTCTTGTTTTTTCACCGGTTTGATTGCACGTCGGCTCTTTGGTTACCGTCCATTCACCGAATGTGTGAGCGTGTTCGGCTGTGTTGTCTGTTGTACTCTCTGTTGTACTCTCTGTTGTACTCTCTGTTGTACTCTCTGTTGTGCTCTCTGTTGTACTCTCTGTTGTGCTCTCTGTTGTACTTTCTGCCGTCTGATCCTCGGAATCCCTATTTTGCGTGGATTCGGAAGTTTCTGCCGAGTCCGAAGTTCCCGCAGTATCCGAAGATTCATCGGAAGAACCAAGAAAAACAATCCTGTATTCCACCATGCCATGATCCCAATTTTCTGCTTTGGCGATGGCGTTCCATGCGCTCTCCGTACCGCTGAAGCGGATGGTTTCGACAGCGCTTCCCGAAAAAGCCTCGCTGCCGATTTCCGTCAGAGAAGAGGGAAGTGTGATAGTCGTTGCAATGCAATAGGAAAACGCGCCGTTTGCAATACCCGTAACGCGGTAACCGTCTATGGACGAGGGAATCGAAAGCGCATTGGTTTCCAGAAGTCCGCCGCCCGTAACCGTACATGTGATACCGTCTGCGTTGACCTTGTATTCAAGACTTGCCATACCTTCGCATGCTGTCATGAAAGGAATGATCAAGGCAAGAACCAAAAACAAAGAGAAAATCGATTTTATGTTTTGTTTCATGAAAAACTCCTTTATTGTATTTTGAACGGTATCATTATATAATATATATTTCTTTTTGTAAAGACTTTGAATAAAAAATTATCAGATATAAATGGAAATTTACAAAAGAAAATATATGAAAATAATCAATGTAAAAATCTCTTTCATAACAAAAGAAAGAGCCGACACATAAGACAAAAAATCTTGTGTGCCGGCTTTTTGCGTAATTTTAGTGAAAAAACATCTCTTGAAGCGGTGGAATCAAATGCTTTTTGTAGCCGGATTTCCGGCGATAGGGGATTGCGGCAATTGATAATCGTTCATGTTTATGGAAACAGAAAGACGGAAAATCCCCGTCCCGTTAATGGATTTCCTGCTCCAATGCATCAAATTCCGGTGTACTGAAAAATTCTCCCAAGGTGATTTCCAGACCGTCGCATAATTTCTTGATTGTAACGGCGCCGGGATTCAGGCTTTTTTCATTTAAGATACTGTATACGGTTGAAGGAGAAACTCCCGCTATGTTGGCAAGCTCATTGATAGCAATGTTGCGTTCATTGCAAAGTTGAATGATTCGGTTGGCAATTGCTTCTTTGGTACGCATGGCTGAGTCCTCCTTTACGATTTATCGTAAAAATAGTTTACCCAAAATTATAATAAATCGTATGGGATATATCGCAATTTTCAAAAATTTTTGTAAACACACAAATCTTTGCCTTGAAAAATAAGTTTTTGAGAGCATCGGAAAAATCTGAAAAAACCATTTTCAAAATAAAAAAATCATGTTATACTTTTGATGAAAGTAATTTTTTTGAAAGGAATGGATTTTTATGATTTCCGTATATGATTTGACAGTCAATTATTTGAAATCTCCCTGCGGTGTGGATACTTTGCCGAGATTTTCGTATAAAGTATCCTCCGATCTGCGAGGAGATCGGCAAAAAAGCCGTCGGATCCGTGTGTATGCTTTGCTGAAGGATATGGAGCGGGGAAACACCGTATGGGACAGCGGTGTTGAGGAAGATACGCGAACGGTTCTGATCGGTTATCGGGGCGAAGAACTTCTGCCCGTCAAGCGGTATTGGTTTTCTGTGGAAACGGAGAGTATTCACGGTGAAAAAGCAAGCGCTGCCGGCAGCTTTGTTACGGGTAAATTGAAGGAGAGATGGCAAGCCAAATGGATTTCGGATATCAGAGCCAATAAAAATACCGTTTCGGCGCAGTATCTCCGTAAAACATTCCGTATTGAAAAAGAAATCAAGGAAGCATATCTCAGCATTTGCGGACTTGGTTATTTTGAAAGCTTTATCAACGGTAAAAAAACGGGAGATGATATTCTTTCCCCTGCCTATACCCGTTATGATGAAGAATCGTATTATATGCAATACGATGTGCGCGAACTTTTGCAAACGGGCGAAAATGCCATCGGTGTTTCTCTCGGAAACGGTTTTTATAACGGCTTTACCGTGGATGCCTGGAATGCTACGACCGCACCGTGGCGAAACTGGCCCAAAATGATTTGCGAATTGAAAATGATTTTCCGTGACGGAACAACCGAAACGCTGATTTCCGACCGGAGCTGGAAAGCATCTTTTGGTCCGATTACATTTACGGGTGTGCGCAACGGCGAATTTTACGATGCGCGGCTGGAACTCGGCGCATGGCAAACCGCAGCGTATGATGACGGTGATTGGGAACAGGTGAAAATCTGTAAAAGTCCGGGCGGTCTGCTCTGCGCGCAGGAAATGGAACCCATCCGCGTATATCAAAAATTCCCCGCAATCAAAAAATGGAAAACCAAAAACGGCTGGGCATTTGACGTAGGGCAAAATCTTGCGGGCTACGGCGAATATACGCTTCACGGCAAAGCGGGTACGGAATTTACGTTCCGCTATTCCGATATGCTCACAGAGGATGGCGAGCTTGACTTTTACGCGCTGACAAGTTTTATCAAAAGCGGCGAATTTCAAACAGATAAATATATCAAAAAGAGCGATCTTCCCGAAGTATGGCATCCGCGTTTCGTTTATCACGGTTTCCAGTATATTGAAGTTTCGGGAACGGATACGGAACCTGCCATGTCGGACGTTACGGGCGTTGCGGTTTGTTCGGACGTGGGCGATATCGGCAATTTTTCCTGTTCGGATGATTTTCTGAACCGTCTGCAACATCTTTGCCGTTGGTCCACGCTTGCCAATATCCATTCTTTCCCGACAGATGATCCCCACCGTGAAAAAAACGGCTGGACGGGCGATACCATGCTTTCTTCCGAGCAAATGCTGACCAATTTCGGCATGCGCGCATTCCTGACGAAATGGAGCAGGGATATGCGTACTGCGCAAAGACCGCAGGGACAGATTCCCTGTGTAATCCCGTCTACGGGTTGGGGGTATTACGGTCTGATGGGACCTGACTGGTCCGCCGCGCTCTGGATGATTCCGTGGAATATTTATCTGTATAACGGCGATACGGATATTTTGAAAATCAATTACGAAGCCATAAAGAAAAACATCGGTTTCATGGAAAGTATGACGGACGACTATACGCTCCGTTACGGAACGGGCGACTGGTGCGCGCCGTTTGAAGGACCCGCTATCGGCAAAAATATGGGTTCTTATAAATGCCCCGTTGAAGTTTCCGATACCGGCTTTTTCTATTACGCCGCGCATACCGCTGCAAAGCTTGCGAAAATGTTCGGCAACGAAGAAGACGAGCAGTATTATACGGAGCTTTCCTCCCGAATCCGTTCTGTTTTCCGTGAGCGTTTCTTTGATAAAGAAACCTTTTCCGTCAAGGGGGATTGCCAGACGGCAACTGCGGTTATGCTGTATTTCGGTCTGTACGATAATGAAACGGAAAAGCAAGGCTTGCTGAACCGCCTGCTTGCGCAGATCGAAGAAAAAGACGGGCATTTGGATTTCGGCGTTCTTGGCAATAAATTCGTCATGCATTCGCTCGGCGCTTCCGGTTTGGGACAGGTCGGTGAAAAAATGATCGCGCAGAGAACGTTCCCGGGTGTAGGAGAATGGATTTCCCGAGGTGCAACCACGCTCTGGGAATGCTGGAACGGCGGCGGCTCGCATAATCATCACATGTTTTCCGATCTCTCTTCCTTTATGTATAAATATATCGGCGGTATTTCTCCCGATGAAAATGCGCCCGGTTTTGCACATATCATTCTCCGCCCTGCCGTGGACGGCGGTCTGACCTGTGCCCATGCCGATCATGAAAGCATGCTCGGCCGTGTTTCCATTGATTGGCGCCGTGAAACCGAACGGACGGAAATTTCATTCACAATTCCTTTCGGTGCATGCGCAACGCTGTATTTGCCCGAATCCTATGGCGGAAAGCTTTGTGAAAACGGCGTTGCCGTTCCCTATATTCTGAAAGACGGAAAAGCAGTCTTTTTCTTTGAAAGCGGAAGCTATACTGTAGATTCATGACTTGCCGATGCATGACACGGCAGTATCCATTCATTTGAAAAAATTAATCCCAAGGGCGGTGATAACATGAACGATCTGATGATGGCAGAGAATATTGCAAAAGAAGTGAAAAAACACGGAGGGACCGCATATTTTGTCGGCGGTTATGTACGGGATCGGTTGCTTTCTATTGAAAGTAAAGATATTGATATTGAAATACACGGTGTGGAGGTATCGGTTCTGAAAGAAATTCTGGATTCTTTCGGAGAACGCATTTCCATGGGTGAACATTTCGGTATTTTTGCCCTGCGCGGTTACGGATTGGATATTGCTTTGCCTCGTAAGGAAAAAGCCATCGGCAAAGGACACCGTGATTTTGAAACCTTTTGCGATCCGATGATCGGAACCTATGAAGCGGCAAAGCGCAGGGATTTTACGATCAACGCTTTGATGATGGATGTCTTATCAGGCGAAATCATCGACCATTTCGGGGGAAGAGAAGACTTGGAACGGCGTATTTTGCGGCATGTTTCCGAGGAAACCTTTCCCGAGGATGCGCTCCGTGTGCTGCGCGGGGCACAGTTTGCGGCGAGATTTCATTGTACGGTTGCGAGAGAAACCACAGCGCTTTGCAAAAAAATGTCCCTCTCCTCTCTTTCGCATGAACGTGTATGGGAAGAACTTCGCAAGGCACTCATGAAATCTGACCGTCCTTCCGTTTTCTTTCGTGTTTTGCGGGAAATGAATCAGCTTGGCATATGGTTTCCCGAAGTTGAACAGCTGATCGGTGTGAAACAAAATCCTGTTTATCATGCCGAGGGAGACGTTTTTTGCCATACAATGATGGTTCTGGATGAAGCGGCGAAATATCGGGAATCGGTTTCCGATCCGTTCGGATTCATGCTGACTGCACTTTGCCACGATTTCGGCAAAGCAATCTGTACGGAAATCGTCAAAGGGAAAATTTGTTCCTATAATCATGAAACGCTCGGATTGCCGTTGATCGAAACGTTTTTGAAAAGATTGACCAACGAAACAAAAAGAATCCATTACGTTCTGAATCTGACGGAATTTCACATGCGCCCGAATGCGCTTGCATCGTTCGGTTCTTCCGAAAAAGCAACCAATAAAATGTTTGACAGCGTTCAGTGCGCGAAAGATCTCGTCTATTTTGCGAAATCCGATCATTTCGGAAGAATTACTTCGGCGGAAAGCGCGTTTCACGAGGATTTTTTGTGGGAAAGACTGCGGATTTATGAAGATTTGATTCAAAAACCCCGTGTGATGGGAAAGGATCTGATTGCCGCAGGCTTAAAACCCGATCTGCGATTTGCCGAGCTTTTGTCTTACGCGCATAAATTGCATTTGGCAGGCGTAGAAAAAGAAGAAGCGCTCAAACAAACACTCTCTTACGCAAGAAAAAATTCAAAACGTGAACGGTTAACGTAAACCAAAAATTCTCTGTGTTATCTACCTCTGTCGAACTTTTGTCCGGTCAGAAAATGTGCCCTCGGTCTGTATGACCGAGGGCATGCGGTTTATGTATTGTTTTTTTAATCGAGTTCCAGAGATTCGATATTGCGGATGATTTCTTTTTGTCTTTCGTAGAAAAGAAGCTCCTTGTTGTGCGCGAAATATTCCTTGCAACCGTAACGGCTGATGAAATAAGAGCTGTAATAGTTGAGCGTCAATTCAGTAATGAAAATCAGAATTTCCTGTCCGTCGGGGAAAATTTCTTCGCAGAATTTGAATGCGTTGGAAAGCTTTTTACCTGTTTGTCCCGCAAATGTTTTCAAAGTTTTCGTACGCTTTTCAAATTCCGATTTGAGCAGTTCGAAGAATTTTTTGATATCTTCGGAGACATGCGGTTGCAGCGAAGAACGGATATTTTCCAATTCGGCGCACGCCCGGCGGAAATTTTGGAGTTGTTCATCGGAATAAGCAGCGGAAATTTTGCCTTTTTCGATCTTATTTTCCAGTATTTTTATGTGGCTGTCAAAGATTTCCATGCGGTTGATATTCGGGCGGATCAGATCGATACGGAGGTTTTTGATAAAGTCCATTACAACCGTCAGGGATTTTTCCGTGAGATACGCTTGGTGAAAATCTTCGTTCAAACCATCCAGCATCAAGCTGAGAAGAGAAAGACGTTCGTCAAAACGTGCTTGTTTCGCACGATTTTTGATTTCCTCGGTTGCATTTCCGAGAAGAATTTTATCGATCTGATAATCGGATTTATATTTGTTGAACAAATCATAATAAATGGCAAAATCCTTTGCGATTTTCGGATTTTGGAGATATTGACCGATCAGATTTTCATCTATGGCTATATTGAGCTGTTCGTAAAGCTGAATCATATCGGAAAGGTCGCACCAACCGCGGGCGGTAACAAAGATTTTTCCGTCCACCGTGCTTTCGATTTTATAAAAATCGCTTTTGCGGATATCCAGATAGGAAATGATGGCGGCATGAATGCCTTTTCTGTAAGCATATTCTTTCCATACTTCGAAATCGGGTTGGACGTCAATGCGTTTCAGACGGTCCCATGTTACGATGTCAAATTCGCGTACGGAATTGTTATATTCGGGCGGATTTCCTGCCGTTACGACAATCCAACCGTCCGGAACACGGTGCCTTCCGAAAATTTTGTATTGCAGAAATTGCAGCATGGAGGGGGCAAGCGTTTCCGAAACACAGTTGATTTCATCCAAAAATAAAATGCCTTCTTTCAAATCCGTTTGTTCCATCATATCGTAAACGGAAGCAATGATTTCACTCATTGTGTATTCGGAAACCGTGTATTCCTTTCCGCCGTAGATCTTTTTTTCAATAAAAGGCAAACCGAGCGCGGATTGCCTTGTATGATGTGTCATGGAATAGGAAACGAGTCCGACACCGAGATCGGCGGCAATCTGTTCCATAATGGCGGTCTTTCCGATTCCGGGAGGTCCCATCAAGAAAATCGGGCGTTGGTGTTCGATCGGAATTTTGTAATTTCCGAATTTGTCTTTGGTAAAATACGCTTTCATAGCGTTTTCAATTTGTGTTTTTGCTTCTTTGATGTTCATGATAAATCCTTTTCTTTTGTTTTTGATGTGATTTCCAATAATATTATTATATAACGAAAATCGTTTTTTGTAAAGGTTTTGAGAAAAAATACTCGGGTCAACGGCATTTACTTTTTAAGACTAATTTTATAAAAACTATGATTCCATCGAATTTCTGTTACTAAACTTTTTTCTTTGCCAAAAAGAAAAAAGTTACAAAAAAGAAGTTGGCGAGCTTGGGCAGCTCGACCGCCTTTGGTAGACTTTGCACTTCCGGCGAAGATGAACTTGTAAAAATCGAGACGCAGGTATGCTTAATTCTCACTCGAACGCTCGAATTAAGCAAAATCCCCTGCTATTTTTACAAATTCATCTTGGGATTTTTGTGCGAATTTTAATTTTGAACCGAATTTGTTCCGTAATACACGGACGAAATGTTTTGATACAAAAATTATTTTTTAAAATAAATGATGAAAAAGTAAATGCTGTTGCCCTGAAAAAATACTCGGGTCAACGGCATTTACTTCTTCGAAAATTATTGGTAAGATAACGTGAGTCCGATGGAACGATCAATGATTGTTTACAGGTGCAAAATCAAGTGATATTGAAAGCCTCTCACTCCGCACATTATGCCACTTCATGGCAAAACGTTAGAGCTGGCATGCTTTGCGTGATGGAGCGGGCTTTTGCTCTACGATCATATCGAAATTTTGCAAACAGAAAAATCTTCATTCCCGTAAACAAAAATTTACGGAATAAAAACGAAGCAGACTTGCCTCGGAATGTATATTCCAAAGCAAATCTGCTTTTCACTTAGGTTGCAATACCTGCGAACTGCGACATATAAAGATTATAGTAAACGCCTTTTTGTTTCAGAAGCTCATCGTGATTGCCTGCTTCCGTAATCTTACCGCCGTCCAGAACGATGATCTTATCGGCATCGCGGATGGTGGAAAGACGATGGGCAATAATCAGTGTCGTACGGCCTTTCATCAGCTGTACCATGGCTTCCTGAATACGCATTTCCGTTCGGGTATCTACACTGGAAGTCGCTTCGTCAAGAATCAGGATTTTCGGATCGGCAAGAACGGCTCTTGCGATGGAAAGAAGCTGTCTTTGACCGTTACTGATATTACCGCCCGATTCCGTAAGCATGGTCTGATATCCCTTGGGCATGCGGTTGATGAAACGGTCAGCGTTTGCCGTTGCCGCCGCTTTGCGCATTTCATCGTCCGTGGCATAGGGTTTGCCGTAACGGATATTGGATTCGATGGTATCCGTAAACAAAACCGTGTCCTGTAATACGATCGCGATATTATCGCGCAGGGAATCTTTTGTGATATCCTTGATGTTTTTGCTGTCGAGCAGGATTTCACCCGAATCGATTTCGTAAAAACGGGTCAGAAGATTGATAATCGTAGTCTTACCCGAACCCGTTTTACCTACGATGGCGATTTTTTGACCGGGTTCCACTTCCAGATTGAAATCTTTCAGTACGGGCTCGCCCGGAACATAGGAAAAATGAATGTTGCGGAAAGAAAGTTTTCCGGTTACCTTTTCGGGACGGAGAATGGCTTTGCCTTCATCGATTTCCGAGGGTTCATCCATGATTTCAAAAACACGTTCCGCACCGCTGATGGCATTGAGAATAGCTGTAAACTGATTTGCAATCTCGTTGATCGGTCGGGTGAACTGCTTGGAAAGCTGGATGAAAAGGAATACCGTGGGAACAGAGAAATAGCCGTTCAAAGCAAAAATGACGCCCGTAACAACAATCAGAAGAAAGCCGACGTTGTTGACGATGTTCATCAGAGGACCCATGACACCGCCGAAAATTTCAGCTTTGATTCCCGTTTTGCGAAGCTCTGCGCTGATTTCGCCGAAACGCTTTTTGGTAACATCTTCACGGGAAAACGCCATGATCGTACGGTAACCCATAACGCTCTCTTCCACTTCAGCGTTGAGTTTGCCGAGAAGCTTCTGCTGTGTTACGAAATAACGGCGCACGCGCTTGGTTACAAAGGAAGTAACGAAAATGGTGATCGGAATCGTAACGATACTGATCAGTGTCATTTCCCAGCTGTTGTAAAGCATAACGGCAAGCGCGCCGACAATGGTGATGATACCCGAGATCAGCGCCGCTACGGATTGGGAAATGGTGTTGGAAATGTTTTCGATATCGTTGGTCATACGGCTCATAATATCGCCGTGAGGATGATTGTCAATGTATTTGATGGGCAAGCGTTCAATCCGTGCAAACAGGTCGTTTCTCATAGTGCGGACCGTTCCCTGGGAAAGCTTGGCGGAAAGTCGGCTTTGTATAAAGGTAAAGCAGGAGGAAAGCAGATATAAAACAGCGATCAATCCCAGAATTTTCCCCATAGATTTGAAATCCACAGTCGGTTGACCGTCCGTGATCTCCATGTAACCGCCCATTTTGATGGGAGTCAGAAAATTGAGCGCTTCCGTTTGCAAAACGGGAGAAACGAGTGTAACCAGAGCGGAAAAAATAACGCAAATGATCATAACGAGGAGAAGCAATTTGCTTTTTCCGATGTAGGAGAGCAACCTGCCTGCTGTTTTTTTCATATTTTTTGGTTTTTCAATCATCATGGGACCTCGTCTGCCGCCCATACCGGGTCTGCCGGGCATCCCCATGCCGTTCTGCTGATTTTGATTTCGGTTTTGATTGTTATTCAATGCTCTCACCTCGTTTCAGCTGGGATTCATAAATATCACGGTAGATAGGACTGCTTTCGATAAGTTCTTCATGCGTACCGCAGGCGGCAATCGTACCGCCGTCAAGAACGAGAATGCGGTCTGCATTCATAACGGAAGCCACGCGCTGTGCAATGGTAATGACCGTCAGAGAAGAAAGCTTCTCGCGCAAAGCCTTTTGCAGTTTCGCACCCGTAGCAACGTCCAACGCAGACATACTGTCGTCGAAAATCAGAACGTCCGGTTTTTTGAGCAGTGCGCGCGCAATTGCAAGCCTTTGCTTCTGACCGCCCGAAAGAGATGCGCCCTTTTCGGAAATCATCGTATCAAAGCCTGCAGCGAATTTGGAAATAAATTCATCTGCCTGCGCAATCTGCGCCGCTTCGAGCAATTCTTCATCGGTCGCGTTTTCGTTACCCCAACGGAGATTTTCCGCAACCGTTCCCGAAAACAGCTCGCTTTTCTGCAATACGTAAGCAATCTTTGTACGAAGTGCTTTCAGCGTGTAATTTTTTACGGGAACACCGTCGAGAATGACTTCACCCTCGGTAGGATCGTAATAACGGGGGATCATCTGGACGAGAGAGGTTTTGCCCGAGCCTGTAATGCCGAGGATGGCAATATTTTCGCCTGCTTTGATATCCAGATCGATATGATGCAGAACGGGAGTGCCGTGTGTATTGGGATATCGGAACATCACGTTTTTGAAAACAACGTGGCCGCGTTCTTTTTCTTCGCCTTCGCCGTCGTATTCGCCGTCGCAGATAACGGGAGCGGAGTCCATCACTTCATTGATACGCTTGGCGGATGCCTGTGCGCGGGAGATAAACTGAAACATACCCGCAAACATCATAACAGAGTGCAAAATGAGTGTGATATAAGTAATCACCGCCATAACGTCGCCGACTTCGATGATACCGTTCTGTACTTCGAAACCGCCGAGCAAAATAACGGCGATGACGGAGAGATTCATGATGACCATCATGATCGGGGATAGAATTGCCATGGTATACTGTACGCGGATCATACGGTTATAAAGATCGTCGTTCGCGCCGCGGAAACGAGTGATTTCATGTTCTTCGCGGACATAAGCCTTAACTACGCGTGCGCCCGTTACGTTTTCCTGAACAACGGCGTTGACTTTATCCAATCTGGTCTGGACTTCATCAAACATCGGGCGGACTTTTCTCATGACGAGCCATACGAGAATCAGCTGAACGGGCAGGGAAATCAGAACGATCAGACCGAATTTCGGGTTGAGCATAATTGCCATAATAATACCGCCCACGAACATGATCGGAGAACGGAAGAAAATACGGAGTGCGGCGGCAACGAAGCTTTGCATCATGGTAATGTCGTTGGTCAGTCTCGTAACGAGAGAACCGACGGTAAATTTATCGGTTTGTTCGGGAGAAAGCGACATGACGTGAGAAAATGCATCTCTGCGCAGATCATTTCCGAAACTTTGGGAAGCGGCGGAGGCAAATCCCGCGGCACCGAGTCCCGTCAGACCGCCGAGTATGACAAGAGCAATCATAACCACACCGTTGCTTGCCACAACGGAAAGACCTTCCTCCAGTGTTGCGGCACCGATGCTGTCATTGACGATGGTTCTCATGATTGTAGGAAGTGTCAAGTCTACCAGAACCTCCAGAATCATGCAGATCGGAGAACCGATGGCGATCCACCAATAAGGTTTGAGATATTTCAAAAGTTTTTTCATTCGGGGATACCTCCATCATCCGGTTCCGCTTCGGACAGAATATTATCTCTGACTTTCGTCAGCAAACGGCAAAGCGTTTTTTCTTCTTCATCGGAAAGACCGCGTGCAAGAACTTCTTCGCAATCCATGATTTTTTCAAAGAGCTTGGTTTCCAGCTCTCTGCCTTTTTCGGTAATGAAAACTCTGGAACAGCGAGTATCGTTTTTGTCGGTTCTGCGGCGGATCAACCCTTCTTTTTCCATTTTTTTCAGAGTTACGCTGACGGTAGGCGCGGTGAAATGAGAATCGCGCGCAATATCAATCTGCGTAACGCCGTCCTCGTGCGCAAGAAAACGGAGAATTTGCCTGTAACCGGTCTGAAAACCGAGATCTTCCGAATTTTTTCTCATTCTGTCGTGAAAAAGCTTGGAAATCTCATTGATCAGCAGTCCCGGTTTTGGGGAATGCGGATGGTTTGGTGCCATGGAAACACTTCCTTTCTTAAAATTAGTTAGTTAACTAAGTATCTTGACTTCATTATATATCATACGGGAAAAAATGTCAAGGGCAAGGAGAGTTTTTTTGAAAAAGTCGGTAAAATAAATTGAAATTCAGCGTGTTGATCTCCGTGCGGTGTAGGGCGGCGGCTCGCTGCCGCCGTTTCAAAATTTAGTTTATATTTCAGCGGGAGCAAGCTACCGCCCTACGATCATTTCGAAATTTTTCAAACAGAGAAATCTTCATCCATTCCCTTAAACAAAAATTTATTTTTCAATTTTTGGAAAAATATCCTGTTGTTCGGAATTTTTTCGTGAAATACACAAATCTTTTTATTTTTTCTTGACGGTTGGCGTTTTCTGTGTTATTATATAAAATAAGGCTTGTTTTCCTCATTCTATTTCAATCAGGAGGTTATCATGGCAGACTTTTATGATCATGTAAAAATATATATCAAAGCAGGTAACGGCGGAAACGGATGTATTTCGTTTCACCGTGAAAAATACGTTGCTTACGGCGGTCCGGATGGCGGTGACGGCGGACATGGCGGCAATGTTGTTTTCGTTATTGACGAAGGAACGAACACACTTCTGGATTTCCGTAACCGTAAAAAATTCGTTGCCAAAAACGGCGGCGACGGTATGCCTTCCAAATTCCATGGAGCAACCGCAGACGATCTGATCATCCCCGTTCCCGAAGGCACCGTCATCCGAGATGCCAAAACGGGAAAGATTATCAAAGACATGAGCCGTTGCGAACCCTTTATTGCTGCAAAAGGCGGAAAAGGCGGCTGGGGGAACCGTCATTTTGCAACACCCACGCGCCGTGCGCCCCGTTTTGCGAAAAATGGCTTGGAGGGTGAAGCGAAAGAACTTCTTCTTGAGCTCAAAATGCTTGCGGATGTCGGTTTCGTTGGATTGCCCAACGTAGGAAAATCCACGTTGCTTTCTATGATTTCTGCGGCAAGACCGAAAATTGCCAATTACCATTTCACAACCCTCGCTCCCATGCTCGGCGTAGTCTCCGTGGACGGAAATGCATTCGTTGCCGCTGATATTCCCGGTTTGATAGAGGGCGCCTCCGAAGGTCTCGGTCTCGGACATGATTTTCTCCGTCACGTGGACCGTTGCCGTTTGCTCGTTCATGTCGTTGACGTAGCAGGCTCGGAGGGAAGAGATCCCATTGAGGATATTGAAATGATCAATGAAGAGCTTCGAAAATACAACGAAGAGCTTGCTGACCGTCCGCAGATCATTGCGGCAAATAAATGTGATATTCTGGATCCAGAAACCGAAGAAGAAACGAAAAAGCGTTTGGAAGACTATG